>JAXDQI010000017.1:0-3094 GCA_034667965.1 Gammaproteobacteria bacterium
TTCGATGAGCTCGCGCTCTTCCTCATCGCTGAGAAATTCAGGCTGGTAGTGAAGCCCTTCGGGCATTTCGTTCGTGGCGAATAAGGCTAGCCGTTTGGACATGATCTCTACGCAACATTCATACCGGCATCACAAATATGGTGTGGAGGAGCCACGGCGCAAAGGCCCGCGCGGTCAGTCCGGATACTCGTCCGAACCTTGGACCCACAGAAACGATTGAATATCGATGAGGTCGCGGGGGCGCTTCGCGGCGAGGTCCCGCTTGACCGTGCGAGTCAATGCCAGCAACTCCGAATAGGTCGTACCGTTTGGGCGCGATACATAGGCAAATGGCAAGCCGTATTGCGAGAAGGCGCTTCGGGTCACGTTCGGCTTCAAGAAGAAATGGATTTTCGGTTGGGCAAGAAATCCGAACACGGTGGCAACGGGCCAGGTGAGGACGCGGGTCTGGCGCCGTGGCAGCCCTGCAAGCACCCCGCACCAGGACTCGAAGCGTTGACCAGCGTCGCCTGCACCATGCAGTAGGTCATAGAGGCCGCGCGCGAAGGCCTCCGCGCCGGTGGGCGACTTGACGGCATCACGCAGCGCCATCTTTTCGAACGAAAACAGAAGATTGGTGCGCGCCTCGATGGCGACAGCGTCTGCGGCAATGGAAGCATGGTCGCCTGACTTCAGGAGACTGCGGAAGCGCTCTTCGCCGAACTGATCCTTCCATCGGAGGTGCGCGTTCCATTTATAGTCGCGCTCCCAGTCGAGATAGGTCTCGTCCTGAAAGCCATTCGGAAAATGCCGGAGAAACTTGGCGCGGCAACGCCGCGCGCCGTGGGACAGCGTCGGCGCGTGTCGGATGGGATCGCGCTTCCTTCGACCAGGGGACGTCGCCCGGGATGGGCGTGCCGCTGTGCCGATTGTTCGTCGACGTAACTGGGCCATGCGCGTTTAATCCCTTCCCCGTCGGGAAGTTCCGGGCGCCGCCGCGTGCATCGAACCAGCGCCAAGCCGGGTAGCCGGCGGCTTGACGTTAGCGAGCCTCAACGGATTCGGCAGAGGAAATGTTGGGCACCAAAGATGGAGCGCAGTCGGGACCACGAAGCATGATGTTCTCCGCCTGCCATTCTGTTGCTGGATCAAGCTTGATGAAGAACGTCACTTGGCCTGCCACCATCGCGGCGGCCGGGACGCCATCCCGATAGAGAACACGATTCGAGGCAAGCGCCGGAATTTTCGGCCCCGGCGTCAGGATGCCCGCAAGGTTCAGCGGGTCTGCGCCCGAGACCGCGACCCAACTCTCCGTCTCCAGTTTACGGCGTGTCTCGCGCAATGCTCCAATCGCTTCGGGCAGCGCGAACTGCTCGCCCGACAACCCCGCGACGAAGCGACCGCCGCGGATCTCGCCGCGGCTTTCGAGCCTGCGATAGACGCGCAGGAGATCACGCCACGGAGGCAGCCGAGGTGCCTCGCGCTCGATCAGCCGCCAGAATACCACGCCGTAGCGGCGCAGCAGCGCGCGGGCGAGATGCTCGACGGCATCTTCCTTTGCGAGGTGGCCGCGCCGGATCAGTGACCAGCGGCCCGCATCCTCGATCCCGAACGCGACGCTCCCGCGGCGGCGACGCTCCGGCCTGTGGCGCAAGCTCGATGGGACGAGCAATGCACGTAAGCCGAGGAAGGCGTCGGAGGTCACAAGGCCGACCGCGACCAGTTGGGCAAGAGCTTCCTCGGCCTGAGAGCGCAACAGCCCGCAGCCTTCCACGAGATCAGGGAAGAACGAGGCGCCGTTCTGCCGGATATAGTCGAGCACGACCTGCGCGTGATGGCTATCCCGGCATTCTCCGCACATGCCAATCCGGTCGTAACGTTGTTTACAGATGTTCTCGAGGCACTTGCGCTTTGAGCGCGTTGGCACGGGCTGTGTATTTCATGCTGCCGTTGGGCATTACCGGAACAATTGCAGCGACCGTTGCGCGAAGGCGCACGCGGTCCGCCTCGCTGAGCGCAGCGATGCAGCGGCCCATGGGGCTGAATGCCTGCGTCTGCGACGTCCAGAGTTCGTCGAAATCGCGATAAGTCGATTCAACTTCGATCTGCCGCACCTCGGTCGATTGTAATCCCGTCTGCTCGAACAAGGAGTGCAGCGCCTCGAGTGTACAATCGTGCCCTCCCGGCATCTGCGGCGGTGAGATGCCGACGGACCGCAGGCCCTGCGCAATCGGCCAGCTTGGCCCGAGCCCCGCGACCACATCCCACACGTAGAGCGCAACGAGCCCTCCCGGTCTCACAACGCGCCGCATCTCCTGCAGAGCGCGAGGGCGGTCAGATATGAAATTGATAACCAGTGCAGACGTTACGATATGGAAGTGGCCGTCTGGGAACGGCAACTCCGTTGCGTTTGCCGCTCTGAACTCTACGTTCTGCGCAATCGGCTGCCTGCGCGCATACTCGATCTGATCAATGGCTGGGTCGACGGCAACCAGCCGTGCGGGAGAGCATGTGTTAAAGACGAGTTCTGTGAAAGCCCCAGTCCCGCATCCAACGTCGAGCCAATGACGATCCCGCGGCGTCGCTAACCAATCGAGAAAAATGCGACCCACCGAGCGGCTCCAGCGAACCATAAAACGTTCGTAGGCGGCACCGTCGTTGAAGATGACTTTCGCTTCGGTCATTTGTCGATTGCCTCATCGCACCGAATGAGCCAGCGTCCTGACGCCGGCTCAACCGGCTCAGGACGCTCCGCGCCGACGTCAGTGCGATTCGATTTTGACGTTGCCCTTGTGGATGACGTTACCCCAGCGCACGGTCTCGGCCGCGATATGCCGCGCGAAGTCCTCAGGGCTTCCGAGTGGAAGCGTCAATCCCTGCACCTCGAGCCGGGCTCTGAGGTCGCCCGATGTAAACGCCTTTGTGGCTTCTGCATTGAGCCAATCGATGATTGATCTGGGTGTGCTCGCCGGCGCCATCAGCCCGAACCAGGGCCCGCCCTCGATTCCAGACGTACCCGCCTCCGCCATGGTCGGCACGTCATGAATGGCCGGCTGACGCGTAGCCGACATCACCGCGAGCGCACGCACGTTCCCGGCCGATACCTGCGCCTGAG
>JAXDQI010000018.1:0-7423 GCA_034667965.1 Gammaproteobacteria bacterium
CGGCTCTAGTTGGGGACCGGGTCGTCGGCAGATAAGGTCGATTTCGATCAGGGCGTCATACGCAAGATCCGTTACACCGACGCAGGTCCGGGCGGGCAAGCGGTCATGTGCAAAATAATCTCGATAGACCTTGTTCATAGCTGAATAGTCTTGCCGAAAGCGTGTCAAATATATCCGCACCATGACGACGTGTTCGAAACAGAGATCGAGCCCAGTCAGGACCAATCTCAGATTTTCCATGACGGCACGGGTCTGCTCCTCGATAGCACAAGGCAATTCACCGGGCGCATCGGGTGTATCCGGCATTTGTCCAGTGACAAAGACGAAGCCGTCGGCTTCGACCGCATGGCTAAACGGCGCTACGGGTCTCGGCCCACCTGCAATCATGTGGAATTTCAACGGACGCTGCCCCCGCTAGTTACGATCAAGAGACATTTTCAAACAAGCGCTTGCTCAGGATGGCATGAACGCCCCAATTGCCATCCACCACCTGCGTCACGCCGAAATCCACCGCTGATGACATCAACGCGATGGCTTCGTCCTCGCTCAGCCCTTTGATGTTCATCAGGAAGCGGCGCATCTTGCGGAATGCATCCTTCATCGCGAGATCAAGCGAGGATGTCGCATAGACCTCGCTCTGTCCTTTTGCGCCGAACTCAGCGAGGTAGTTCGGATGACTGAATCCGGTCAAAACCCAGTCGGTCTCCGTCTCGATCAGGGGGTAGGTCAGGTCCGCGAAGACGCGGCCGGCCAGATCGGCTTTCTTGTGAAGGACGATCTGGAAAGTGCCGGTCATCGAACATTCGATGGCGGTGCCGCCCAATTCGCCATCACCCTGCGCCGCGTGCGGATCGCCGACCGAGAACAAGGCTCCCGGCACCGAAACCGGCAGATAGATTGTCGATCCCTTACCAAGACGCCAGTTGTCGAGATTGCCGCCGAAATACGAGGGCGGAATCGAGTCGACGAAATCCACCTCGCGCGGTGCGACCGCGATCACCCCGAAATGCGGCCGCAGCGGGATACGAATGCCGTCGAGCACGTTGTGCCGTCGCTTCACGGAACCTGGAACGACCGGCACGCCGGGATAGTCGTAGGTGTTGTGGACCACGCCGAACGGATCGGTTTGCGGTTCCCAGCGATAGGAATAGAGGGCGCGCGCATAAGGCGCCTCGGCGTGATGATCACCTTCGCGCCCCGCGAAGTGGATCTCGTAGATCGTCACTGCCTCCCGCGGTTTCGGCTCGGCGAGTAACTCGTTGTAGTGATATCCCCACCATGCTGCGACGCTGCTGCCAAACACCTGACCCTCAAACTTGGGATTTCGGCTCGGCCGCGGCACGATGTCGAGGATACGCACCTCAAGCACGTCGCCGGGCTGCGCGTCCTTCACCGCCACCGGCCCCGTGCAAATGTGCACCCCGAATCCTTCGCCGGCACCGCGACCGTAAACGGATGCATCCATTGGCCCGGCGCCACGCCGGTCGACATTCTTGGCGTCATGCGTCCAGCGAAAGACGCTTTCGGCCCCGACATCGCCTGCGATCATCCGTTCCGGATCGTCGGACGCATGCTGCGTCAGGGTTTCGATCGTTATCGTATCGCCAGAATCGATCTCGGTCTGCGGCTGCAGCGACCGGCCGAAATATCCCCAATGCACGCGCATGGCCTCCACCGAAAGGTGATGGTGGCGGCGCTCACCTTCCGCGCTCGGGGGAACCATATCTGCTTGCGCGGGTGCCTCGCTCTTTCGCGGGCTCGCCAGTGGCTGATTGCCGCGCAGCTGTGCGAGCGCCTGCTGCGGCCAGCCGCGCTGACCTGCCGCGACAGAAGAGACCGCCGTTCGCTCGATTTCCTGCTGACGAAATTCGCGCGGCGAAAGCCCGAACCGATGGCGAAACACGCGACTGAAATGCGCGGAATCGTTGAAGCCGTTGCGGTAGGCGATTTCCGAGATCGAATGGTGCGCCTCAGCTGGATTCGACAGTTCCGCCGACGTCCGCTGCAAGCGACGCTCGCGCAAATAATGCGTGAAGCTTGATCCCGAGCCCTCAAACAGCTTTTGCATATACCGCTCGGATATTCCTTCGGCGTTCGCTACCCTTGCCGGCGTGAGATCGGGATCATCAAGTTTGCGTTCGATCGTTTGGCAGAGCCGGTGAAGGATCGCCGCCTGCGTCGCCGTGCCGCCGGCTTCGGTCGTCGGCGCCACGAGTTGGCGTACGAACGTCGGCAGCAGGTCGGCGAGGCTCTGGGCGACAGCGTCCCATTCCGAATCGGAGAGCGTTTCAAGATTTCGCGCAGCCGACTCCAGCGCGTGTGAAAACACCTCGGTAAAACCGCCGGGCGCCAGTACCCGTACCTCGTCGAATACCGGCTTGCTTACTTTGCGGCCATGAAACGCATCCGATGTCACCGACAAGACCACGGCGCGCATGTCACGCTGGAAAGCCACACTCCAGTCGCCCCTTCGCGGCAACAACAACAGCTGCCCGACCGAGAGGATCTGATGGCCCGTAGCTGTTCGCAGTGTGACGCCGTCCTCGATTGGCAACAGCACGATCGGCACGTCGTCGGCGAGATGCGGCAACGGCGATACGGTCTGCGAGCCCGCCGCCAGCCGCGCCAGCACGATGCCCTCGGCGTTGCGGCGTGATGCCGTCGCATGCCCGGTGTGCACGGCCGATCCCGCCGATAGCTGCAGACCTACGGCGCCCAGAACATCCCGCCACGCTTCCAGCCGGTCGTCTTCGGAATAGGATTCACTCGTGAACGGGCGGTAGCTCATACATCGACCCCAAACAGGGGAATCGAAGCAACCTCCGTGCCAAAGACGCGGCGCGCGGCGTCCCGGCGGCCACCAAACACAACCCCTGGCTAGGGGGTCTGCAACCCCTGGGTATCGTTTTGGGCTCTCAGGTTCCATTCCCTCGGCGTTTCAATCGCACCTGAAGACGTTCTTCCGGATCGTGCCGTGGACGCCCCAATTGGCATCGACCACCTGGGTCACGCCGAAATCGGCCCCGACCGACATCAGCGAGATCGCCTCGTCTTCGCTCATTCGATGCACCGTCATCAGAAACCGGCGCAGCTTGCGGAACGCATCGCGCATCGCGCGATCGAGACTGGAATGGTTAGCAATTTCAGTCTGCGCATCGGCTCCGAGTTCAGCGAGATAGTTTGGGTAGGTAAAGCCGTAGACGGACCACGCCGTATCGGTTTCGAGCATCGGATGGGAAAGACCCTCGAGTGCCGTACCGCCGAGATCGCGGTGCTTGTGCAGGATAAACTCAAAGTCGCCGGTCAAGGATGTCTCGATGGCGGTGCCGCCGAGTTCGCTGTCACCCTGGGCCGCGTGCGGATCTCCTACCGAGAAAAAAGCGCCGGGCACCGCGACCGGATAATACATCCGCGCGCCCTTCCCGATCCGCCAGTCGTCGATATTGCCCCCAGTATAGCTCGGCGGGATCGAACTCACGTAGTCCGCCTCCGATGGCGCAAGCCCCATGGTGCCGAAATGAAGCCGCGCCGGCACTTTTACATGGGCGAGGATATTCTCGCGCTTGCGGATGGTCGCGTGATCGACGCGCACGCCCGGATAATCGATCGTGGAATGCACGATGCCATCGGGATCGGTCTGTGGAGTCCAGACATAGTTGTAGACGGCCTTCGCAAACGGCTCGCCTGATGTGTTGAGCTCGAAGATCGTGATGACTTCGCGTGGTTTCGGTTCCTCGATAAGGTCGTGGTAGTGAAAACCCCAATTCGCTGCGGCGTTCGAGCCAAAGCAGCGGCCAGCGTGGCAGGCGTGACAACTGGGGCGGGGCCGGACGTCCAGGATACGGACTTCCAGCACATCACCAGGTTCGGCATTCTCGACCGCAATGGGCCCGGTCAGCAGATGAACACCGACGCCCTCGCCCGACCCGCGAATGAACGGCCCTTCGGTCGGGCCAGCGCCACGCCGGACCATCGCCTTATGCTCGCGGGTCCAGTGGAACACGCTTTCCGCGCCCGGATCGTTGGCGATCATTCGCTCGTAGTCGTCGTTGGCATGGTGCGTCAACGTCTCGATGGTCGCGCGGTCGCCGGAGCGCAACGTCAGGGCGGGCATGACCTTCTTGCTGAAGTATCCCCAGTGAACGGTGGCCGGCGATACCGGCAGCGTATATTGCTTCATGAGAATACCTCTTAAACAAGACGATCGAAAGTCGTTCGAAAGATTAGACGCGGCTGCCCGGCCGCCGCGGCAGGTTCACGACATCCCCTCATGCTTTTCTCTCCGGCGACTTACCGGCCTCCATCACCCTCAGGAAGCGCGCCGTCACCGGATGTTGCGGATTAGTGAGAACGTCGTGGGCCGGCCCCTCCTCGATGATCGAACCGCCGCTGAGAAACACCACGCGGTCTGCGACTTCGTCGGCAAAACGTATCTGGTGGGTCGAGATGATCATGGTCAGGCCATCCTCGACAGCAAGCCGCCGGATCACTTCCAGCACTTCATTGACCAATTCCGGATCAAGCGCCGAGGTTGGTTCATCGAGCAGCAGTACACTGGGATTAGGCGCAATCGCGCGCGCGATCGCGACGCGCTGCTGCTGGCCGCCGGACAGATGTCTCGGCAGCGCGTCAGCGCGATGACTGAGGCCGACGCGTTCGAGAAGCTGCAGCGCGCGCCGATCTGCGTCGATCCGCGAAACGCCATGAACCCAGCACAGCGGGCCAGCGACATTCTCCAGCGCAGTCAGATGACCGAACAGATTGAATTGCTGGAACACCATGCCGACGCCGACGCTGGCTCGCTCGTTTGCCATGTCACGCGGCGAAAGTGGTTTGCCGTCTTCTCGAAAGCCGATCCGACGGCCGCCGATCTTCACGGTACCGGCTTCCCAGCCCTCCAGATGATTGATGCATCGCAACAGCGTGCTCTTGCCCGACCCGCTTGGACCCAGCAATGCAACCACTTCGCCGAGGCGTACCGTCATGTTGACCCCGGCGAGAACGACCTGGCGGTCGTAGGCTTTGAACAAGCCATTGACGTCGACGGCGACGTTGTTGCGCGTGAGAGTCGCCGATCGTCTTGTCCGGTCCGACCTCGATGCTTTGACGTCAGGTGTCGGGTACTGGATCACTTCGGCGGATCGTGCTTCGGGGGGAGAAAGTGGTTCGGCCACGATCGGCTCCAGCACAAGGGGCGAACGATACCAAGGCATCAAGCGGATGAGGCGATTTGGCATCGCAGGCCGGTCGAGATCGAGCGCCCGCTCCACGAATAACTGGACCACGCTGACCCCCGTGGTGAGCACCAGATAGATTAGGCCGGATGCGAAGAAGATCGAAAAAAAATCGAATGTCGAAGACGCGAGCTGCGTGCTTCTCAGTGTCAGTTCCTGCACAGAAATGACGCTTGCCAGCGACGAGTTTTTCAGGGCGCTGACGGTTTCATTGCCGAAGGCGGGAATCATCGTGCGAATGGCCTGAGGCGCGATGATGCGCCGCATCAGCAGTGAAGGAGTCATGCCGAGCGCCTGGCCGGCCAAAACCTGTCCGCGGTCGACGCCGAGCACGCCGGCGCGAAGCATCTCGGCAATGAACGGTGCCTCATTGGCAGCTAACGCAAGGCCTGCGGCGCCAATCGCGCTGAGCTTGAGGCCAATCTGGGGCAGGGCGTCATAGGCGAACACCATCTGGAGGATCAGTGGCGTGCCGCGAAAAATCACCGTGTAGCCCCGGGCGAATGCAGCCAGAACCCAAAAGCGACTGAGCTGCATCGCCGCGAGCAGGAGGCCCAGTATCAACCCGCCGGCCAGCCCGAGGGCAGTCACCACGACGGTGAACCAGATGCCCTCGAGCAAATACGGCAGACTGAGATAGTGTGCGAAAAGCGACATTACTTGACCGAGAGAATGTCGGGCTCCTTGAAGTTATTCACATCGAGATTCCACTTCTTGAGCAGATCCATGTGAATGCCGGCCTTCTGAACTTCGATCAGCGCGGCCATCACGGCGTCACGGAATTCAGGCTTGTTCTTTGGAACGGCGATGCCGACCGAATAGGGTATGGTCACAGCGATCGCCTTCTCCAGCTTGTCGGGATTGGCCTTCACCGCCTGATCGACGGTGTTGACGTCGTTGACGTAGGTGTCGGCGCGGCCTGCGAGAATCGCCTGGATGCAATTGGCGTTGTTGTCATAGAGTTGCAGGGTAGGCTCGGGCTTGCCCGCCGCCTTGCATTCCGGAATAAGCGCCTGGACCAGCGGCACTTCGACGAAGCCCGTGTTTTCCGCCGCAGCCGCGCCGCACATCGAGAGATTGATACCCGTGATCTTCTTCGGGTTGCCCTTGGCGACCAGAACGCCATCGAACACCTTCGAATAGGTGATGAAGTCGGCCGCCTTGGCCCGCTCTTCCGTTGCATAAATGTCGGAAATGACGATGTCGGCCTGTCCGCTCGACAATGTCGTCAAGAGCGCTGCGAACGTCACGGCCTTGTAGGTTAGCGTGAAGCCGAGGCATTCGCCGATCTGTTCGCCGAGATCGATGTCGAAGCCGACATATTTGTTCGGGTCCTTCGGATCGATCGCCTCATAGCCCGGCGTGTGGGGGTTGATGGCATTGACGAGCTGCTTGCCTTTGAGATCGGGGTATTTGGCCTGCAGCGCCGCGCATCCTGCCGGCGCAGCATGGCCTGAGATGGGCGCGAACACGCCGGCGAGCCAGAAGGCGCCCAGCAAGACATTACGCAATCCGGCAATCGTGACGGATGACGACCGCCGCGTCCGGGCTTCGGTGGAAAACCAGATATGCATTTGATCTCTCCTTCGACGCTGTCATGGCGATGCCATGTTCCAAGTTCGAATGGAGCCTACGGTCACTGGCGCAAGTCAGGCTTGTCCCGGGGCGCACAAAATGTTGGATCAGCGGCTGCCAGGATTTGGGCACCCGCTGCGAAAATTATGGGCTTAGGGAGTAAAAAGTGCGCAACCATGGCCACGGGAAGCCGCAAGCTTTACCGGCATCCCTTTAACTAATTCAAATATCGCGTGAATTTCTTTTGGCGGCGCGATGCATAAAGTTCTAAACGTATCCAGGAATCCCAGCCAAAATACATCGATACCCAGTTCTACAATTTACCGACCAAGCTCACTCCCCAACCGGCGGCGTGCCGTGCGTATGAAACGACTCGATCGTCTTCAGCCCCCACGCCTGCCCCTTCCGGCGCTCCTCCTCGGTCCACACGATCGGCTTCCAGTCCGGCGCCAGGATGAGCCGCGCGCCGGCGTTGGCGACTTCGACGCGGTTGCCGCCGGGTTCGTAGACGTAGAGGAAGAAGGTCTGCTGGATGGCGTGCTTGTGCGGGCCGGTTTCGATGTAGACGCCGTTTTCCAGAAAAATGTCGGCGGCGCGCAAAATGTCTTCGCGGC
>JAXDQI010000019.1:0-3606 GCA_034667965.1 Gammaproteobacteria bacterium
CACTGGCGCATTTTCTCGTCCAGATTCTGTTCTTCGTCATTCTCACCGCGCTGCTGCTGGCGGGCGGCGTCGTTCCCTATCGCCCCGGCGTAATAAGCGGTTCCGAATCCAGGCGTTTCTTCGTGGGTGCGCTCGAAGTCATCTGGTGGCTGGGCGCGGCATGGCTCGCCGTCGGTTTCTTGCGCGCGTTCGTCGTGCTGGGGCGACAGCCTCGCGAATCGAAGCTGGTTCAGGACCTGTTGGCCGCTCTGGTCTACCTGACGGCAACCTTCGCGATCGTCGCCGATGTTTTCGACCTGCCGGTGAAAGGACTGCTGGCGACCTCCGGCGCGTTGGCGATCATCATCGGTCTGGCGCTGCAAAGCTCGCTCGGAGACGTTTTCTCAGGCATCGTTCTGAATATCGAGCGCCCTTACCGCGTGGGCGACTGGATCATTCTGGACGACGCTGTCCAAGGTACGGTGATCGAAACGAATTGGCGCGCGACGCACATCCTCACGGGAAATCAGGATGTGGCGATCATCCCGAACAGCGTCATCGCGAAAACCAAGCTGGTGAACTGCTGCACGCCCACCAATATCCACGGCGCCGCCATCCGCATCAAATTGGAGCCGTCGCTGACGCCCGCCGCGGGCTGCAATTTACTGAAGGAAGTGCTCCTCGGCAGCACGCATATCCTGCGGACCCCCGAGCCGAGCGTCACCATCAAGGATGTCAGCGCGGAGATGATCGATTTTGAACTCTCCTTCTCGGTTGCGGATGTCGGCGCGGTCGACCGGGCGCAAAATGAGATCTTCGACCGGGTCTATCGCGCCGCGGCGGCGGCGGGAGCCCGATTTTCACCACGCCTCTCCGGCTCATCGAGAAAAGCCGCCTCGGAGGACAACGCGGAGTCCGGAATCCCTGAACGCCTGCTTGCAGGCATCTCACTTTTCTCCGCGTTGACTGCGGAGGAAAAGACCGCGCTGGCGTCGCAGATGCAGCGCAAGGATTACAAGCCAGGCGAGGTGATCATGAGAGCAGGCACGATTTCGCAAGTCCTATGCATCGTCAGTTACGGCGTTCTGGTCGGATCGGTGGAGGAAAACGGCCGCAAGATCGAGGTCATCCGATTGGCGCCGGGAGATTATTTCGGCGAGGTCGGACTGCTGACCGAAAAGCCGTTGATTGGCGAACTCACCGCGCTCACGCGGGTCGTGATTTATGAGATATCCAAGGGTGCGCTCGCGCCGCTCCTCAAGGCCCGTCCAAGCATTGCCGAGGAGCTGAGCGAAAGCCTGGCGAGCCGGCAGCTGGCGAACCGCACCGTGCTCGACCACCATGACCACAAGGAGCAGCACGCAGAGGGACTGGCGGACCGGGTCGCGGCCAATATCCGGCGCCTGTTCTTACTGCACTGAGGCGGGGCTGGCTGATTCAGTCGGTTGCCCCTGCCCAGGCGCTGCTGCATACTGAGGCAGGAATATCCACTAAAAACGGGAGAAGCGGCGCAGACGGCCCGCGAGGCACGTCCTGGTGCGTCCTTTTCATTTGACCCCCACATGAAAGCCTTTCCGATGAGCACGCTGGATGAGGACGCCGGCAAGCGCGGCGCGTTGTTGCACGAGGCCGCTGCGCTGCTGGACCGAGTCCCCGCCGGCGTACGAAGTCTGCATAGTGTTCGCCTTTGGCAAAATTGGATCGGCGAAGCACAGAGGTGGTAATTGCATGCCGCAATATCCAAGGTTACTTTTGCTTGCTCCCGTCATGATGCTCTTCAGCGGCAGCCTTTGGTCCGCGGAAGCGCAGCCATCGCCGGAAGTGGAGCAGTTCGTACGCGTGCAGTCGCCAACGGTGATCTTGGCTCACGTGACGGTAATTGACGGCACCGGGAAATCGGCGGCGGCCGATCGGAACGTGGTCATCGAGCACGGTCGGATCTCCCGAATAGAAGCCGCGGGCGACGTGCGAAAAAAGGAAGGGACGACCATCCTGGATTTGCATGGCTATACCGTAATGCCCGGTATCGTCGGCATGCACAACCACCTCTACTACATCGCCCTGCCCAACGTCGAACCGGGCAAGAATGCCTCGTGGGAAGCGCCTCTGCTGGTGCCGCAAATGATGTTCTCGTCACCGCGACTGTATCTCGCGGCCGGCGTCACGACGATGCGCACGACCGGCAGCATCGAGCCCTATGCGGACTTGAACCTGCGCGACCAGATCGATGCTGGACTGCTGCCCGGACCGCATATCGACGTGACCGCCCCCTATCTCGAAGGGAAGAGCACGATGTTCATTCAGATGCATCAGCTCGGCAGTCCGGACGAGGCGAAGCGGTTTGTGGATTACTGGGCCGGCGTCGGCGCCACCTCGTTCAAGGCGTACATGCACATCACGCGCGCCGAATTGAAGGCGGCCATCGATCAAGCTCACGAACATGGGCTCAAGGTGACGGGGCACCTTTGCTCAATAACCTATCCCGAGGCAGCGGAGATGGGGATCGACAATCTTGAGCACGGCTTCTGGGTGAACACACAGCTTTCGGTTGGAAAGACGCCGGATGAATGTCCCGAATCGCACAGCGAGGACACGATCAAGAACATGGACCCTGAAGGGCCCGACGCCGCAAAGTTGATCGAACTCCTGGTGTCACACCACGTCGCTGTGACCTCGACCCTGCCGATATTCGAAGGCGACGTGGCCGGGCGCCCGCCGCTGCAATACCGAATGCTCGACGCCATGACGCCCGAAGCGCGCGATGCCTATTTATATGCACGCAATCGCCGCTTCGAGAGGCCGATTCCGGACGCTCCGGTGATGTTGGCGCATGAAATGCGGATGGAACGCAAATTCGCCGCCGCCGGCGGACTGCTGCTGGCGGGTCCCGACCCTACCGGCAACGGCGGCGTATTGCCGGGCTTCGGCGACCAGCGGGGAATCGAATTGCTGGTCGAAGCCGGATTCACGCCGGTTGAGGCGATTCGCATTGCGACCCTGAATGGCGCGATCTATGAAGGCAAGCAAGGCAGCATCGGCTCGATCGAGGAAGGCAAGAATGCGGATCTGGTGGTGATCAAGGGTGACCCGTCGCAGCAGATCTCTAATATTGAAAACACGGAAATCGTCTTCAAAGACGGCGTCGGCTACGATTCGGCGAAAATCCTTCATTCCGTCGCCGGCCGGTATGGTCAATACTAGCGGAGGCTTTGTAGCCGGTAGTGTTGGCCACCCACTTGGACGGATCTTCAATATGAATAGAGTAGGCGGGATCCCATGAGTGAGATTCGCGCACCACTCCTGGTTGCATTGACTCTTTCCGCCCTGCTCTGCCATGCCGCACCTCCGGCCATCGAGGGCGCGCATGGCATTGCGGCAACAATTGATCAAAAGTCGGGTCGTTATGAGGTACGAAGCCACGAGTTGAATTGGACATTCGCGGGCCAGTTGGGCGGTTCCGTTTCGGACGTAAGCGTCGAACATGGTCGGGACCGACTGGGAGCTTACCGCGAACTGCGCTTCACTTGGCGCCAGAAGGTTCCACTCAACGGAAGCATTCGGACCTATGTCAACCGCGCTGTTGTTCTTTTCGACATCGCCTCAAAAGAACCGATCTCCGATGCCGCT
>JAXDQI010000020.1:0-10489 GCA_034667965.1 Gammaproteobacteria bacterium
CCGATCCGAGCACTCGCGCGGAATTCTTGCGCTTCATCGATATCGAGGGCATTCAGCGCCGTTGAGCTCAGCCCCTGCGACGGTCCCCGCCGAGAGTGCGCGTCGGAATCAATTCCACCGAAAAACTGTACTTGTGGCGTTCGCCCGGCTGGAGGGCCCCGACTCCGACGACCTGCCGCGCGACTTTCTCGCCCCGCTCGTTGGTGATCGACACGACGACGCAATATTCGCATTGCTCGTCGCGCACCGGGTGACTGATCGTGCCCTCCACCCGCAGCGCCGAGATGCCCTTGCTCTCCGGCTCCGCGCTGCCGGCGTTGAATCGCAAGTGATGGTGGCAACCGGGGCAGATACTGGCGCTCTGCAGAACAGTCGCCTTGCAATGCGGACATACTCGCGTAGCGCCCAGCGTACCCGGACGAACAGCGCTCATTCGGCTAACTCTTGCCGACCGCCACGCTTGCGGCTGTAGGCACGCCTGTGGCGGTACCGGTGGCCGTGGTCAATCCCGTGGCAGCCTTCGCCGGCTTCTCGTCCGCCCAGCCGAATTCTACATGCCCGCGCATACGCGATCCGGCAGCGACGGTGATCGACCCGGCTTTCACATCGCCGACGATGACCCCGCCTTCCAGAACATCCACTCGCTTGGCGGACTCGATATTGCCCTGCAGTTCGCCGCCGACGACGACGATGCCCGCCAGAACTTGTCCGGTCAGATGTGCGCCGGGTTCGATGCTGAAATTCCCGTCGATGCGTACGTCGCCTTTGAAGCGGCCCGCAATCTTGACGTTGCCTGTGCCCTCGATCTTGCCCTCGATCGACAGGTTGGCGGCGATCACGGATTCTCCACCCTCGACCCGGGGAGCCGGACGGCGCGGCGGAACGGCCGGCGACGGCTCATGCGCCGAGGCCCGGGGTTCGGTTCGCTCCGTCGAGGTACGATCCGGCAGCGGCTGCGGGGCAGCGGCAGGGCCCGCCGCAGTGGGCGTGGGTTTCTCGTTCCAAAGTGCCATGGCTGTTGTCTCCCGCGTGTAAAGTTCTAAAGCCTACACGCTAACGCCGGAGAATGTCATCGGGCGAATGTCTTTTATTGGAGACGGGGCCGCCCGCCTCGGGCCCTTTCCAAGGCCGAACACACCTCCCGGACGCCATCCAGGATGCGCGGCGCCATTCGGCCGACCAGAGAGGGGTCTACCGTAAAAACATGCTGGTTCCGGACGGCCCGCAGATTCGCGAATCGACTCCAATCCGCGGTCTGGCGTTCGCCGTCCGCGCCGGCGGCGCCTATCAATATGACATCCGGATTAAGGGCGAGAACCGCCTCGCGGTCCACGATCGGCGCCAGCGTCGACACTCCCGCGAAAACATTGTCCCCGCCGCACAGCGATATCATCTCGCTGACGACGTGTTCCCCCGATAGCGTGTACAGCGGCCGGTCCCAAACCTGATAGAAGACCTTGAGCCGCGCCCTCCCCTCATACCGTGCCCGCAGTTCGGCGAGACCGGCTCGATACCGGCGGGCTGCGTCGTCGGCAACCGGGGAGGTCCCGGCGAGGCGGCCGAATTCGACCAGTGCCTGTCCGATATCGTCGAGCTTGCGCTGTTCCGTGACCAGCACCGGTAAATGAAATCGCTCGAGTTCGGCACGAGCCCGCGGCGGAGTGCCGGTTTCCCACACGATGATGAGCGACGGCGCCTGGCGCAGCAGCCCCTCCATATCGAGCGCAGCGGCCTCTCCCAGGCGGGGGATTTGCTGCGCGGCAGGGGGATAGTCGCTGGCGTCGTCGACGCCGACGATTCGTGCTCCGGCACCGGCTGCAAACAGCAGCTCGGTGATGTGCGGGCTCAAACTGACGATCCGCGGCGCGCTTTGCGCCGGCGCCGGTGACTGCGCCGCGCATATCGGTGCGCACGCCGCCGCCCACGTCGCCGCACACGCAACCAACCGGCCGAAAAGATTCCCGCGGCTAATCCCCACCATGGTATGGACTATAATGGCTCCCGAACCGAACCGGGGGTAACACTTGTTCCAATCACTCAGCCGTCTGAATCCCGACACCATCCTCGGCTTGATGGCAAAGTTTCGCGCCGATCCATTCGCACAGAAGGTCGACCTTGGCGTCGGCGTATTCCGCGACCTCAGCGGCAACACTCCGATCCTCGACTGCGTACGACGCGCCGAGCAAACCGTACTCCAATCGCAGACGACGAAGTCATACGTCAGCGCGGCGGGGCGCGAGGAGTTCAACGGCGCCGTCGAAGAACTGGTGCTGGGAAGCGTCCATGCCGCTCGCCGCGATCGGCGCGTACGCACCCTGCAGGCGCCCGGCGGTTGCGGGGCACTGCGTGTGGGCGCCGAACTCATCCGGGTCGCCGCTCCATCGGCGACGGTGCATGTCAGCGATCCCACCTGGGGTAATCACATGTCGCTGCTGGGCAGTTCGGGGCTGCAGCTGCAGCGCTACCCGTACTACGACGCGGCCGCGCACGCACTGCGCTTCGACGCGATGCTGGAGCGCTTGGACCGGGCCGCGGCCGGTGACGTGGTCTTGGTGCATGCCTGCTGCCACAATCCCACCGGCGCCGATCTGTCGCCCCACCAATGGCAGGCGCTGACCGAACTGTTGCTGCGCCGCCGTCTCATCCCCTTCCTGGACCTCGCCTACCAAGGATTCGGCGAGAACTTGGCCGCGGATGTCGCCGCCGTTCGACAGGTTGCCGAGACGCTGCCGGAAGTACTGATCGCCACGTCCTATTCAAAGAACCTGGGGTTGTATCGGGAGCGGGTGGGTGCCTTGATCGTCGTCAGCGACGACGCAACGCGCGCCGACGCCGTTTACAGCCATATGCTGCAGACCGCACGCAGTATTTATTCGATGCCACCCGACCATGGAGCTGCCATTGCGGCCTGCATCTTCGCGGATCCGGGCCTGCGTGAAACCTGGATCACCGAATTGGCGGCCATGCGGACTCGCATTCAAGACATGCGGGTGTTGTTGTCGCAGAAGCTGAGCGCGGTCACGGGCGACGATTCTTTCGACTTCATTCAAACGCAGCGCGGAATGTTTTCCCTGTTGGGGGTGTCGACGGCGGTGGTCGACCGGCTGCGCGAGCAGCATCACATTTACATGACCGGCGACAGCCGCATGAACCTTGCCGGAATCATGCCCCACAATGCCGAATATGTGGCTGAATCCATCGTCGCAGCACGAACGGCGGTAATGCAGGCCGCCTGAGCGAAGGCGGGAGCCCGTCTCCTCTTAATTAGTCGCCGAGAGCGCTGGTGAGGGCGCTCACTTCGGCCGCGCATTCCCTCATCAGCAGGCGTGCACGTTCCTTGTTCAAGCCGAAGCGCTTCGCGGTGGGCAAGCCATCCAGCGCCTCGTCGATGCCGTCGGCGTTCGCGTGATGCGAGGATAAGACGATGGCCATGGCGATGACGTCGCGCAGGTCCGGCGCTCCCGGCCCGTCTCTATTGTGATCGTTCTGGTCACCGACGGCGGCGGCCATTTCTTCGGAAAATTCCCAGTTCTCGAGAATGGCCTTGCCGATGGAGGCATGCCAGTCCCTCAATATGCCGTCGAGCATCACGGTGTCGGCGAACAATTCGGGATGGCTGGTGGCCCGCGTCAGCACGTAGAGCTTGCCGATGCCGTGCATGACGCCGGCCAACATCGCCTCATCGGGATTCACCTTCGAATAGGTGCGGGCCAGCACGAGAGAATACGCGGCGACCAACGTCCCGCATTCCCAGATATCCTTGAGGTATCGCTCCAAACCCGCCAACTTATTGGCATTGCGCATCTGCGCCATTGCGAAGGAGATTGCCGCGCTGCGCACCATGTTGTAGCCGAGGCGATTGATTGCGGTGCGCAAATCTGCAACCGGACGTCCGCTGCGATTGAGCGAAGCCGAATTCGCAATTCGCATGAGCCGAGCCGCCAACGCAGGTTCCGAGCCCACCACGCGGACCACCTGGTCGGCGGACGATTTGGGATCCGACAGAACACGTCGCACCCGTACGGCGATTTCAGGAAAAGACGGCAGATCCACCTTACCGCCGGACAGTTCCCCGGCCAGCGATCGGACGAAATCGAATGCGGTGTTCGGGGAGGTCTGGGGAGAGGTACTCGTCACATTCGCACTCTTGAGTTAGGGCAGCAGACGACCTTTGAAACGCGCGCGGCGGTCTCCACTCATCTTATCATCGACCGGGCGGCGCCAGACTTGAGGCCGATCTGTCCGTCGCCTCGGGTCCCTCGAAACCGGTCCCTTTTGTCCGCCGAAATCCGCCGGGTTGCCAAACGAAACCTGGGAATAGTGACAGGGTCGCTGGACGCGAGGAATCAGCGCCGCGCCGACGGCCTGCTGGAAAAGCGCTGACGCACTTCGCCATTGCGGGAACGCTCGGTGAATTTTCCCTTCGCGTACGTGGTCAGGACCCGCTGCCAAAAGGCGACCGACCCGGGGTGGCGCAGGTACTCGACGATTTCCCATTCACCGGCGAAACGGTCGAAGATCAGAGTTGCCGCGTCCCGGCCTATCCCCTCGCGACGGTGCGCCTTGCGGACAAAAAATTCCGACATGTGATAATCGGCGGCCGTCTCGCCCGCCGCCGGGATTCGCGGCCGGGTCACCAGCGCGAAGCCAACGAGATCCGAGCCCTGCAATATCACCAATGGGTGGGATTGATCGTTCGCGAACCAATTCGCAAATATCTCGTGCTCGTGTGGATTGTCCGCGCCCAACACCGAAAATAAGCCGGTGTTGAGGTCGGAGAGGGCATCGAGGTACTCACCGTAAACGTCCTGGATCCACTGGCGATCCTTCTTGGACTGTTTACAGTCGCGAATGCTGACGAGCAAAGACGTCACTCGCTTAAGCCCTCAAAAAGACACAGCCCGAGGGGACGAACCGTCGTGGCCGTCCGCCCGGGCATGTGAGATCAGCGTGAAGCGGACTACGGCTTCGGAGCTGTCGCAGCGGATGCTGCGGACGATGCTGCATCGGCAGCAGCGCTGGCGGCGGCGGCTGAATCTGCAGCGGCGGACGCAGCAGAATCTGCAGCGGCGGCGGGCGGCGTAGTGTCGGTCGCGGGAGCAGGAGCCTCGGTCTTGCTGCCGCAGGCACTCAACACCAGTGCAGCGACAAAAGCGCTTAATGCAAGTTTGGTCTTCATCTATCGATACCCCAGAAATATATATTGATTGATAAAACTTAAAGGCCGAGCGTGTTTCTGGGCTTCCACCCAGACGTCGCGGCCGATTTTAGAGTGTTTCACCTCAATTTCATATCACTTTCGCCGATCATGTACGGCCTGTAACGTCATGCAATGGTCGCGACGGTGATGTGGGCCCCGGGGGTCTGGTGCATACTTGGTTCAATATTTCGGCAATTTTGCGGGGGCTATATTGAGCGAAAACGGATTGAATCAGCTCTATTTGGACCACTTGCGGACGCTGTCCCTGCGAACGGATCGGTCGCTGGCTGCCGCCGGTTTCGATGCCTTGGTCATCCAGGCCGGGAGCCCGCCGACCCAGTTCCTGGATGATCAGGACTATCCGTTCAAGGTGAATCCGCACTTCAAAGCGTGGGTTCCCATCATCGATAATCCGCGGTGTTTGCTGGTCTACAGGCCGGGTGCCAAACCGCTGGTATTGTTCCACCAGCCGAATGATTACTGGCACAAGCCTCCGGGCTTGCCGCAGGAACCGTGGGCCGAGGCCGTCGATCTGACCGCGATGGTGGATCCGGCAAAGGCGGACGCCGCCTGGATCCATCTCGGCAGGGTAGCGTTCATCGGGCCATCGGACGGCTTCGATGCCCCCGCGTCATCCATCAATAACCCCGACCTGCTGGCGCGTCTGCACTACGACCGGGCGGTTAAAACACCGTACGAGATCGAGTGCATGCGGCGGGCGAGCGCCCTGGGTGCTCGAGGGCACCGGGCTGCCTGCGCCGCGTTTCGCGCCGGCGCGTCCGAATACGAAGCGCATATGCACTACCTTGCCGCCTGCACGCAGCGCGAGGAAGAGATGCCCTACAACAACATCGTCGCGTACAACGAAAACGCCGCGGTGCTGCACTACCAACATCTCGAGCGCAAGCCGCCTAAGTCGCTGCGCTCGTTCTTGATCGATGCGGGCGCCCAGTTCAGAGGTTACGCATCGGATATTACGCGGACCTACGCCGCCTCGCCGGGGCGCTTTGCCGACCTCGTCGACGCCACGAACCGGGCCCAATTGCAGCTTTGCGACGAAATCGTGGCGGGACAGGACTACCGGGAAGTGCACTTGTCCGCACATCGAATTCTGGGCGATGTGATGCATGAGATGGGCATCACCCGCGTAACCGGCGACGAAGCGTTGGAGCGGGGCCTCACCGGTGTGTTCTTTCCGCACGGCATCGGTCACCTCCTGGGGCTACAAGTCCACGACGTCGGCGGCGTGATGGGCGACGTCAAAGGCGCTGAGCGCCGGCGGCCGGAGGGCCACCCGTATCTGCGCCTCACCCGAATGCTCGAACCGGGAGTGGTCGTGACGGTCGAGCCTGGAATCTACTTCATCGATTCACTGCTGTCGGCGGCGCATGACGACGAAAAGCGCGCCTTGATTGATTGGAGCGTGGTCGAAGAGCTCAAGCCCTACGGCGGCATTCGCATCGAGGATAACGTCGTGACAACTGCATCGAAACCGGAAAACATGACCCGGGATGCATTCGCGAAATTGGCGGCCTGAGCTTCACACTCGAGGCCGCCCGCCTGCAACGTCTAGTCAGCAGCCTGTCGGACTTGCATTTCCCACCGCTACGCAGCTGGCAAAAACCACGCTTTTTGCCAGCGGAAACGAAGCTGATCCGAAAAAGCGCCGCAGGCGACTTTTTCCAATGAACTAGGCGGCGGCCTTCTTGCGGCGCTTGGGCGCGGCAGCCTCGGCGGCTGCGTCGCCGTCGGCATCGGCCTTTTTCCTGGACTTCCGCGGCGCCTTGGCGCCCTTTGCAGGTTCCTCCGCCTTTTCGACGGGCACAATGGCCCCCTCGACGAGCTGCATCAGGGCCATATCGGCCGAGTCGCCCGGACGCGGCTCCATTTTGAGAATCCGGGTGTAGCCGCCGGCTCGTGCTTTGAAGCGCGGACCCAGATCGGTGAACAGCTTTTCGACGATCGCGTCGTCACGCAGCCGCGCGAACGCCAGGCGTCGCTTGCCCAGCGAATCGATCTTCGCCAGCGTGATGAGGGGTTCGACCACCCGGCGCAGTTCCTTGGCCTTCGGTACCGTGGTGCGAATCGTCTCGTGACGCAGCAGCGAAGTCGCCATGTTGCGCATCAACGCGTGGCGGTGGGAGGCATTACGCGATAGCTGACGACCGCTGTTTCTGTGACGCATTTTCTAAAACCTTGATAACTTAAACCGCGATTCAGATGCCGTCGCGCTCGTCGTCGCGCTTCAAACCCGGGGGCGGCCAATTGTCGATACGCATGCCGAGAGTCAAGCCGTGGCTCTCCAGCACTTCCTTGATCTCGGTGAGGGACTTCTTACCGAGGTTAGGCGTGCGCAGCAATTCCACTTCGGTGCGCTGCACCAGATCGCCGATGTAGTGAATATTCTCGGCCTTGAGACAGTTGGCGCTGCGGACCGTGAGTTCCAGCTCGTCCACCGGACGCAGCAGAATCGGGTCGAATTGGGTTTCGGTCGCTTTCGCGGTGGATTCGTCCTGGCCCTGCAGATCGACGAACACCGACAGCTGGTCCTTCAAGATCCCGCCGGCGCGGCGGATGGCCTCTTCCGGATCGATGGTGCCGTTGGTTTCGATGTCCAAAATCAGCTTGTCGAGATCGGTGCGCTGCTCGACGCGGGCGCTCTCGACGTTGTAGGTGACCTTGCGCACCGGACTGAACGAGGCGTCGAGTTGCAGGCGGCCGATGGCGCGGGTCTGCTCCTCGAACGCCATTCGCTGCGCCGCCGGACGATAACCACGGCCCCGTTCGACTTTCAGCGACATCGATAATTCGCCGGCCTTCGTCAGGTTGGCGATGATCAGATCGGGATTCAGGATCTCGATGTCATGATCGCCGGAGATGTCGCCGGCGGTTACGGGACCCGGGCCCTTCTTGTGCAGACGCACTTCGGCCACATCGCGGCTGTGCATGCGAATCGCGACCGCCTTGAGATTCAGGAGAATGTCGACCACGTCCTCTTGGACGCCTTCGATGGCAGTGTACTCGTGCAGCACGCCGTCGATTTCTATTTCCGTGATGGCCGCCCCCGGCAAGGAGGACAGCAACACCCGGCGCAAGGCGTTCCCCAACGTGTGACCAAAGCCGCGTTCAAACGGTTCGATCACGATACGCGCATGTCGCGGCGACACGGGTTGCACCTTGACGACCCGGGGCTTCAAAAACTCATTGATCGATCCCTGCATGGATATTACCTACGTTAACTAACCGCGGAAACGCTGCGGCGGACAGCCGCATCGTTACTTGCCAATTCCCTTCTCATGGATTCCTATTTCGAATACAACTCGACCACCAGACTCTCGTTGATGTCCGGCAGAATCTCCTGCCGATCGGGCACCGACTTCAGAACACCCGAGAATTTCTTGTCGTCCACCTCGACCCAGTCGGGAAAGCCGACCTGGGCTGCGATCGTGAGGGCTGCCTGAATTCGCGTCTGCTTCTTCGCCTTCTCGCGCAGGCTCACCACGTCGCCCGCCTTGCACTGGTAGGAGGCAATGTTGACGAGCTTGTCGTTGACCGATACCGCCTTGTGGCTCACGAGCTGCCGCGCTTCGGCCCGCGTCGAGGCGAAGCCCATCCGGTAGACCACGTTGTCGAGGCGGCACTCCAGGAATTGCAGCAACGTCTCGCCGGTGGCGCCCGGCCTGCCGGCGGCTTTCTGATAATAATTGCGGAATTGGCGCTCGAGGACGCCGTACATGCGGCGCAGCTTCTGCTTCTCGCGCAATTGCAAGCCGTACTCCGAGAGGCGCTGCTTTCGCTCGCTCTTGACACCGCCCGGCGGCACCTCGAGCTTGCACTTCGACTCGAGCGGCTTCACGCCGCTCTTCAGGAACAGGTCGGTTCCCTCGCGACGCGACAGCTTACATTTCGGACCGGTGTACTTTGCCATTACAAACCCTTGGACAATCTTTCGGAACTAGAGGCGCGGAGCATCAGGCGGAATTCGCCTAGACGCGGCGCTTTTTCGGCGGACGACAACCGTTATGGGGGATCGGCGTCACATCTTCAATGTTGGTGATCTTCAAGCCGCAGCCGTTCAAGGCGCGGACGGCGGACTCGCGTCCGGGTCCCGGACCCATGACCCGCACCTCGACGTTCTTCACCCCGTGTTCTTGCGCCGCATTTCCGGCGCGTTCGGCCGCCACCTGCGCCGCGAACGGCGTCGACTTGCGCGAACCACGGAAACCGCAGCCGCCCGAGGTGGCCCACGAAAGCGTATTGCCCTGGCGGTCCGTGATCGTGATGATCGTGTTGTTGAAGGACGCATGCACGTGCGCGATCGCGTCGAGCACGTTCTTACGAACTTTCTTGCGCGCCGGCTTGTTGCCCTGCGCGGCTCCGCCTTGTGCGGCATTCTGCTTCTGATCAGCCATACATTACACCTTGCCCGGGGGCGCGTTCATCTTCACCGCTTGCTTGCGCGGACCCTTGCGGGTTCGAGCGTTGGTGCGGGTGCGCTGACCCCGCATCGGCAAGCCCTTGCGATGACGGATGCCGCGGTAGCAACCCAAGTCCATCAGACGCTTGATATTCATCGACACTTCACGTCGCAGATCGCCCTCGACCGCGAACTTGGCTACTTGAGACCGGAGCGAAGCCACTTCGACATCGGTCAGGTCCTTCACCTTGACGCTGTACTTCACCCCGGCGGCGTCGCATATGCGTGCCGCCCGGCTGTTGCCGATGCCGAAAATGTGGGTTAGCCCGATGACGACATGCTTGTTCATCGGTATGTTGATGCCGGCGATACGCGCCATCTATTTCTCCACCCGCGCACTAGAGAAAAAGCGCGGTAGTATATTTGAAAAACGTCTTAAGATCAATTTAGTAGCCTCAAGCCGGGCCTCAGCCCTGACGCTGCTAGTGCCGGGCATCCGACGAACAGATGATGTAAACAATGCCGCGCCGCCGCACGACTTTGCAGTTCTTACAAATCTTCTTTACCGAAGGACGAACTTTCATTTCTTACTCCCGATGCCCCGCAGGCTGGCCTTTTTCATCAGGCCCTCATATTGGTGCGACATCATGTGCGAAGACGCCTGCGCGACGAAGTCCATGACACCCACGACGATAATCAACAGGGAAGTGCCCCCGAACTGGAACGGAATGCTCGGATTCACCATACGAATGATTTCAGGCAACAAACACACCGACATGATGTACAAGCCGCCCCACAGCGTCAGGCGCGTCAGCACTTTGTCCAGGTAATCGCCGGTTTGCTGGCCGGGGCGGATACCGGGGATGAAGGCG
>JAXDQI010000021.1:0-4133 GCA_034667965.1 Gammaproteobacteria bacterium
GCTGAAAAGGACCACGACCCGCCCTCACTCGGTTAGAATCCGTGCGCCGAAATGGGGGCCTCCGCTGGGGTCACCCGTGGCGCCCGCGACGGGCCACCGACTGACGGGCGTCCGACGCATGCGCGTCGTTCGCAACGCCTAAGCGACGGCTACATCCATAAGGTCCTTCGATTCGAGAGCTCTCGCGGCCGGATTGACCGCCATTGTAAGGTGATTGGTACAGATGCTTGCTACTTCAAATGTCGCCATCCAGTTCGGCGCAAAACCGCTGTTCGAGCAGGTCACCGTCAAATTCTCCGACGGCAACCGTTACGGGCTGATCGGCGCGAACGGCTGTGGAAAGTCCACGCTGATGAAGGTCCTGGGCGGCGATCTCGATCCGAGCGCGGGCGACGTCATGCTGCAGACCGGGATGCGGCTGGGCAAACTCAACCAGAACCAGTTCGGCTACGAGGATGAGCGGGTGCTGGATGTGGTGATGCAGGGGCACGCCGAGCTGTGGAAAGCCATGACCGAGCGCGACCGCATTTACGCCGACCCCGACGCCACCGACGAAGACTACATGAAGGCGGCCGAACTCGAGGGCGTGTTCGCCGAGTATGGCGGATACGATGCGGAGGCGCGTGCGGGCGCCATCCTGACCGACGCCGGAATTTACGAGGTGCGTCACAACGGACCGATGCGCGAAGTGCCGCCCGGGTTAAAGCTTCGCGTCTTGTTGGCGCAGGCGTTGTTCTCGAGACCGGACGTGCTGCTGCTGGACGAGCCCACCAACAACCTCGACATCAACTCGATCCGTTGGCTCGAGAGCGCGCTCAACAACTACGATGCGACCATGGTCATCATCAGCCACGACCGGCACTTTCTGAATCAGGTCTGCACGCACGTGGCGGATCTCGATTTCCAGCAGCTCAGGATCTATCCGGGCAACTACGACGACTTCATGCTGGCCTCGGTGCAGGCACGCCAGCGCGTGGAGGCGGCCAACGCCAAGGCCAAGGACCGTATCTCGGACCTGCAGGAGTTCGTGCGGCGCTTCTCCGCGAACGCGTCCAAGGCGCGCCAGGCGACGTCGCGCAAGAAGCAGCTGGAGAAGATCAAGATCGAAGAGATCCGGCCGTCGTCGCGGCAGAACCCGTATATCCGCTTCGAGCAGGGCAGGAAACTGTACCGCTCGGCCGTCTCGATCGAAAAGATCAGCTTCACGTATCCCGGTTCCTCCGAGGTCGTGCTGAAGGACATCACCATCAACGTCGAGGCCGGCGAGCGCATCGCCATCATCGGACCGAACGGCGCCGGCAAGACCACGCTGATGCGCTGCCTCGCCGGCGAACTGCGGCCCACTTCCGGGCGCATCGTGTGGGTGGAGAACGCTCTGCCGGGCTACATGCCACAGGACCCGCAGGCGGAATTCGAGGACAAGACCGACCTCTTCTCGTGGATGTCGCAGTACACCGGCAAGGCGGATGACGACCAGATCGTTCGCGCCACCCTGGGAAGGTTGCTGTTTTCGGGCGAAGAAACCAAGAAGTCGGTGAAGGTGCTATCGGGCGGAGAGAAGGGCCGCATGATCTACGGCAAGCTCATTCTCACCAAGCCCAATGTGCTGTTGATGGACGAACCCACCAACCACATGGACATGGAGACCATCGAGTCGCTGCAGATCGGCCTCGAGCATTATCCCGGGACGCTGATCTTCGTTTCGCACGACCGCGAGTTCGTGGGCGGCCTCGCCACGCGGGTGATCGAATTGAAACCCGGCGGCGGCATCAGCGATTTCCGCGGCAACTACGACGAATATCTCAAGGCGCAGGGCATCGAGGTGTAAACCAGCCGCGCGGTGCCGGTTCTCACCGTGTGACGTAAATTCCACTACAGGCAGAGCCCCCGACGGGCTCGTGCCTGCAGCGGGATGGTCCGCTACTTGTACACCGCGTTGCTATGAAACAAGTAATCCCGGTGCACCGTGAAGTCCACCATCGATCCGAGGGCTGGGCCAGCCATCGGATTGGCCTTCATCGCGGCGCCCAATGCGGCGTTGGCCTTGTCCAGGCCGGCCGAGGTCGGGCTGATGTACACCACCCAGAAGCCATCGGGTGATTCGGTATGGATGGCTTCCTCATCGACCTCGTACTCGGCGATGGCGCCGTCGGCCAGGAGCTTCTCCATCAGCGGCACGATGAAGTTCTTGCTGATCGACTCCACCGCTTCGTCGGGCGCGTCCGCCTTGAGCTTGTAGTATGAGGTGTGCGTGTACGCTCCCTTATAGGTTCCCGCGTGCCAATTGTAGAAGCGGCTGACGAAGATAGCGTCCGAGTGCTTGGTGGCGCTGGCGAGAACCGGCGGGAGACCGCTCTTCGAGACGGACTCCAGCACGTCCAACACACCGGCCATTGACATGGCCTGCCACCAGTTGTCATGCGTCGGCCCTTCGGGCTGATGAACGAGGTTCGAGTCATCACCGTAGGCCACGAGCGTGCCACCGGCAATGGCTTGGTCCAGGATTTTTTGGTCGGCGGTACTCGCCTTCTCCATATCCCCCCAGCGCGCGCGGGGAATTTGCCAATTGGCGAAATAGGTGTACATGCGAGGCTTTTCTTTGACTTCCGTGGTCTGCGCATGCACCGCCGAGGTCCAAATGCCGCCGAGTACGGCGATCGCGCACAGTCCGCTCAAGACTCTCGAGTTTCTTTTTTTCACGTTTACTTCCCTATAGGTGAGTTGGTGCCACGACTCGCGAGTTGCGTGAGTGGCGCGGCGAGTATATTCCGCGGCATGGGCACGCGCACGTCGTCGAATCTCAGGGGCGGGCCGATACCGGTCCGGACATCGGTTGCGCGTTCGAGGCCGTTGCTCCGCGGAATGCGGATCCGACGCGCCAGTCCGATGGCGATCTACCCGTCCATCGACGAAAGGCGCGGGTGAAGCTGCTGGCGCAGGAAAACCCGAGCAGGTAGGTGACGTCGCTGACGCTGTGGTGCGGCTCGCTGAGATAGGCCAACGCCAAGGCGCGCCGGGTCTCGTCGAGAATCTCCTTGAACGTGGTGCCGCCGTCGCCGAGCCTGCGCTGCAGCGTGCGGGCACTGACGTTCAGGAGTTCGGCCACATCTTCCTGCGAGGGCTCGTTGCCCTGCAGGCGCTGCGCGAGAACCTTGCGCACGCGGGCTTCGATATTGTGACGATCGGCCCGCGCCAGATATTGGTTCGCGATGGCGTCATTGTGCCGGGCGAGTTCCGGGTTCGCGCCGTCCAGCGGCCGTTCGATGCTCGCGGCATCGAACGTCAGCCGGTTGTATTCGGCGCCGAATTGGAGCGGAGCGCGCAACAGGCGGTGAAAATCGTCCACCACGTCCGGCCGCGGGCGGCGCAATTCGATCAATAGCGGCGAGTGGTCCCGCCCGATGAACGAACGGCACATGCGGAGGTAAGCTCCGACCAGGGCGTCCACCGACTCGAACGGCACATCCGGTACGGGTTCTATGACGAACTGGTAGTCGGGTCCGCATTTGAAAAACTGGTAGTCCACCGCGTCGCTGACGACGTGGCAATAACGCCGAACCCGTTCGAAGGCCTCCTTCAACGTCGAACTTGCGCTCAAGCCGTAGCCCAGCGCATGGAAGCTGGTGTGCTTGAGGTGGCTTGCGACTTTGATGCCGAACGCGGGGTCACCGGTGGCTGCCACAGCGATCCGCCACAACTGCGCGGTCTTGGCCACCGAGCAGCGCGCATTCGGCCCGTCCAGATCGTGGAAATTGAAACCTGCCTCGGCAATCAGCGCAGGGCCGTTGCAGCCGGCGGCATCGAGGCCCCGGCCGATCGCCTTGACCCAGGTCCCCAAAATGAATCCTCGACATGCTGCGGTATGTGTCCGCATTGGACCGACCCCCGAAATCAACCCTGAAGGTCCCTGCCAGACCGCAGCTTAGCGCCAAAGGATCTTTGCGTCGATCGGGGGTTTCGCGTGGCGCGCGGGCAACGACGGGCGGGAGACCGATGCACGGCGGCGCCTCCCATATGGCGCCGGCAGGCAAGAGGTTGGCGTCTGCGGTGCCGCGGCCCGCGCACTTTTCCGTAAGCTTCATGCACGCAGATGCGGGGATTTGCGTGGCAGCGAAAGGAAGCACAAACAATGA
>JAXDQI010000022.1:0-3808 GCA_034667965.1 Gammaproteobacteria bacterium
CAGCCCATTGCCACCGCTGCTGCACGATCGACCGCCTGCGTGTAATCGACATGCCAGCCGTGCTCCAGGAACGACACACCCCAGGTAAAGGCGCCGACGGTGGTCGGCAGGAAGAGCAAACCGGCGCACAGGCCGCACAGGTAGGACTGCGGGTTCGTCAGAACGGTCTTGTAAGGTGCAAACATGCTCAACAAACTCGCTTTCGAGCCTTGCGTTTGATCTTCACGCGGCGTAGCGATGAACATCGCGACCGCGATCGCCACTGTCACCACGCCGGAGTAGAACCAGAATTGCTGCCAGGCGAGCGGCCCGTGAATGAGTGGAGCGGTCGCGAACTGGCCCGCGGATCCACCGAGCATGCCGATGCATTGGGTGAGCCCGATGGCGGTCGCGAGATACCGCGCCGGAAGACCGTGGGCGGCGAGATAGACTGCGCCGACGAACGAGAACGCGGCGCCTGCGCCCTGCAGGAGCCGCCCGAGGCTTGCAATCCACGTCACGCTCACGCCGAACATCGCGGTGCCGGCCGCGAGGATCAACGCGCCGATGGCCAGCACATACTTGGCGCCCCAGCGATCGACCGCGGCGCCGGCAATGAGTGCGAACAGCGCATACGTGTAGTAGTAGAGCCCGAGCAACGAGCTCAGTCCCACCGTCGTCAGGCCGAACGCCGAGGTGAGTTCCGGCAGCATGACGCTCGGTGCCGAGCGGACCACGTACTCGATGAAGTAGAAGAGGAGGCAGAATCCCCAGGCGACGACGAACGCAGCGTGGAAGCCGCTTGCCGCGGGCAGCCTGGGTGTAGAAATCACAGTCGTGTTCATGTTTGGGCCCTAACGCGTCAAATTCGCTTCCGCCAGGGTGGCAATGCCAACCTCCAGAAAGAAAGCGTCGATATAACAGGGGATGAAAAGGCCGATTCGCATTTTTGCTTTTCCGTTAAACCGGCCAGCGCGAGAAATACATGACAAATACATAGCGCTGGATGCGGAAGCAGATGCCCTTGGGCGTTTTGGTAAGCTCAATTCGCATGGTCATGACCGACTCCTATCAGTCTCGTTATAGCTGCGCTAACGGGTCAAATTCACTTTCGCCAGATCGATGAGCTCGCCCGCGCGCCCGTCGAGGACGGCTTTCAGCATGAACATGCCGAACTTGTGCGCCTCCTCGAACGTCGTCGTCGGCGGCATCACCAGTTCCTGGCGAGCGGTGACGGCATCGAGGAGTGCAGGGCCATCGTGCTTGAGCACTTCGTTGACCGCGGCGTGCAGGTCCTGGGGCCGCTCGACCCGGACGCCCTTGATTCCCATGGCCCGTGCCATCTCGGCGAAGTTTGGGTTCTTGAGGTCGACGTTGGCATCGAGAAAGCCGAATGCCTTCATCTCTATTTCCACGAAGCCCAGGGTGCCGTTGTTCAGCACGATGATCTTCACCGGCAACTTCGCTTGGAGCAGCGTCACGAACTCACCCATCATCATGGTGAAGCCGCCATCGCCGGAAAGAGAGATCACCTGGCGCCCGGGGAAAGCGGCCTGCGCGCCTATGGCCTGCGGCATGGCGTTCGCCATCGACCCATGGAGGAATGAGCCGATGAGCCGGCGTCGCCCGTTCATCTTCAGATAGCGCGCCGCCCAGGCGGTTGGCGTGCCGACGTCGCACGAGAAGATCGCGTCGTCGTCGGCCAGCTCGCTCACGACCCGGTTCAGGTACTGCGGATGGATGACGTTGCTGCGGGGTCCGCTTTCCGCCAGGGTATCGAGGTCGGCGCGGGCGCTGCGATAGTCGGCGAGGGCCTCCTCGAGATGCGTAGAATCCGCTTTCTCGCGGATGAGCGGAAGAAGCGCGCCTACGGTGTCGTTGACCGTGCCGACGACGCCGAGATCGAGCGAGCATCGATTGCCGAGCGCGGCCACCCGGACGTCGACCTGCGCGATGCGGGCTTTCTCGGGGTAAAACTGGCGGTAGGGGAAGTCCGTCCCGAGCAGCAGCAACGTGTCGCAGTTCTTCATCGCCCAGTATCCCGAGGCGAAGCCGAGGAGGCCGGTCATGCCGACGTCGAACGGGTTGTCATATTCGAGGTGCTCCTTGCCGCGCAACGCATGCACGATCGGCGCTTTCAGCTTGCGGGCAAGTTCGATCACTTCGTCGTGCGCGCCAGCGCAGCCGGCTCCGCAAAGCAGCGTGACGCGGTTGCCGCTATTCAGCAGATCGGCCAGGCGGCGCAGTTCGTCTTCGTGGGGCGTTACGATCGGTTCCGAAGGCAACAGCCACGTTGGAACCGCCTTGGCTAATGGACCCAACGCAATGTCCCCCGGAATGACGACGACGGCTACGCCTTTTTGGCCGACCGCGACGCGCATGGCGCGCAGCAGCACCTGCGGCAGCTGATCCGGGTGGCTCACCAGCTCGGCGTAATGACTGCACTCCTTGAACAGGTGCTCGGGATGGGTGGCCTGGAAGTAGTCGGTGCCGATCTCGGCGCTCGGGATGTGGGCGGCGATCGCCAGCACGGGCGCACGGTTGCGATGCGCGTCAAAGAGGCCGTTGATGAGGTGCAGATTGCCCGGGCCGCAGCTGCCGGCGCACACCGCGAGCTTCCCGGTGAGATGCGCCTCGGCGCCCGCCGCGAAGGCCGCGCCCTCTTCATGGCGAACGTGAATCCAATCGATGGTTTTCATTCGCCGCAGAGCATCGTTGAATCCGTTCAACGAATCGCCGACGACGCCATAAACGCGCTTGACGCCTGCCTGTTCAAGCGCTTCCGCCATGTATTCCGCTGCGGTTCTGTTCATGCTGGAACTCCTGTAGGTGTGTAGAGATTTCTCGGGATTGTGGTCGCCGGCGCAGGTTTTCTCTATCCCCTGAAGGGGGCAGCGATCGACGACGGTCCGTCGATGCGGCAGGTGATCGCCGACTACCTCGCCGACAACGACCTTCGCGTCACCACGCTTGCGAGCGGCCGGGACATCGCCCTGAGGTCGGGTACACCCAGGCGGTGCGTTGTTGCCGAGAACCGTGTCCCCCGTCGGGGGGATGTTCGAGCAGCGCCTTCAAGTGCAGACTTCAGCGCGATGGGTGTCCGTGCGAACGCAGCGACCGTAATCCCACATCATTCAACTCTCACAGATCGAGGCTTTCCATGATTGGTAACCAGTACCTGATCAGAATCCTGCTGCTGGCGTCGTTCCTGATGACCACGTCGAGCGCCATCGCGCGGAATCCCGCACATTCGCCCAGGCCGCAGGTCGGTGTCGGCGCGCAATACGACACTACCCACGTCTATGTCGCCCCGGATGACGTTGACAAGTTCGCGGCCAGTTTTCTCGCGACATTTGGAGGTCAGAGCACGAAGCAGGTCGTCGCCACGGTGACTCCGACGCCAAGCAGCACGACGTCGCAGCTCCTGCAGACACCCGTCGGCACCGTCTCGTTGTTCGGCTTCAAGACGCCGATCCCCTATCCTTTCGAGGCCGAGCGGACCGGTTACCTCGTGACCGATATGGACGAAGCGATCCGACTTGCGAAAGGGTGCGGCGCCGACGTTCTGGTGTCCTCCTTCCCGGATCCGATCGGGCGGGACGCCGTCATCCAGTGGCCGGGCGGGATCAACATGCAGCTGTATTGGCATACGACGAAGCCATCCTATGCCGCGCTCGAGACCGTTCCGCAGAACCGTGTGTACGTCTCGCCGGGACGTGCGAACGCTTTCACGCGAAGCTTCCTGTGCTTCTCGCGCGGCAAGGTTGTCTCGGACGATCCGCGGGCCCCTGGTGCTGAAATCGGTCGACCCGGCGATACGTATCGCCGA
>JAXDQI010000023.1:0-50057 GCA_034667965.1 Gammaproteobacteria bacterium
CGGATCGATTCGGCCGGCGTCCGGTATTACTCGGCGGCCTCGGGTTGTACGTGGTGGCCGCTCTGCTGTGCGGTCTCACCAGCAGCTTTCACGTGCTCCTGCTGTGGCGCTTCATCCACGGCCTGGCCGCCGCCAGCGTCACGGTGTCGCGTTCGGTGATCCGCGATCTTTACTCCGGCCGCCACATGGCGCGGGTGATGTCGTTGACCTTCGTCGTGTTCCTGATGGTGCCGGTGCTCGCGCCCAGTCTCGGTCAGCTGATCCTATTGGTCGCGCCGTGGCGCGTCATCTTCATCGCGTGCAGCGTGTTCGCCTCGATCGTGTGGCTCTGGGCGCTTCTGCGGCTGAAGGAGACGATGCACCCGGAATACCGCCTCACCCTGACACGAAGCCATGTCGTCGGGGCGGTTCGTCTCGTGCTCAGCAACCGGACGTCCTTGTGCTACACGCTCGCGATGACGGTGATGTTCGGCTCCATCATGGCGTACGTCGGCATGGTTGCGCAGATCTTTTCCGATGTGTTCCACCAAGCCGCGCTGATGCCCATCATGTTCGCGTTGTGCGCCGTGACCATGGGTTTCGCCGCATTCACGAATTCACGCATCGTCGAGCGGCTGGGGATGCGCCTGATCTCGCACACCGCCTTGCTGTTGTACATCGGGATCACCGCGCTCCACGTCCTGGTCGCGGCCTTGGGATGGGAGCGCCTCTGGACCTTTGTGGCATTCCAGGCGGCGAGCATGGCGTTCTTCAGCCTGTCGGTCGCCAACTTCGGTGCAATGGCGATGGAACCCATCGGGGCGGTGGCGGGAATCGGTGCTTCGCTGCAGGGCTTCCTCCAGTCGCTCGGCGGCGCGCTCGTGGGAGCCGCGATCGGACGCTTGTTCAACGGCACCACGGTGCCGCTCGCGGCCGGCGCGCTATCTTGCGGTCTGGTCGCTCTGGTGTTCGTGTTGTTGGCCGAAAAGGGGCGGTTGTTCAAGCGCCATCATATTGCGAGCGCAACCGGCGCCGCTGACGGCGCGGCGGCCCAAGGCGTTAGCTGAACAAGGCGTCGACATCATCGTGCGTCGGCATCGGCGCCAGTCCATCCAGATTGCCCTGACGCTGCAGCGCTTGTGCGGCGCTCATGAATCCTCCCCAGGCTGCGCGGGCAAGCGCGCCGCCGACGCTGACGCGGCGCACCCCGAGCTGGGCGAGGGCGGCAAGCCCCGGGCCGCCCGGCGAGCCCATCAACACGTTGACCGGTTTCGGATGGACGGCATCGACCACGGCTCGTATTTGTTCCGGGGTTCCGAGACCCGGCGCATAGAGGCAATCGGCGCCCGCATTCGCGTATGCGCGCAATCTGGCGATGGTTTCGGCGAGATCGGGGCGGCCGACGACGAAGCATTCGGCGCGCCCCACGAGCAGCGTACCGGTGCCGCCGGCGTCGATTGCATCGCGCGCGGCCCGGAGCCGAGCCACGGCGTGATCGAATTCGAACAAAGGGGCGTCGGCGCGGCCGGTCGAGTCTTCGATCGACAACCCCGCGACACCGGCGGCTACGGCGAGCCGGACGCTCTCGCCGATGGCCGTCGCATCCGTGCCGAAGCCGTTTTCAAAATCCGCATTGAGCGGCACGTCCGTGGCGTCGACCATCTCGCGTAGATGCGTAAGTACCCGTGCGCGCGGCAAGCCATTGTCCGGCCGGCCTTGCGCCCAGGCCAACCCTGAGCTCGTGGTGGCGAGCGCCTTGAATCCAAGGCTTTGCAGATAGCGGGCGCTGCCCACATCCCACGGGTTCGGAATGATGAAACATCCGGAGTCGTGCAGCTTTCGGAAAACCTGCCGCTTGTCGGCGACGGTGGGCCGTGATTGAGTCATGGGCGGAAGTATACGGCGGCGCAATGCCCTGAAGTAAACTGGGCCGATGGCATTGACCGTCGAACACATCGTCGCATCCGGGCTGTGCATCGGCTGCGGGCTATGCCGGGCCATCGCCGGCCCGGATCGCCTCGAGATCGCCATGACCTCGAAGGGCCGGGAGCGGCCCATCGTGCGCACTCCATTGGATGCCGCCACGCTCGCACGCATCAACGCGGTATGCCCAGGCACGCATGTCGACGGTGCCGCTGTCGGAGCGCAATCGAAGGACGCGGCGACCGATCTGATCTGGGGGCCGGCCGAACATCTCGCGATCGGCTATGCAGGCGATCCCGACGTTCGCTTCCGCGGCTCGACCGGCGGCGTATTGACCGCGTTGGGTCGGTTTCTGTTGGAGAGCGGGCGGGCGAAATTCATTCTGCACGTCGCCGCGTCGAAGACTGCGCCCATGCGGACGGAGCGCCGAGTGAGTTTCGATGCGGCGTCGGTGCTCGATGGCGCGGGTTCTCGTTATGGGCCGGCGGCGCCCTTGATCGATTTCACGTCGATTCTCGATCGTGCCGAACCCTTTGCGTTGATCGCCAAGCCCTGCGACGTGTCCGCCGTGCGCAATCTGGCGAAGTTCGATCCCCGCGTGGACCGATACATGCAGTATGCCTTGACCCTGGTGTGCGGCGGCGCCTCCGAGTTGACCAAGTCTCAAGAAATACTGGATGAGTTCGGCATCGACGAGGGAGAGCTTTCCTTGTTTCGATACCGCGGTCATGGCAATCCCGGTCCAACCCGGGTGGAAACCAAGGACGGCCGTGCCTTCGAACTGACCTATCAACAAATGTGGGCGCAGGAATCGACGTGGAAAATCCAGTCGCGCTGCAAAATCTGCCCGGACGCCATGGGCGAGGGCGCCGATCTGGTCGTGTCGGACGTGTGGCCGGGCGGCGGCCCCACGGGCGAAGACGAGGGCTTCAACGGAATCATCGTCCGGACCCGTCGCGGCCTGGAACTCTATGAAGCGGCGCTCGCGGCGAGTGCCATCGTCGAATCGCCGCGGCGTGTGGGTTTTCGCGACTTCGACGAATTCCAGCCGCACCAGGTTCGAAAGAAGCGTGCCATCTGGGCGCGCCTTGCCGGCCGGAAGGCGGCCGGCCAGCCGGTTCCCGACACGCACGGTCTGCGGTTGCGGGACTGTGCCCGCCTCAATTCGGTGGCGGAGAACCTGGCGGAGGCGCGGGGCGCGCGGAGGCGCGCGGTCGGCCCGGCGGAAGAAGCGCCTACCTTGAAATAAGGTCGCCGTTCGCTTCCCGTGCGATCGCCCGATAGCCGATGTCGCGCCGATACTGCACGAGGTCCCAGTGGATCGCGTCGACCAGCGCGTACGCCTGTCGCTGCGCCGCGCCGACCGTGTCGCCAAGGCCGACCGCGCACAAGACTCTCCCGCCTGCGGTCACCACGCGCGAGCCTTCGAGGCGAGTGCCCGCGTGAAACACTTTTCCAGGCAGGCGCGCTGCGGCTTCGAGGCCGTCGATCGCATCGCCCTTGCGGTATCCGTCGGGATATCCGCCCGCTGCCATGACGACGCCGAGCGCGGCGCGCGGATCCCAAACGGGCTGGGTGCGATCCAAAGCTCCGCCAATCGCCGCCTCGCAAAGATCGACCAAGTCGCTCTTCAGGCGCATCAGAATGGGTTGAGTCTCCGGGTCACCGAAGCGGCAATTGAATTCGAGCACATTCGGCGTGCCGTCGGCGGCGATCATCAATCCCGCATACAGAAAGCCCGTGTACGGATTGCCGTCGCTGGCGAGACCCCGCAACGTGGGTTCGATTACCTCGCGCATGATTCGTTCGTGCAGCGCCGGCGTCACGATGGGTGCGGGCGAATAGGCCCCCATGCCGCCGGTATTCGGGCCGACGTCGCCGTCGTCGCGTCGCTTGTGATCCTGCGACGTCGCCAGCGGCATCACTTGTTGGTCGTGCGCCACCACGATGAAGCTGACTTCTTCGCCGTGCAGGAATTCCTCGATGACGATGGTATTGCCGGCGGCGCCGAAGCTGCCGCCGAGAACGGCGGTGGCGGTGGCGATGGCCGACTCGTGCGTCTCGCAGATCATCACGCCCTTGCCCGCCGCGAGTCCGTCCGCCTTCACCACCAGCGGCAGCCGCTGGGCGCGCACATAGTCCGTGTCGAAATCGGAAGCGGTGAACGTTGCATAGCTCGCCGTCGGAATCCGGTAGCGCTTGAGAAATTCCTTGGTGAATGCCTTGGAGCCTTCCAAGCGCGCCGCCGCGCGGGTGGGTCCGAAACAAGGTCGATTCGCCGCTGCGAAGCGGTCCACGATGCCGGACACCAAGGGGCCTTCGGGACCGATGATGGTCAATGCTATGTCCTCGGCCTCGGCGAACTCAACCAGCGCTTCGCTATCATCCGCCGCGATATCGACGTTGCTGATATTCCGCTCGAGTGCGGTGCCGGCGTTGCCGGGCGCGACGAACACATGATCGACGCGGGGTGATTGTGCGCATTTCCAGGCAAGGGCGTGTTCACGGCCGCCTCCGCCGACGATCAGAATTTTCACAGGCTCCTAGTGACGAAAATGCCGCATTCCGGTGAACACCATGGCGATGCCGTGTTCGTCGGCAGCGGCGATGACATCCGCGTCACGCTTCGAGCCGCCGGGCTGTATGACCGACTTGATGCCGAACTCGGCCGCCACGTCCAGCCCATCGCGAAACGGGAAAAACGCATCCGAGGCCATTGACGCCGAGTCCATCGAGAGTCCTTCGTCCTTCGCCTTCATCGCGGCGATCTTGCTGCTGACGACACGGCTCATTTGACCGGCGCCGATGCCGAGGGTCGACTTGTCTTTGGCGCAGACGATGGCATTCGATTTCACATACTTCGCAACTCGCCACGCGAACAGCAAATCGTCGAGCTCTTCGGGACTCGGCCGCCGCCGGGTGACCACCCGCAGCTCGTCCGATCGGGTCGCGCCGCCGTCGCGGGTTTGAACCAGCAAGCCGCCGGCAACGCTCTTGTATTCGAGCAATTGGGCCACGGGCTTTGACATATTGCCCACTTCGAGCACCCGGATGTTGTCCTTCGCCGCGAGCAGCGCCAGGGCATCCTGCGCGATGGAGGGCGCCAGGATCAACTCGACGAATTGCCGCTCCAAAATCGCGGCCGCGGTCGCAGCGTCAAGGCCGCGATTGAACGCGATGATCCCGCCGAAGGCGGAAGTGGGATCCGTACGGTACGCGAGGCCGTACGCGTCGGCGATGTTTTGCGCCAGCGCAACACCGCATGGGTTCGCATGCTTCACGATGACGCATGCGGGAACGTCGAATTGCCGCACGCACTCGAGTGCGGTATCGCTGTCCGCGATGTTGTTGTACGAAAGCTCCTTCCCCTGGATCTGGCTCGCCTGCGTGACCGATGCGCCGATGGCGCGCGGATCCCGATAGAACGCCGCCTGCTGGTGCGGGTTCTCGCCATAACGTAAGTCGCTGTACTTGCGGAACGAAAGATTCAGATCGTCCGGGAAAGTCGGAGTTTCGCCGCCGATCGCGCCGGTAAAATACGCCGACACCATGGCGTCGTACTGCGCCGTGTGGGCAAACGCCTTCGCGCTCAAGCGCTGGCGCATCATGATTCGGGTCGCCCCCTGATTCGCCGCCAATTCGTCCAGAATGCCGCGGTAGTCGGCGGGATCGACGACGACGGTGACCGCCGCATGATTTTTCGCCGCGGCGCGCACCATGGCCGGTCCGCCGATGTCGATGTTCTCCACCGCATCTTCGTAGCTGCAATCGGGCCGCGCAACCGTGGCGGCAAAGGGATACAGATTCACCGCCAACAGATCGATCGGTTCGATGCCATGCTCGCGCATCACTGCATCATCCGTGCCGCGGCGCCCCAAAAGGCCGCCATGAATTTTCGGGTGCAGCGTTTTTACGCGGCCGCCCATGATTTCGGGGAAACCCGTGTATTCGGCGACCTCTTTGACGGCGACGCCGTGACGCGTCAGCAGCTTGGCCGTGCCGCCGGTGGACAGCAGCTCGATCCCGCGCTCCTTCAGTTCCCGCGCGAACTCAACGATTCCAGTCTTATCGGAAACGCTGAGCAGTGCGCGGCGTACTAAGTGAGGCAATGGCTGCTACTCGTTGATTCCGAACTCTTTGAGTTTCTTGCGTAAAGTGCCGCGATTGATGCCGAGGATCGTCGCGGCGCGGCTCTGATTTCCCTGCACATGTCCCATCACGACCTTGAACAGGGGTTCCTCGACCTCTCGCATCACCAGATCGTACAGGTGCGCGGGCTTATGGCCGTTCAGGGTCTCGAAATAACACTGCAGCGCTTCTTCGGCCTGCGAGCGCAGCGGGACGCCCTTGCCATTGACCTTCAGATCGCGACCGTTGAACGGCGGCGACGCATCTTTGCGCGATCTCGACTTTTTCTTTGCGACCATAGTTCACCCAAATTCCCTGCAACTCGTTCTTTTTTTTTACTATGTACGCTCAACCTAAGAACTGCGCACCCGTGTCGAAATGCTCCAACAGCGTGGAAAGTTGCTCCGCCGGCGTCTCGATAGTCACGAGACGGTTCCGCAAAGTCTCTTGTCCGGGGTGCTGCTGAAAATACCAACTCAAGTGCTTCCGTGCCACTCGAACACCGGTCTCATCGCCGTACAGGCCATACAGGTCTTCAAGGTGGGCGCGCATAATATCACGGACTTTTTCCAGCGCTAGCACTCTGCGAAATTCCCCCGTTGCGAGGAAAAAATTGACTTCATCGAAGATCCATGGCCGACCTTGCGCGGCCCGTCCGATCATGACGCCGTCGCAGCCGGTGCGCGCCAAAACATCGCGCGCCTGTACGGGCGAGTCGATATCGCCGTTTGCGAACACGGGAATGCCGATCTTCGCCTTGATCGCCGCCACCGTGTCGTGCTCTGCATCTCCTTGATACATGTCCGCGCGCGTGCGTCCGTGCACGCTGAGCGCTTGAATGCCGCAGTCCTCGGCAATCGCGGCGATACGAACGCCGTTCTTGTTATTACGGTCCCAGCCGGTGCGCGTCTTCAGCATCACCGGCGCCGACACCGCGCGCACCACGGCCCGCAGAATGCGCTCGACCAGTCCCTCGTCCTGCATCAACGCAGAACCCGCGAGCCGGTTGCACACTTTTTTGGCGGGACATCCCATGTTGATGTCGATGATTTCGGCGCCTGCATCCACGTTGCGGCGCGCGGCGTCGGCCATCATCGCGGGATCGAAACCCGCGATCTGCACGGCTCGCGGACTCGGCTCGCCCGTATGGTCCATGCGTCGGCGCGACTTCGGCGTGTCCCACAACCGCACATCGGCGGTGAGCATCTCCGACGCAGCGAGGCCGGCGCCGAACCGGCGGCACAGAAGCCGGAACGCGCGGTCGGTTACGCCGGCCATCGGCGCAAGGACGACGTTGGACGGCAAGACGTAGGGCCCGATCTTGACGGGCATCATTTCGACTGCGGTGCGGCAGCGGCCGCCCCGGCATCGCCGGCACAAAATATTTTTTTCTCGGCGCTGCGCACGCAGACGTCGATCTCGAATCCCTCCGCGTCCTTGCCGGGGTCGAGAATATTCAACGTGGCGTCCACTCGCTCGCCAGGCGCGAGCAAGCGCGCCGGAGCCTTGCCCAGGTATTCGGCCGGCTCGAATTCACGGGCACCGACGCGCGTGCCGAATCGGTCGGCGAGCGTCACGCGCAGCAGCGGATACGGTTGCAATTGCGCGGCCGCATTCATGATGCTCGCACGGACCCGCAGCGTGCCGTTGGCGCCCGGATCTCCGGTCACGCCCCATTGACGCAACTGATAGGCCGACAGGGCGGCGGCCGGCTTGCCGCCGTTGACCAACGGCGCGTGGACGGACAGCCACTCCTCGTTGGTATGAACCACTTGGAACACCAGGAGCAGTGCAAGAACCACGGCGGCTGACGCCCAAACGGAGAAGGGCAATTGCCGTCGGCGCGGCGGATTGATTTCCGGCAGCTCCGCGCGCTGGTAACTTGCCAACATTTCCTGCCGAATGTCCTCCGAAACCTCCAATCCTGAGACCCGGGCGGTGGGCACGCTCTGGGTCGGCGCCGCCACGATCTGCGCCGCCGCATCCTGCGCGGGAGACGCGAGCCCCGCGGGCGGACCCTGCGCAGGCGAGGGCTTCACAGAGGCTGCGAGCAGCTGCAGTGCGGTCGGCGCTCTCTCGACGAAAATGCGGTCCAGTTCCCCCGGCGGTAGCGTGAACTCGAGCGATGCCTCAAAATCCGATCCCTCATCCTCCGTATCCAGAACCTTCAGGTGTGCGATTTCATCGCCCTCCCGGGCGGCCGGCGCGGCCACCGGGGGGACTGATTCGACGGATTCGACGGATTCGACGGATTGCAGAATGGCATCCGCGCGAGTCTCCAATTCCAAAGACGACTCGCCGGTGGGAAATGCGGTTGCTTCTTCCGCGAGCCGCGCCAGTGCGTTGAACACCTCGCCGCAACGACCGCACCGCACCTGGCCGCCCGCGGCGCGCAATGCCTCCGCCGACAATCGAAACACCGTCTCGCACTTCGAACACTGTGTGAACACGCTACCTAGTCTGCTCTTCGGGCGTGTATGCAGCACCAGTCATCCCGCCCGACGACTTGCACCATGTCAAAAGCCGAAGTGTAGGCTGCCTTGACTGCGTACGCCTGCGTCTTCAGCAACCCTGACAGGAGGAGATCGCCGCCGGCCTCGCACGCCGCCGTCAGTGTCGGCGCCAATTCGATCAATGGGCCGGCGAGAATGTTCGCAACCACGCAACTGGCGGGTAGCAGCTGCGCGGGGACCCCTTCGACTTCGATGGCCGATGAGACGCCGTTGCGAACGGCATTCTCGCGCGTGGCGATGAGCGCCTGCGGATCAAGATCCACCGCGACCACGTGCGCCGCGCCCATTTTCAACGCGGCAATGCCGAGAATGCCGGAACCGCATCCGTAGTCGACCACCGAGCGGCCCGCCAACGGCAGCGATTCCAGTATCTGCAGACACAACGCCGTGGTGGGATGCGTTCCCGTGCCGAATGCGAGTCCGGGATCGAGCCGAACGACGACGGCATTCGGGTCGTCCGGCGCGTCGGCCGCCGTCGGGCAGACCCACAGCCGCCTGCCGAAGCGCATCGACTTCCAATCGGCGAGCCAGACGCGCTCCCAGTCACGGTCTTCGACGCCGCGCAGGCGGGCGGTCTCCGTGATGTGGGTACCGAGGCTGGTCGACAGTCTCGCGATGGACTTTACCGCGGCGCGCGGGCCCCCCGCGGCATCCTGGAACAGTGCGCGCACCAGCGTGTCGCTCCACAACCTGATCTCACCGGGCTTGGGTTCGAGCACCGGTTCATCGCCGCGGTCGAGGAGCGTAATAGAGCATGCTCCGGCCTCGAGAAGCGCCTCCTCGACGACATCCGGGCCGAGGCCGCATAGGGGGAATTCGATCTCATAGAAGGTCACTTCAATCCCAGGCGTCTCTCGAGGTAATGGATGTCCGTGCCGCCTTGACGAAACGCGGAGTGATTGAAAATCTCTTGATGCAGAGGGATGTTGGTCTTGATCCCCTCCACGACCATCTCCGCCAACGCGTTGCGCATGCGCGCGATCGCGGTGTCGCGCGTGTCACCGAACGCGATCACCTTGCCGATCATCGAGTCGTAGAACGGCGGTACGTTGTAGCCGGTGTACACATGGCTGTCGACACGTATCCCCGGTCCGCCGGGCGCATGCCACAAGCGAACGGGGCCGGGCGAGGGCGTGAAGGTCTTGGGATCTTCCGCGTTGATGCGGCATTCCACCGCGTGGCCGCGGATCTCGATGTCCTTCTGCTCGTAAGGCAGCGGTTCGCCCGCTGCGATGAGCAGCTGCGCCTTCACGATGTCGATGCCGGTCACCAGTTCGGTTACCGGGTGTTCGACCTGAACGCGCGTGTTCATCTCGATGAAATAGAACTCGTTGTCCTGATACAGGAATTCCATGGTGCCGGCATTGCGGTAGCCGACTTCGCGGCACGCTCGCGCGCAGCGTTCTCCCATGGTCTTGCGCTGCTTCGAGGTAAGGCCGGGCGCGGGCGCCTCCTCGATCACCTTCTGGTGCCTGCGCTGCATCGAACAATCGCGCTCGCCCAAGTGCACCACATGGCCGTAGTTGTCGGCGAGCACCTGGAATTCGATGTGCCGCGGCTTCTCCAGGAACTTCTCCATGTAAACCTGGGGATTGCCGAAAGCGGCCAGCGCCTCGGTCTGAGTGACGCTGATGGCGTTGAGCAACGATGCGTCGGTGTGCACGACCCGCATCCCGCGGCCGCCGCCGCCGCCCGACGCCTTGATGATGACGGGATAGCCGATCTCTTTGGCGATGCGGAAGTTTTCATCGACGTCCGACCCCAAGGGGCCGTCCGAGCCGGGAACGCAGGGGACACCCGCGGCCTTCATCACCTTGATGGCCGACACCTTGTCGCCCATCAAGCGAATGGTTTCGGCCCTTGGGCCCACGAAGATGAAACCGCTCTTTTCGACGCGCTCAGCGAAGTCGGCGTTCTCCGACAAGAATCCGTAGCCCGGATGGATGGCGACGGAGTCGGTGACTTCGGCGGCGCTGATGATGGCGGGCATGTTCAAATAGGACAGAGCCGATTGCGGCGGCCCGATGCACACCGTCTCATCCGCGAGGAGCACATGTTTGGTGTTGAAGTCCGCGGTGGAATGCACGGCCACGGTCTTGATTCCCAGTTCGCGGCAGGCGCGCAGGATGCGAAGCGCAATCTCCCCGCGATTGGCGATGACGACTTTTTCGATCATTATTCGATGATGAACAGCGGTTGGCCGAACTCGACAGGCTCCCCGTTCTTGGCGAGTATCGCGGTGACGCGTCCCGCTTTGTCCGATTCGATCTGGTTCATCATCTTCATGGCCTCGATGATGCAGAGAATCTGGCCGACCTTGATTTCGTTACCGAGTTCCACGAAGGCCTTGGCGCCGGGCGCGGATGCCGAGTAGTACGTGCCGACCATCGGCGAGGTCACCGTGTTGTCGTCGTTGCGCGGCTTGTGCTCGCCCGCTGCGGTCGCGGGAGTCGCCGGCGCCAGCGGCGCGGCCGCGGTCATGGGCATCGCGGCCGCCATCGGCGCCTGCATCGCCATCCGCGGATGGCGGCTGATGCGCACGGACTCCTCGCCCTCGGAGATCTCGAGCTCGGAGATGCCCGACTCCTCCAGCAATTCGATCAACTTTTTAACTTTGCGAATATCCATCCGCTGACCCTCAAATGACTAAATGGTGGCGGCCAGGCGCGTACAGGCGGCTTCGAGTGCGAGCTCATACCCTTGTGCGCCAAGACCTACGATGCTGCCGACGGCGATGCCGGATAGATATGAGCGGTGTCGAAACTCCTCGCGTGCATGGATATTGGTCAGATGCACTTCGATGAACGGCATCGCGACTCCGAGGAACGCGTCGCGCAGTGCGATGCTGGTGTGCGTGTAGCCGCCCGGGTTGATGATGACGAAGGCGATGCCATCGCCTTTCGCGCCCTGAACCCTGTCGATCAGCTCGTGCTCCGCGTTGCTTTGGACCGCAATCAATTCGTGGCCGCGGGCGCGGGCTGCTTCCTGGAGCTTATTTTCGATGCTGGCCAGCGTGGCCGAGCCGTAGATTCCCGGCTCGCGCGAACCCAAAAGATTCAAGTTCGGCCCATTTAGCAACAGGATTCGCGCCATATCCCCTGAAGTCCAGCGTCGTCGCGTTTGAAAAGGTCCGCGATATTAACCAGAAATGGAGGAGAAAAGGCAACCTTCGGCTGCGAACGTCGCCGGATAGGCCTAACTTGGCTGTTCCGCGCTCAAGGACCGGAGGCCTTCGGCGATCGTGTGTCGAGCTTCCGGCAATTGCACCCTGTTTTGATTGAGACTTTGCACCACCGAGAGGATGAGATCGGCCTGGGCCTTGTGCAATTCCCCCACGTACAGTGCCACCACCTCGCCCCGCTCGTCGGTGAAAACCGTAAACGGAAACGCCGGTGAGTCGACCCCAAACGCCATGGCGACGTCCAAGGCATCGTCCTCACCGATCAACAACGGATAGGCGATTTTGAGTTCATCGGCGTAGGCCACCACCTTGTCCCGGTAATCCACCGCGATGCCCACTACTTCCACGTTTCGGGTCTGCCATTCCCGGCGGATCGACTGGAGCAGCGGTATTTCGTGGCGGCATGGGGCGCACCAGGTGGCCCAGAAGTTGATAATCAAGGACTTGCCGCGCCAGGTTGCGATGGAGGTCGGCTTGCCCGTGCGGCCGCCCAATGAGAACTCGGGCAGGCGTTCCGGGATTTTCAGGCTGGACGGTCGACCCGGGGCAACCGCCGTGCCCGCGCCTAAGTCGAAGGGTTTATCGAAGTCGCTGGGAGTGGGGGGGCTGGCCTCGCCGGCCGGAACGCGTACGCCGGCCGGTGGTGCTGCGCCGGGAAGGATGGCGACGGCGGCACTTTTCACCGCATGGCTGGTGGAGTACACGCGAAGTCCCGCCCATACTCCGAACAGCATCACCCCCAATCCGCCGGCTATACGCAGTGCCCTGACGTTCATGCCGCCGGAGTGTCGAGATGACGGTCTTTTCGCAGCAAAAAACCCGCAAAAAGGAAGGCAAAACCTCCGCCAAGGATCGCCACTCCCTCCCAGGGATGCGACTTTACTTGGGGCGTGGGGGCGGCGCTGACGCTGTTAGCGAAAATCACCTTCGAGATGGGTGGGTAGCATAGCCCAGCCTCTGCGCAGCCCTGGTAGGTCACTTTGATCTGGATGGGGTGGGCGCCCGCATCCAGGCGCGTGAAAGGCACGGTGGCCTCCACTTGTTGAGTGAAGATTTCCTGAGTACCGAGGTAGGGATCCGTCTTGATCGTGCCCTGGGGAAACGATGGCTCCCCGAGTACCAGGTCGGGGCTTTCCGCCTTGATGTCCATTTTCTGCCGGTATAGGTAGTAACCGTCCGCAATGACCCAGCGAACCCGCAGCAGGTTGCCGTCCACCCGGCTGGCCGCGCGATAGGCCACGTCGGGGTCCAAGAAGTCGCCTTCATTGGATTCCACCCCCCGCATCCACCAGGGCTTTGCGCCGGCGGGGCCGGGCAGGATCAACGCGGCGATGGTCAGCGTGGCGGCCACGACACCGGCCGTTCGTATGAAAACTCTCATGTCGGCACTTTATAGTACTTTACCGTGAGAGAGGCGGCTGCCCCGCCGTTGCGAATGCTGCGGTACGGCGGCGTTTTCACGCTCTTACGGCAAAAATTACCAGCGTCACCCCTTGAATCGGAAAAATCTGCCGCTATCATTAGCAGCCAAGAGTAGAGAGTGCTAATAGCCCTCTGCTCGTCGTCTATTCAACCCAAGCATCAGGAGTCTTGTCTTATGAAGATTCGTCCCCTTCATGACCGTGTGATCGTGAAACGAGAAGAAGAAGAGCGTAAGTCCCCAGGCGGAATCGTGATCCCGGATACTGCGACTGAGAAGCCCATTTTTGGGAAAGTGGTTGCCGTCGGTAAGGGCAAGATTTTGGAAAACGGTGAGATTCGCCCGCTCGACCTCAAGGTCGGCGACAAGATCCTCTTCGGTAAGTACAGCGGCACCGAAGTGAAGATGGATGGCGATGAGTTGGTCGTCATGCGTGAGGAAGACGTCATGGCCGTGGTCGAAGGCAAGTAATTGCCTCGCCACATCCGTTTCCAAACTAATCAAAGTTTCTTTTAGAGGTATCAGCAAATGGCAGCAAAAGACGTACGCTTTAGCGACGACGCCCGGCAACGCATGTTCAAGGGTGTGAATATTCTGGCGAATGCCGTCAAGGTAACGCTGGGTCCCAAAGGCCGCAACGCAGTGCTCGACAAGAGCTTCGGCGCCCCGACGGTCACCAAAGATGGCGTCTCGGTCGCCAAGGAAATCGAACTGAAGGACAAGTTCGAGAACATGGGCGCGCAGATGGTGAAGGAAGTTGCGTCCAACACTTCCGATGAAGCCGGCGACGGCACCACCACCGCCACCGTGCTCGCACAAGCGATCATCCGCGAAGGTCTGAAGTCGGTCGCCGCAGGCGCCAACCCCATGGACTTGAAGCGCGGCATCGACCTCGCGGTCGCTTCCGCCACCGAAGAGCTGAAGAAGCTCTCCAAGCCCTGCAAGGACCCGAAGGCGATTGCCCAAGTGGGCACGATCTCCGCGAATTCCGACGAGAGCATCGGCAAGACGATTGCCGACGCCATGGCGAAGGTCGGCAAGGAAGGCGTGATCACCGTCGAAGAGGGCTCCGGTCTTCAGAACGAGCTCGAAGTGGTCGAAGGCATGCAGTTCGATCGCGGCTACCTCTCGCCGTACTTCATCAATAATCAGCAGAGTCAGAGCGCCGAGCTCGACAAGCCGCTGATTCTTCTCGTCGACAAGAAGATTTCCAACATCCGCGAACTGCTCCCGCTGCTCGAAGCCATCGCGAAGGGCGGCCGTCAGTTGTTGATCGTTGCCGAAGACGTCGAAGGCGAGGCGCTGGCCACCCTCGTGGTCAACACGATCCGCGGCATCGTCAAGGTCGCCGCCGTCAAGGCGCCGGGCTTCGGCGATCGTCGCAAGGCCATGTTGCAAGACATCGCCATCCTGACCGGCGGTACGGTCATCTCCGATGAAGTCGGCTTGTCGCTCGAGAAGGCGACGCTGAACGACTTGGGCGAAGCGAAGAAGATCCTGGTGGAGAAAGAGAACACCACCATCATCGACGGCGCCGGCAAGGCTGCGGACATCAAGGGCCGCGTCGAGAGCATTCGCCAGCAGATCGAGGAAGCGACCTCCGATTACGACAAGGAAAAACTGCAGGAGCGAGTTGCGAAGCTCTCCGGCGGTGTGGCCGTGATCAAAGTTGGTGCCGCGACCGAAATCGAAATGAAGGAAAAGAAGGCGCGCGTCGAAGACGCATTGCACGCAACCCGTGCAGCCGTCGAAGAAGGCGTGGTTCCGGGCGGTGGCGTGGCGCTGGTGCGCGCGTTGAAGGCGATCGACAAGATGGTCGGCGCCAACGAAGATCAGACCACGGGCATCAAGATCCTGGCCCGGGCGATCGAAGAGCCGCTCCGTCAGATCGTCACCAACGCGGGTGAAGATGCGGCGGTGGTTCTGAACCGCGTCCGTGAGGGCAAGGGCACGTTCGGTTACAACGCCGCGACCAGCGAGTACGGCGATATGATCGAATTGGGCATCCTGGATCCGACCAAGGTCACGCGTCTGGCTCTGCAGAACGCCGCCTCGGTTGCTGGACTCCTGCTCACGACGGAAGTGATGATCGCCGAGTCGCCGAAGGACGACGAGCATGCACATGGCGCCCCGGGCGGCGGCATGGGTGGCATGGGCGGTATGGACATGTAATACCGGTCGGGGGCGTCCGCCCCCGAAAGCGGGTGATGTCGGAAAAAGAGCGGGCTTCGGTCCGCTCTTTTTTTTTGGGGTCCCAGTTACACTCCAGAGCGGTTGCTCATAGGATGCAGTAGGCTTGGATACCAAGATGCGCCTTTACGAACTCGTACTCGACAATGGCCGTTCGTCCAGCCCTTATGTCTGGCGCATCCGATATGCGCTGGCGCACAAAGGCGTGCCGATCGAATCGGTACCGATAGGCTTCACCGATATTCCAAAAATGTTTGGTGAGCGATTCAAGACTGTTCCAATCATAGAGCATGGGGACACAATGCTCGCCGAGAGCTGGGATATCGCCGAGTACCTGGATCGCGAGTTTCCTCGCCAGCCGGCACTGTTCTCCGGTCCCTCTGAGAATGCCATGGTGCGGCTGAACGAGGCCTGGTTTACCGCGGAGATCTTGCGCAATATGTTCCGCATCTACATATTGGATGTTCACAACGCGGCTCGCCCGGAAGATCGCCCATATTTTCGGCAGAGCCGTGAGAAAATGTTGCGCGGCACGACGCTGGAAGCGTACACGGCCGACCGCGCGTCTCGTTTGCCGGCGCTGCGCGACGCATTGCGGCCTCTGCGCTCGCATCTTTCACGGTCGCCCTTTATGGGCGGTGACTCGCCGAACTATGCCGACTACATAGCGCTCGGCGCATTTCATTGGGTTGCGAGCGTCAGTACCTTGCCATTGTTGGCGGCGAACGACGACGCGATACGTGGCTGGCTTGATAGGGGGTTCGACCTGTACGACGGCTTGGGGCGCGACCCGCGAATGAAATCGCTCTTCGAATAGCCGAGTTCCGCAGACTATCAGCGCAGGTGCTCGACCTCGAGAAAGGCAAATTCGAAGGAATTGGCGTTGATGACGTTGTGCTCGACGCCTGCCAGCCGGGTGTATGGTTGGTGCGTGCGCAGTTCGGCGACGCGCGATGTCCCCCCGGGCTCTTCGAGTTGCAGCCTGCCGTCGAGCAGAGGCACCACGACGTAGTCATATTCATGACGATGCCAACCCGTTTCCGCGCCGGGCGCGAAGCGGAATTCCGTGACCCGCACATGCGGCTCGTCGATCTTGATTATTGCAACAGCCTGTGGGCGACCGGACATGAGGGTTTCCTGTCAGTTGGTGGAATCGTCGGCAGCGAAGCAGACCCAATTCTGCCACGTGCGAGGCTACACTCACATGAGGCGCCTATAGGTTCGTGGTCGACAACGGGAGGATATCGGTATGAACAGGGGATTGGTGCTCATGGGCGGTGTTGGCTTGTTGTTCTCCGCCGTTTTACTGGGTCAGGATGCGATGCAGTATGGAGTCAAGCATCTGAAAGTCCTTGCCGAGGACGACAAGGTCCGGGTGCTCGAATACTCGCCCAAGAAGGGTGACCGAACTCCGATGCATTCCCACCCGTCGTCGGTGGTCTATGTCGTGAAAGGGGGGCGGGTCAAATATACGATGGCCGATGGGAGCACCAAGATTGCCGAATTGAAAACCGGCGAGACACTGTTGCGCCCTCCGGTGACGCATTCGGACGAAGCGCTCGATGACGTCGATTCGATCTTGATTGAACTCAAGGCCCGTTAAAGCCGGCGGCATGCCGCGCGATTGGGCTCGGGACGCGACACTTCAGGTTTAGTCCCAAGATTGCAGCCAGCGCTGCGTTTCCGCGGAAATGTTGCGCACTCCATTGGACGCCGGATCTGCATCGTCGCAATCGGCCCCGGCGCCATCCGCTTGGTCGGACTCGACCTGCGAGCCAGCGTGCTCCGTACGTTCGTGCTGATGGCACAGCACCCAGACGCCGAGTTCGTAGTCCATCCGCTCGCCTCTCCAGCGCGTGGCCGCGGTGTCGCTGTCGATCTGAATTCCCAACTCCGAGTGCGCGTCCCGCAGCTCCGTCCAGTCGTGGTCGGGTGCCGGTGCGCGATCCGGCATGTCGTACTCTCGTCCATCCGGTCGCGCGAAGCGCCATCCTCCGCCGGGACGTGCCGCGACGGTGAGACCGCTTTCGTGCACCAGCCGATGATGAGCGCGGCACAGAGTCACCAGATTCTTGAGCTTGGTCTCCCCGCCGTCGGCCCAATGCTCCACATGGTGCGCATCCAGATAGTGCCGATACGTACACCCGGGGAAGCAGCATCCTGGATCGCGGGTGTTGAGCGCACGGCGGATCGCCGGCGGGATGCTGCGGGTCTTACGCCCGACATCCAGCACTTCGCCTTGCTCGGTCTCGATGATCCCTACCAGACTGGCATCGCAGGCGAGACGGCGCACGGTCTCGGCGGGCAGTGCCGGACCGTGGTCGAGCTGACAGCGACCCGCGCTGCGCTCCTGCAACGTCTGCGCATCGACATGCACCACCACTTGGTAGCGATCGGCGGTGCTCATCTCGGCAGAGCCGCCCGGGTTCTGTAGATAGGCTTCGGCCACCCGCGCCAGTGCATCGGCGCGGCGGGTCGAGTAGCTGATCGGCTGCTCTTCGGCAAACTCCACGCTCAGCTTCGTCGCCGGCACCGTTTCGAGCGCCGCCTCCAGCGCCTTGACCAGCAGCGCCCCGCCAAGCGCCGGCAGCCGCGCCTTGAGCACCAGGCTGCCGTCCGTGTCGTACCAATATTCCACCGCGCGACCCGCCTGCTGCTGCGCCTCGCGCGACAGCTCCTCGGCCTCTTGCGCCCGCCGGAACAAACGCACCACCGTCTCCACGTGGTATGCGGTACCGTGCAACGCGATCATCAACAAGTTCTCCTCGGTGGCCGGGGTCGCGACTCGCGTCAGCGCTCGCACCTTGGAATAGCTCAGCTCGCCGCGCGCCATGGCGGCTGCAATTTTCGGAACCTCCGCGAGCGCGTGGGCCACCCGAACCTTCTCTCGCGCCGCTCCCAGATTCAAACCAACTTTGAAATTGAGCCAATGCGCGCAGGAGTGCAGGCTCCCATCCGCCCACCCCTGGCGCCGATCGAATTCGCCGATCAAGGTGAGCCAGCGATAATTCGCGGCATTCAGGTGACCGGCCAGTTCCGTGATCTGCGCTTCCAAGTCGGCCAACGAACAACCGGACAACGATTTCTCGGGCGATGCGCCATCCATGAGGGGTCTCCAATGGACTGTGTTTATATCCAGCATTGTAACGAAAACCCGTGTGAAATTCATCACTTAGCTTAGGTTCGGGGATCTTTTTTTCGGCCGGGCATTGCCGATGCGACCTTGCCGGAACGACGGGGACTGCCTACCATCTCACCCCGTTTGCCAGCTGCGAGATACCGAATGCGCGAGAAACGCGCCGTGACATGGTCCGCCCAACAATACGTGCAGTTCGAGGATGAGCGCACCAGGCCCGCGCGCGACTTGCTCGCTGCGCTGCCGGCGATCGATGCGCGCACCGCGATCGACATTGGCTGTGGGCCGGGCAATTCCACTGGATTATTGGCGGCGCGCTTCTCCGCGGCCGCCGTGAGCGGTCTCGATAGTTCGGCTGACATGATTGCAGCGGCTCGCAAGCGGCTCCCGGGGCTGCGGTTCGACATCGCCGATATCGGCGGATGGGTCTATGAAAATGACACGGCGTTCGATGTGATTCTCGCCAATGCAGTTCTCCACTGGTTGCCGGACCACGCCAAACTGTTCCCGGCGCTCGTTGCCAAACTTGCGCCGGGCGGCGCGCTCGCCGTGCAGATGCCGGACAACCTCGATGAGCCGACACACCGCTTGATGCGCGAGATCGCAGCCGAAGGACCCTGGGCCGCGAAGCTCGACGCGGCCGCGGCGGCGGCGGCGCGTCCGCCCATGCCCACGGCGAATCGCTATTACGAGATATTGAGCGGGGCGGGTTGCAGAGCCGATATCTGGCGCACCACGTATTATCACGCGCTGTCCGGAGGGGCCGGAGCCGTGGTGGAGTGGTTCAAGGGGAGCGGCCTGCGGCCGTTCATCGCTCCGCTGAACGATGGGGAACGCGAGGACTTCCTGGCGAGATATCGATCGGCCGTGGCGCGTGCCTATCCCGCCCAGACCGATGGATGCGTCCTGTTGCCGTTGCCGCGCCTGTTTATCGTCGCAGTGCATTGAACAGCGGCGCTGCAATAATCGCTGTCGGCGCGATTCCGGAGTCGTTGCGAAGCCAAGTAACCCGTTGGTGGGACCGCGCCTGCGAACTGCCGGTGTTGTTGGCCACTTACCGGGCAATGCCCGAGACGTTCCGTGATGAAGTGCCGCGCGTCGTCGCGGCCAGCGAGTTCGTCGCGTCCGCATTGCTGCAGGATCCCGAAGCCCTTGGCTGGCTTGAGCGAAACGATGGGCCCTCCATGGCGTCTTCCGCCGGTGCCGACTACGAGCGCCGAGCCGCGGCGGCTATCTCCACAGCCGATGCCCAGGGCGTCTTGCGCGAGTGGCGGCGCCGCGAAATGGTGCGAATCGCGTGGCGCGACATCGGCGGGCGCGCGACTGTGACCGACACGCTGCGAGCCGTCTCGGATCTGGCGGACGCCTGCATCCGAGCGGCTGTCGCAGCGGCGCAGCGGCATTTGGAAGCGCCGTTCGGCAGGCCACGGACCGCGGGCGGCGTGGAAGTGCCCTTCATCGTGGTTGCCATGGGCAAGCTGGGTGGGCGGGAACTGAACTTTTCCTCCGACGTCGACCTGGTGTTTCTCTACGCGGAGGCCGGCGAAACCGACGGCGCGCGGCCCATCGACAACTCGGAGTACTTCAATCGTCTGGGCCGCGAGCTGATCCGCCTGCTCGATGCGCGGACCGAGGATGGCTTCGTGTTCCGCGTCGACATGCGGCTCCGCCCTTTCGGCGACAGCGGCGCGTTGGTCGCAAGCCTCGCTTCGCTCGAGAATTATCTGCAGGAACATGGACGGGATTGGGAGCGCTATGCCTGGATCAAGGCGCGTGCAGTGGTCGGCGCCGAGGCCTACGCGAGCGCAACCCGTGATTTCATCCGGCCGTTCGTTTATCGACGTTACCTCGACTTCGGCGTGTTCGATTCCCTGCGGGACATGAAGGCGCTCATCGCCCGCGAGGTCGCGAGGCATGAACTCGATCAGGACCTGAAGCTCGGCGCCGGCGGCATTCGCGAATTGGAATTCGTCGTGCAGTCGATGCAACTGGTGCGCGGCGGCAGCGATCAGCGCTTGCAGAACGCCGCCCTGCTGGACGTGCTGCCCTTGCTGGCCGGCGCCAAATTGTTGTCGAAACCCGCGGTGTCTGAATTGCATGCCGCCTATCTCGTGTTGCGCAAGGCCGAAAACGCCGTGCAGATGATCCGCGACGAACAGTGCCATTCGATTCCGGAGGACCTCTGCGATCGTGCCCGGCTGTCGTTGAACATGGGTCTCGCCGACTGGCCGGCCACCGCCGCTCGCATCGACGCAGCGCGGCGATGCGTGGCGCTGCAGTTCGAGGCGCTGGTGTTCGGTGCACCCGAAATGCAACGCAGGAACGGTGAGGGCGCCCTGGACTGGCTGGCGTCGGATGACGTCAAGATCGACGAGGAGTTGCGCGCCGCCCATTTTCCGGCGGATGAGATTGCTCCGGTGGCCGCGTTGTTGGGTGAGTACCGGAGCGCGGCCGCGTACCGGCGATTGGACGAGGCGGCCCGCCGCCGCGTGCACGTGATCCTGGCCCGGCTCTTGAAATCGGCCGCCGAGCGGCCTGCGCCGGCAACCGTAGTGCAGCGAGTTCTACGCGTGCTGGAGGCCATCGGAGCACGCTCTTCCTACCTCGCGCTATTAAAGGAACAGCCTCCGGCGCTGGAGCGCCTCATCGCGGTGTGCGCGATCAGCGGGTTCCTCGCGCGCCAGGTCGCGGATTTCCCCTTGTTGCTCGACGAACTCATTGACCCGAACGCATTCGATGAGCCGCCGTCCCGCGCGAGCTTCATTCGCGAACTCGCCGCAAGGACGGAGCGCCTGCCGACGGACGACCCCGAGAGGCAGGTCGAGGCCTTGCGTCAATTCCAAAAAGTCGCGGTGTTCTGCGTTGCATTCGCGGATCTCACCGGGCGCATGCCGCTGATGAAAGTGAGCGACCGGTTGACGGATATCGCGGAGTTGATCGTCGAGCGTTGCATGAGTCTGGCCTGGAACCAGATGACCCAGGCGCACGGCGTTCCCTACTGCGGCGACCGCGATCGGGAGCAGCGCGCGGCGAAGGTTGCCGTCGCCGGATACGGCAAGCTCGGCGGTTTTGAGCTCGGCTACGCCTCGGATCTCGATCTCGTGTTCCTGCACGACTCGAGCGGCGAGATCCAGCAGACGCAGGGCGAGCGGCCGGTCGACAATGCCGTGTTCTTTCTGCGCCTGGGACAGCGGATCGTGCATCTGCTCACGATGCATTCGGCCTCGGGACGCCTGTACGAAGTCGACATGCGGTTGCGTCCGAACGGCAAGGGTGGATTTCTCATGACGGGCATCGACGCCTTCGAGCGCTATCAGCAGCAGGAAGCGTGGACCTGGGAACATCAAGCGCTGCTCCGCGCGCGCGCCATCGCCGGCGACCCGAATCTATGCCGCGCATTCGAGGACGCGCGGCGCCGAGTGCTCAGCACCGCCGTGCACCGCGACACGTTGCGCACGGACGTGGCGGAAATGCGCGTGCGCATGCGGCGGGAACTGTCGCGCGCGGAAGAGGGTCAGTTCGACATCAAGCAAGACGCGGGCGGCATTGCCGACATCGAATTCCTGGTCCAGTACTGGGTGCTGGCCGCGGCCGGCGAACACCCGGAGTTGCTGACCTACACCGACAATATACGTCAGCTCGATGGGCTGTCCGCGGTCGGCGTGCTCGATGCGGGGACGGCGCAATGGCTCAAGGAATCCTATATCGCGTATAGGACGGTTCTGCACCATTTGTCGCTCGAAGGCGGGGAGCGGGTGGTCGAGGCGGCGCCTCATGCGCAGACGCGCGCACGGGTGACCGACATCTGGCGCAGCACCTTCGAGGTCAATGCTTTGCTCGCGCCGTGGACCGGCCCCTACGGTGGAATTCCGCCGTTCGACCGCGTGCGAGTGGCTGATTTCAAGCCGGCCTTGGAAGCGGCGATGGCCGAGAAATTGCTCGAGCTCGACAGGATTGCGGCCGACCCCGCCGCCCCGACCTTCGACAACACGCTGGCGGCGCTCGAGCGGGCGGGACGTACGTTCAGCCGTGTGAATGCGATTTACGACATCTGGGCGTCCGCCATGAACACCGGAGAGTTTCAGGCGGTGGAGCGCGAAATGGGACCGAAAATCGCCGCGTTTTACGACGCCATCACGCAGAACACCGGCTTGTTCGCGCGCATCGAAGCGGTCTATCGGCAGAGCCTCGAGGCGCAGCCGGCGGGAACCGCCGCGCCGTTCACGGCGGAGCGTGTACGGCTCTGTTGGCATCACTATACGAGTTTCGTCCGGGCGGGCGCCAAGTTGGACGAGGCGCACAAAACCCGGGTCCGCGCGATCAACGAACGGCTCGCAAGTCTGTATGCAGATTTCAGCCAGAATCTGTTGGCCGACGAAGCGAACTACGCCTTGTACCTGACCGATGCCGCGGACCTCGAGGGTCTGCCCGAGGCGCAGCGCGCCGCCGCTGCGTCCGCCGCCGCGGCCGCCGGACGTGCGGGCCAATGGGCGATTCTCAATACGCGTTCCGCCGTCGACCCTTTTCTGACATACGCCGAACGCCGTGATTTGCGCCAGACCGTGTGGCGCGCGTTCTATAACCGCGGCAACAACGGGGGCGCTCACGACAACAAGAGAATCATCACGGAAATACTTGCATTGCGCCGGGAGCGCGCGCAGCTGCTCGGCTACCCGACGCACGCACATTGGCGACTGGAAGACAGCATGGCCGGCCATCCTGACGAGGCCATGGCCTTGCTTATGCGCATCTGGCCCGCGGCAGTCGCGCGGGTGCGCGAGGAAGTCACCGACATGCAGGCGATTGCGGACGTTGCGACGCCCGGCGTGAAGATCGAGGCGTGGGATTACCGTTACTACGCGGAAAAGGTCCGCCGCGCGAAATTCGATCTCGACATGAACGAGGTGAAGCCGTACCTGCAGCTCGAGAAATTGCGCGAGGGAATGTTCTGGGCCGCAAGCCGCCTGTACGGCTTTACGTTTTCCCAGGTGACCGGCGTGGCCGTCCACGACCCCGACGTGCGCGTGTGGGAAATCAAGTCCGAAACGGGCCGGCACATCGGACTTTGGTATTTCGACCCCTATGCGCGCGCCGGCAAGAATTCAGGGGCTTGGATGAGCGAATACCGCGAGCAATCCAAATTGGACGTGCCGGTTTCGCCCATCGTCTCCAACAACACCAACTTTCTGAAGAATGACGGGGGCGATCCGATTCTGGTCAGTTGGGACGATGCGGTGACGTTGTTCCACGAGTTCGGCCACGCGCTGCACGGCCTCAATTCGGACGTCGAGTTCCCGTCGCTGTCCGGCACGCATGTGGTCCGCGATTTCGTGGAGCTCCCCTCGCAGCTCAACGAGAACTGGCTCAGCGTCCCTGGGCTGCTGTCGCGGTTCGCCCTGCACTACAAGAGCGGCGAGCCGTTGCCGGCGGAGCTCGCCGACAAGATCAAGTCCACGAAAACCTTCAACCAGGGCTTTGCGACCGTCGAATATCTCGCCGCCGCCCTGGTCGATTTGAAGCTCCATCTGGCAGCGGAGCCCGTGCCCGATCCGGAAGCTTTCGAGAAGGCGGCTTTGAGCGCACTCGGTATGCCCGATGAGATCGTGATGCGCCATCGCATGCCGCAATTCGCGCATATTTTCGCCGGCGATTCGTACTCGGCGGGGTACTACAGCTATCTTTGGGCCGAAGTCCTGGATCACGACGCGTTCGAGGCGTTCGTGGAAGCCGGCGATGCGTTCGACAAAAGCGTTGCAAAGCGTTTGCACGATGACATCATGTGCGTAGGCAACAGCGTGGACGCGGGCCAGGCCTACCGCAATTTTCGCGGCAGGGATCCGAAGATCGACGCGCTGTTGCGCGCCCGCGGTTTCGCGGCAATCAAGTGGAGTTGACTATGCCTGCAATGGTTCAAGACGATTCGAAGCACACGCTGATTCAGCCCAACGCACTGCATCAGTACGCGGTGACCCCGGCCGACTTGCCGCTCTCCTGCCCCATGCCCGGCATGTATTTGTGGAACTCGCATCCTCGTGTATATCTGGCCATCGAGGCCACCGGTTGGGCGAAGTGCGCCTATTGCGGAGCCGAATACACGCTGGCCCAGTCGGCGCGCAGCGCCTAGAAAACTAGTACGGCCGGTAGGATTTCTCTTCGACGATGGTGGATCCGAGCTTCGTATTGATGCGCCGCTTGATGGCCGCGCGCTCGTCATTCTCGACGTAAACTGCGCGCGCCAGCCGTATGAATTCGGCGTCGAAGGTCTGCGCGCGCTCCTTGTCGCGGATGTCGTCTTCGATCACCCAGAGCCGTTCGTTGACCGTCATCAAGGCATGCACGTCGGCCTCGATATCGACCCCGGCAAACGCCGAGCTCGACCACGTGCCTTGCAGCGCTTCGAGTTCGAGCCGAACATTGTGCAATTTCTGCGGGTCGCTCATGCGTTGCGATTTGATGCGCAGAATGGTGATCTTGTCGAGCAACTCGCCGGGAGAGATGGGCACTTTGATCTCATTATTCATCGTGCCATCTTAGCGAATTTTGGATTGCGCGATCAGTGCATCGAACTTGTCCGTGACCTCGCGCACGTCGATCAAGTCCATCACACCGGTCCGCTCGATTTTCTTCGTCCATGGAAGTTCCTCGCTTGGGCGTCCGAAGACCTTGCGCGCGGCGTCGTCGTATTTGTCGATGCACCACTGCCGGCTGTAGTAGGGCCCCGCCCGCGCGGTGCGCGTAGCCGCGTAGAGGCCGATGACGGGAAGGCCGACCATGGTGGCCATATGCACAGGTCCGGAGTCCGGCGAAACCAGGACTGTCGCCTTCGACAGCAGCCCCAGCAACTCCGGCAACGTATCCTTGCCGATTTGATTGACGATGGACGAATTCTTCTTGAGGTCGTCGCCGGCAGCCGCTTCGATCGCTGCTCCCATGCGCTGTTCCTCCGCGCTGCGCCCGCCCGCCAGGATCACGCGCATGCCGTGGACCCTGACCGCATGGTCGGCGACCGCGGCGTACCGGCGTGCGGACCAATTGCGTGCAGGATGACTGGAGCAGGGACTGATGACTACCGTGGGTGTCGCATCGGGAATCAGTCGCGCGGCGTACTCGAGCGCCGCCGCCGGCAGCGTGATGTTCCAAGCGGGAGCGCCCGGGTCGATGCCGCAGGCCCGAACGAAGCCCAGGAACGAATCCAACACATGTTCCGCGACGGCCGGTGCGACGTGCAGATTGGTGAACAACCACTGCAGTTCGCGCGCGCGCGCGCGGTCGAAGCCGAGTTTCGCCGGAGAGGATACGAGGGTGGACACGAGGCTCGCGCGGATCGATAGCTGCAAGTCCAGCAGCAAATCGAAACGCCTTGCATTGAGAACCCCGCGCAGCCGCAGCAGTTCGCGGGTCATTGCGTGTTTCTCGAAGGTGATAAACTCGACGTTTGGGAGGATCGCCGACATCAGCTTGGCTTCGAGTTTGCCGATGATCCAGGTGAACCGGGTCTTCGGCCACGCCTTCTCCAGCGCGCGCAGCGCGGCCGCCGCGTGGCAGGTGTCGCCGATGGCCGATAAGCGGAGCAGGCAGACACTTTGCGGCGGTTGATCGATCAGCATATCGGGGTTTAAGGACGCGCTCGCAAGAATGACGAAGAACGGCGGCAAATGCATTGCCACTGCCGACGGCGCCATGCTGGCTGATCCGGCGAGCCTTGGCAATCTGGCGGACGGCGCGCTCCAGGGGGCAGCGCTTGAGGGCTCAGCGCTCGAGGCGGCATTCGAGCCCGAGTTCTGGGCCGCTCGCGGCGAGCTCATCGAGGTGACCGGCGGCCGCGGCTCTGCGTGGTTCATCTCCGGGAGCGGGCGCTGGGTATTGAGGCACTACCGCCGCGGCGGACGGATCGCTCGGCTGTTGCGGGATCGTTATCTGTGGGCCGGCGAAGCACGAGTGCGCGCATTCGCCGAGTATCGCCTGCTCGCGGAACTTGCCCGGCGCGGATTGCCGGTGCCGGTGCCGGTCGCGGCGCGGTTTCGACGCATGGGCCCGTTCTATCGTTGCGATCTCATCACGCAGCGAATTGCGGGTGCCCGTCCTTTGAGTTCGGTGTTGTCGCTGGGGCCGGTGGATGACGACACGTGGCGCGAGGTCGGTGCGGCCGTCGCGCGCCTGCATGCGGCCGGCGCGGATCATGCCGACCTCAACGCACACAACATTCTGCTCGACGGTGACGGCACGGTAAGCGTGATCGATTTCGACCGCGGCATGCTGAGGACGCCCGGGCGCAAGCCCGGCGCGTGGGCGGCCAGGAACCTGTCGCGGCTGCATCGATCGCTCGTGAAAGTGTCGCGGGACTTGCCGCCGGATCGATTCTCGGCGGCGGCGTGGGATCGGCTGCTGGCCGGGTACCGGTAGCCGTGCGTTTCTTCTACAGTGTGTTGGTCTATCTTCTGCGCCCGCTCGCACTCGCGGTGGTGTTGTGGCGGGGCCTGCGAAACCGCCTCTACTGGGAGGCTTTGAGCGAGCGCTTCGGTCTTGGGTCCACCAGTCCGAGCCCGTCGATCTGGTTGCACGCCGTGTCGTTGGGGGAAGTCTCCGCGGCCGCGGCGATCGTTCGCGCCTTGCATGATCGCCATCCGCGAATACCCGTCATCGTGACGACGGCGACGCCGACCGGACGGGCGCGAGCGCAGGCGCTGTTCCGCGACGGTGCCGCCGTGCGCTATCTGCCTTATGACACACCGGGCTCCATGCGGCGGTTCATCAATCGTGCCAAGCCGACGGTCGCCATCATCATGGAAACGGAACTCTGGCCGAACTTGTTCAACCAGTGCCGGCGGCGCGGCATTCCGGTGGTGCTGGCGAGCGCTCGTCTCTCGCCGAAGTCGGTGGTGCGGTATCGCCGGTTCGGCGCCTTGTTCCGTCCCGTGTTCTCAGGCGACACGTTTGTGGCGGCACAGAGCGCGGAAGACGCCGACCGCTTCATCGCCATCGGCGCCGATCCGGTGCGGACTCGCGTCGCCGGCAACGTCAAATTCGATGTGGACGTAGATCCTGCCATGCTCCGGCGCGGATTGGAGCTGCGTTCGGCCTGGGCCACGAGACCGGTGTGGATCGCCGGCAGCACTCACGCGGGCGAGGAAGAAATGGTCTTGACGGCGCATTCCGCCGTCCTGGCCGATTGGCCGGACGCGCTCTTGTTGTTGGTGCCGCGCCATCCGGAACGGTTCCAAGCCGTGGCTGATCTGTTGGGCCGCCGCGGCTTTCGCTACGAGCGGCGCACCACCAGCGGTGGATTGGGGCCCGCGGGTGGGCTGCCCCCCGAGGCGCAGGTCTTGCTGGTCGACACGGTGGGAGAACTCGCGGCCATGTATGCGGCGGTGGACGTGGCCTTCGTCGGCGGAAGTCTGGTCCCGGTGGGAGGGCACAATCTATTGGAGCCTGCCGCCCTGGGTGTGCCGGTGATCACGGGTTCCTATCAGGCGAACGGCAAGGAGGTCGCGCAGCTGTTGCTGCAGTCGGGCGGCGCCCTGGAAGTGGCCGACGCGGCGGGACTGGCCGCCGTGGTGAGGGAGCTGCTTGCCGATCCGGCCGAACGGCAGCGTGTGGGAGAGAACGGCCGTCGAGTCGTCGACGCGAACCGCGGCAGCGCTGCGCGCGTGCTCGAACTCGTTGAGCACCGGCTGAGCTAGGGGCCGGGGCCGGTCTATTCCTTGAGCAGGGTGTTGAGGCGGTTCAAACTCTGCTCGGAGAGGATTCCGGCCGCCTGCTGCAGCTTGAGCACATTCATCATGTAGTCGTAGCGGCTGCGGGAATAGTCGGTCTGGGCTTGGATCCACAGGCGCCTGGTTTCGACTACGTCGACCGCGGTGCGCGTCCCCGCCTCGTAGCCCGCTTCGGTGGCATTGAGGGCGGTGGCGTTGGACTCGACGGCCCGGCGCAACGCTTTGACCCGTGATATCTCGGAAAGCACGCCGAGATACGAATCACGGGCGTCGTGTTCGGTCTGACGCGCGACGCGCTCCACCCGCTCCTTGGCCGCCCGGTGCTGGTAGACAGCCTGCCGCACCTGCGAGGACACCATGCCGCCGGAGTACAGCGGAAAAGTCAGCTGGATGCCGATCGAGCGCTGATTCTGATCGATGGAGGAATTGCCGTAGGGCGTGCCGTCGGCGTTGATGCTGGCGCCGTCGGCGTTGACTTTGTAGCCGCTAGCCACGAGGTCGAGAGACGGAAAATGGCCGCCGCGCGCCGAACTCACGTTCTCTCTGGCAATGTCCGCGGCAAGGCGACTGGAGACCAACGACAGATTCTGTTGCAGGGCCATTTCCACCCATCGGTCTTCGCTGATGGGGTCGGGATTGGTCAACTCGAATGGTTCGATGGGACGCGCCAGGGTATCGAAGAGATCGCCGGTGATCTCGCGCAAGAATTCCTGCGCGGAGGCCACCTGCCGCTTGGCGGCGATGACGGCGGCTGCGCTACTGTCGTGAGAGGCGCGGACCTCCTGCACGTCGGTAATGGCGATCAACCCCACCTCATAGCGCTTCTCGGCCTGATCCAGCTGACGATTGACCGACGCCAGTGCGCCTTCCTGGGCATCGAGAAAGTCCTGGGACGCGAGCACGTCGAAATAGCGCTGGGCGACGCGCGACATCAAATCTTGCTGGGCCGCCTGGTAATCCGCCTCGGCCTGCGCCACCTGAGCATCCGCGCGCTGCAGGGCGACCCAATTTTCCCATCGGAACAGGTTCTGCGTGAGGTCGACGCCGAATTTGCGGTTGTGGGTGGTGGTCCGGCCGTTGAAGTCCTGATGTTCGATCACGACGATCGGCTTGCCGGTGGAAACGTCCGTAAAGGAAAACGCCTGTTTGGTAGGTCCGGTGTCGCGTTCCTTGGCTGCGACGGCGGATCCGTTCAGCTGGGGCAGCAAGGCGGCGAGGGCCTGCGGTTTGGATTCCAGGGCGGCAAGACGATTCGCCTCAGCCTCCCGCAGCTGAGGATCGTTTTGCAGGGCCCGCTGATACACGGCCACCAGATCGGCGGCCGCAACCGCATGAAAACTGAAGATACACGCAACCAACGCCAGTAAACGCTTCATTAGTCGTGCCCGGTGACAGGTGTTATATTCAACTATAACACCCCTGCAGCAGCAGTTAGTATTGGGGAATGGTCGGATCCACATCCCTGGACCACGCCAGGATTCCGCCGGCGAGGTTGTAAACCGACGCAAACCCCTGCGCCGTCAGAAAGCGCGCCACTTCCAGGCTTCGACCCCCAGAACGGCAGATCACCACCGTGTCTTGCTTCGGATCGAGTTCGTTCAGGCGATCCGCCACCTCGCCCATGGGGATGTGCTTAAGGCCGGTGGGAACGGGAGCCAGTTGCGTCTCCCAGTCCTCGCGCACGTCCAGCAACGTCATCGAGGCGCCGGCGGCGCGCCGCTTCAGGAACTCCTGCGGACTCAATTCCTTGACCGTCAAAACACGAATCCCTGCGGTGCGATGGCGTTGATCAACGGGTCGATGACGGTCTCGAAGAGACTTTCCCGAATCCATTCCGTGCTGTCCACGCGGCGTACCAATATCGCATCCATCACCGGTGCAACGCCGACCACGGCGAATAGCCGCCCGCCGACGCGCAGCGCCTTTTCGAACCGCGTATCGTAAACCGGCAGCGAACCGGTGACGGCGATGACGTCGTATTCGCCCAGAGAGGCGCCGTTGAACGCATCTCGCGTCTCGAGTTCCACGCGGGCTTGCGGAACCGTTCGCAGGTTCGCCGCGGCGGCCGCCGTGAATTCGGGCCGGATATCGATCGAATGAATGCTGCCCGCGAGGAGGCCGAAGGCCGCGGTCAGGTAGCCGGTACCGGTCCCCACTTCCAGAACCGTATCGGACCCGATGACCGCCAGGGATTGCAGTATGCGTCCCTGCAGTACCGGCGCCAGCATGGATTGTCCGAACCCGATGGGGATCGGCGTGTCGGCAAACGCGAGTTCGCGGTAGGCCGGCGGCACGAAAGCCTCCCTCGGCACCGCGGATAGCACGTCGAGCACCCGCGGATCGAGAACTTCCCACGTGCGGATTTGCTGATCGACCATCTGCTGCCGAGCGGCCAGTGTATCCATATGCGCCCTACATGATTAACCCTAGCGATTATGGTCAATTTCGCAAGGGTACGCGAGCCCCTTGAGCTATTCTCTGGATCACGATGATTCACGGCGCACCAACCCCGCGGGGTACTTAAATTTCAAGCGTCGTCAGGAGTCTTCGTTATCGAGGTCATGTTGATCCTGTCCCCCGTGTATCTGTTGATTTTCACCTCAGCCCTGTTGGCCGTGGGCTTGATCGTGGTCTTCGTCGGCAAGCGGCGCCAGGAGCACGCGGTCGGCGAGTTCTCCGATCAGCTGCGGCGGCTCACTGCGGCGTCCAGCGACGAGGCGCGGATCGACCTCGAAGGCAAACCGGAGTCGCTTGAACGATTGGCCGAGACGGTCAACCAACTGCTCGAAAGCGTCGAACGGCGCGGCGCCGATTTACAGGGCCGAGAGCAGCTTTTTCAGCGTTTGGTGGAGACCGTGCACTATGCGGTGCTGGTTCACCGCGAACGGATATTGTTCGCCAATTCCCGATTCCTGGCCCTGTTGGGGTTGACCGCGGCCGACGTGGTCGGCAGGCATCTGAGCGATTTTGTCGGACCCGAGTATGTCGAGCTGGTCAACAACAATCTGCGGCGCCGGCTGGACGGCGAGCCTGCCGCCGAGCGCTACGAGGTGGAACTCATCGGCGCCCATGGCGAAGTCACGCGCGTCGAACTGTCGAGCGCGTTGATCGACAGCGACGGTGAGGCAGCGCTGCTGCTCACGGCCCTGGAGATGCTGCCGGAAGCGTCGACGCCGCCGAGCGGATCGGCGCGGCCGCGTGCCGTAGCGACTCTCGACGCCATGGGCGAGAGCGTGGTCACGGTGGACGCCGACGGGCGGATCGACTACATCAACACGGCTGCCGAGGCGCTGCTGGGTCAGCGTCTGGACCAGGTCGTGGGCAAGTCGTTTCCGGAAGTCGCTTCTTTGGTGGACGAAGCGGATCGGCGATCGTTGGGCGATCCGGTCCGCATGGCCCTGGTCGCGGGCGGCCGGGTGACCATGGGGAGACGCGCGGTGCTCGTGCCCGCCAACGGCGGCACCGAACGGTCCGTCGAACTCAGCGTCTCGCCGTTGAAGTCGGAGACCGGAGAGGCCACCGGACTGGTGCTCGTGCTGCACGACACCAGCGAACTGCGCGGACTGACGCGCCAGATGACCTATCAAGCCAGTCACGACGCCTTGACGGGTTTGGTGAATCGCCGTGAATTCGAACGGCGGCTGCAGGAGGCGCTGGAGTCCGCTCAGACGGGCGATGCGGCGCACGCGCTGTGCTATCTGGATCTCGACCGGTTCAAGGTTGTGAACGACACCTGCGGGCATACGGCCGGCGACAATATGTTGCGCGAAGTGGCCTCGATCGTCAAAGAGGCGGTGCGGGATTCGGACACGGCCGGGCGCCTCGGCGGCGACGAATTCGCGCTGCTGCTGGTCGGCTGCCCGCTCGAGAAGGCACGTCAGATCGCGGACGACGTGGTGCGTTCGGTCAACGATTTCCGCTTCGTCTGGAAGGACAAGATTTTCAACATCGGCGTCAGCATCGGTATCGTCGAAATCGGCCGCGGCGGCGGGGCCATCGAGGATCTGATGAATTCGGCCGATTCGGCGTGCTATGTCGCCAAGAAACAGGGCGGCGTGCACGTTCACGTGTATTCCGCGCGCGAGGAGGCGAACGCCCGCCACAGCGGCGAGATTCACTGGCTGCAAAAGCTGCAGGGCGCCCTGCGCGACAACAAATTCGAACTGTACTTCCAGCCCATCGTGCACGCGCAGCTCGGCGGCGTGCGCGGCCCCGCGATCGAGGTATTCGTTCGCATGGAGGGCGAGAACGGCCAGCCCGCCGCGCCGCCGGCCGATTTCATCCGGGCCGCCGAGCGCTACCGGCTGATGCCCTATGTCGATCGGTGGGTGGTGCAGACCGTGCTGTCGGCGCTGGGGCGCGGCGGATTGAGGGTGCCCGTGGGCCGCAGCGTGGCGATCAACGTCGCCGGCCAGACGCTGGGGGATTCCGAATTCCTGGAATTCGTGGTCGATTGCTTCGATCATACGGGCGCGAACCCCGGCGACATCTGCTTCGAAGTCACGGAAAGTTCGGTGGTGGCGAATCTCGACCACGCGCGCCGCTTCATCGCGGTGCTGCACGGCATGGGCTGCGAATTCGCGCTGGACGATTTCGGCAGCGGTTTGAGTTCGTTCTCGACGCTGAAGACCTTGCCCATCGACTACCTCAAGATCGACGGCTCGTTCATTCGCAATCTCGCCGAGGACACCGTGAATCAAGCCATGGTCGCGGCGATGATCGAATTGTCCCGCAGTCTCAACTTCCGCGTCGTTGCGGAGCAGGTCGAGGACCAGCTGTCGCTGGACGCCGTGAAGCGCATGGGGATCGACTTCGTTCAGGGCTTCGTGATCGCCCGGCCACAGCCCCTGTCGGTGACACCCATCTCCTTATAACCGCCTGGCAGGGGCTAATAACAAACTTCTATGGTATTTGACCCGCGCTTAGGAGGAAAATCGGGGCAAGATCAAGGATCACAGAGGTGCAGCATGCCGATCTACGAAGACAACACCAAGTCCATCGGACACACGCCGCTGGTTCGAATCAACCGCCTCGACGCTTCGAGCGGCGCCACCATTCTGGCGAAGATCGAGGGCCGCAATCCGGCCTACTCCGTGAAGTGCCGGATCGGATCGGCCATGATTTGGGACGCCGAAGAGCGCGGCGCGCTGAAGCCCGGAATGTCCATCGTCGAGGCAACCAGCGGCAACACGGGCATCGCCTTGGCGTTTGCGGCCGCTGCCCGCGGCTATGGCTGCGTTCTGACCATGCCGGACACGATGACCATGGAACGCCGCAAGGTGTTGGTCGCGTTCGGCGCCAAGCTGGTGTTGACGCCCGGTGCGAAGGGCATGAAAGGCGCGATTGCAAAAGCCGAGGAACTTGCGGCGGGTGACCCTGCCAAGTACGTGCTGATGCGTCAATTCGACAATCCCGCCAATCCCGCGATCCACGAAAGGACCACCGGGCCCGAGATCTGGGAGGACACCGGGGGAAAGGTCGACGTATTCGTCTCGGGCGTGGGCACGGGCGGCACGCTGACAGGCGTTTCGCGTTACATCAAGAATACGCGGTCGAAGAAGATTCTTACCGTGGCGGTCGAACCCACCCATTCGCCGGTCATCAGCCAGACGCTGGCGGGTCAGCCGCTGGCACCGGCACCGCACAAGATTCAGGGCATCGGCGCCGGGTTCATTCCGAATAACCTGGACCTGTCGATGATCGATCGCGTGGAGCAGGTCAGCAACGACGAGGCGATTGCGACCGCGCGCAAGCTGGCGCGTGAGGAAGGAATACTCTGCGGCATATCCTGCGGCGCGGCGATGGCGGCGGCGCTGCGGCTGGCGCGCGAGCCGGCGCAGGCGGGCAAAACCATCGTCGTGATTCTTCCGGATGCCGGCGAACGGTACTTGTCGGGCGCCTTGTTCGAAGGTTTGTTCGAGGATGTGGAGAAAATGCAGGCCATTGCCTGATGACCGCCGTCGCCAACTCGAAATCGAAGGTCACAGTGCTCGAGGATCTCGCCGGCGAGCTGCTCCACAGCTATATGAGCGACGAGCGGGCGCGCCGCATCGCGCACCGCTACCTGCCGTCGCGCGAGGCCATCGTCGAGATCCTGGAGGCCGTCCTCGATCTCATGTATCCCGGGTATTTTGGGCGGCAGGATCTCGACAACGAGAATCTCGGCGCCCACATCGAGCAGTCGGTCGCGGCGCTTGCGCCGAAGATCGAACAAGAGATGGAGGACTGTCTGTGCTACGGCCGCGAGCGCGAGTCGGCGCGGATCGACGTCGGCGATTGTGCGCCGCGGGCGCGGGAATTGACGCAGGTGTTTTTGCGCCGTCTGCCGGATATCCGCAAACTGTTGCTGCGCGACGTGCAGGCGGCTTTCGACGGCGACCCCGCCGCGAGCAATCTCGACGAGGTGGTGCTGGCCTATCCCGGCTTGCTGGCCGTGAGCGTGTACCGCATCGCCCATGCCCTCTACGATCTGGGCGTGCCGATGATGGCCCGCATCATGACGGAGTGGGCGCATTCGAAGACCGGGTGCGATATTCATCCCGGTGCGAAAATCGGCGCGGCATTCTTCATCGATCATGCCACCGGCGTGGTGATCGGTGAAACCACGGAGATCGGCGAAGGCGTAAAGCTGTACCAGGGCGTCACCTTGGGAGCGCTGTCCTTTCCGCGCGATGCCGCGGGCCAGATCATCCGGGGCAAGAAACGGCATCCCACGGTGGAGAGCGGATCGACCCTGTACGCGAACGCCACCGTACTCGGCGGTCAGACGGTGGTCGGTGCGGACAGCGTGATCGGCGGTTCGGTCTTTCTGACACGCAGCGTGCCGCCGCGCTCGCGCGTATCGCTCAAGGAGCCGGAATTGCGCGTGGCGACCCGCGACGGCGCCGCGGAGCCCGACGCCATTTACTTCGATATTTAAGCATCACGACCGGTTTTTTCGTAGTTTTGGACTTAAGTGAATGCTGGCTTGGTCGATAACTAATCGCATGCAAGCAAAGAACCCAGAACGCCAACCGGAAGCCAGGCGCGCCTGCCGCATTCTGGTGGTCGACGACGACGATCTGGCGCGGGCGTGGCTCGCTGAACAGCTCGAGGGCGCGCAGTTCGAAGTCGAAGTCGCCGGATCCGGTCAAGAGGCGCTGCGGCTATTGGCGGCGGGTGATTTCCATATCGTACTCACCGATTGGCAAATGCCGGATATGGATGGGATCAAGCTTTGCCGCCTCATCCGACTCGGAGATGTGGCCGGCTACGTCTACGTGCTGATGTTCACCAATCGGGAGACGGAACAGGACGTGTTGACGGGACTCGGTGCCGGCGCCGATGACTACATCGTCAAGGGAGCAGCGGTCGAGGAGCTGGTGGCACGCCTCGAGATCGGACGGCGCATCACCCGCATGGAAAGTGCTTTGCGTACCCAGAATCGACAGAATCAGCTCATGTCCTTGACTGATGCACCCACCGGCGCCCATAGCTTGGAGTACCTCACGCAGCATTTGCCGAGCGAGATGGCGCGTTCCAAGCGCCACGGCCACGCGCTGGCGGTCCTCAGCTGCGACATCGACAAATTCAAGTGGATCAATGACCGCTTCGGGCGCAACGCGGGCGACGAATTATTGCGGGAGTTCGTCGTGCGCTCGGCGAAGTGCATCCGAAAAGGGGACTGGCTTGCACGGGTTGGCGCCGACGAGTTCATGATCATCCTGCCCGAGACCACAGCCACGGGCGCAATTCGCGCCGCACAGAAATTGCGCGAAGCTTTCCAACGGCTTCCGGTGCCCACGCACGCGGGGCCGATCAATTTCACCGTGAGCATTGGGGTCTCCGCGGTGGAAGCCAACCAAGACCAGGACGGCACGATCCGAATCGAGCACCTGCTGCGCGCGGCGAACCGCGGCATGGCTGCCAGCAAGCAGCTCGGTGGTGATCAAGCTACGTTCAGCGCGCTCGTCACCGCGAGTGCCGTGGAACCAGGTTCAGCCGCCTGATTTCTACATCATCTTGCCGAGCACGGGCACCATCAGCAGAGCCACGATATTGATGATCTTGATGAGGGGATTGATCGCAGGCCCGGCGGTATCCTTGTAGGGATCGCCCACCGTGTCGCCGGTGACCGCCGCCTTGTGCGCGTCGGAACCCTTGCCGCCGAAGTGACCTTCTTCGATGTATTTCTTGGCGTTGTCCCAGGCGCCGCCGCCGGTGGTCATGGAAATCGCCACGAACAAACCGGTGATGATGGTGCCGATCAGCAATCCGCCCAGTGCCTGAACGCCTGAACCGGGTCCCATGAGCCAGTTCACGACGAACACGAGCACGATGGGAGCGAGGATGGGCAGCAGCGAGGGGATGATCATTTCCTTGATCGCGGCCTTCGTCAGCATGTCGACGGCGCGTGAATAGTCGGGCTTCGCCGTGCCTTCCATGATGCCCTTGATCTCGCGGAATTGCCGCCGCACTTCGTTGACCACCGCACCCGCCGCCCGTCCCACGGCCTCCATGGCCATGGCGGCGAACATGTAAGGGATGAGCCCGCCGATGAACAATCCGATGATCACCGCGGGATTCGAGAGGTCGAAACTGGTGGCGTGTCCCAGCACTTCCTCGAGCTTATGGGTGTAATCGGCAAACAGCACCAGCGCCGCGAGACCGGCGGAGCCGATGGCGTACCCCTTGGTGACGGCTTTGGTGGTGTTGCCCACGGCGTCGAGCGGATCGGTGACGTCGCGGACCTTCGCGTCGAGGCCGGCCATTTCCGCGATGCCGCCGGCGTTGTCGGTGATGGGGCCGTAGGCGTCGAGCGCAACGATCATGCCGGTCATCGACAGCATCGCCGTGGCGGCGATGGCGATGCCATACAGACCCGCGAGTTGGAACGAAGCCCAGATGCTCAGCGAGACCGCGATCACGGGCAGGGCGCATGCCTTCATCGAGACGCCGAGCCCGGCGATGATGTTGGTGGCGTGCCCAGTCTGCGAGGCCGACGCGACGTGCTGCACCGGGCCGTATTCGGTGGCGGTGTAGTACTCGGTGATGACGATCATGGCGGCCGTCAGAGCGAGGCCCACCAGCGTGCATTCCCACAAGCGCATGCCCGCATCGCCCATCAGGCTCGTGGAGACGAAGTAGAACACGACCGCCGAAATGACGGCCGACACGATGACGCCCTTGTACAGCGCGTTCATGATCTTTCCGCCTTCCTTGGTGGAGACGAAGAACGTGCCGATGATGGATGACACGATGGAAATGGCGCCGAGCACCAGCGGGAACAGCACCGCTCTCTCGCCCATGTCGACCATCACCAAACCGCCCAGCAGCATGGTGGCTACCAGCGTGACGGCGTAGGTTTCGAAGAGATCGGCCGCCATGCCGGCGCAGTCGCCCACATTGTCGCCGACATTGTCGGCGATGACCGCGGGATTGCGCGGATCATCCTCCGGAATACCCGCCTCGACCTTGCCGACCAAGTCCGCACCCACGTCCGCACCCTTGGTGAAGATTCCTCCTCCCAGGCGCGCGAATATCGAGATCAACGACCCGCCGAAAGCCAGGCCGACCAGCGACCGAAGCGCCGTTTCGGCGTCCCCCAGCAGGTGCAGCATGGCGATGTAGTAGCCGGCCACGCCCAACAGCCCCAAGCCAACGACCAGCATGCCGGTGATGGCGCCGCCGCGAAACGCGACCTTGAGCGCGGCATTGATTCCGTTGTGCGCCGCCTGTGCGGTGCGCACGTTGGCGCGGACGGAGATGAACATGCCGATATAGCCGGCGAGTCCGGACAGAACGGCGCCGACGGCGAATCCGCCCGCCGTGGGCCAGCCCAGACTTAAGCCCAGGACCACGAACAGAACGACCCCGACGACGGCGATGGTGGTGTACTGGCGGTTGAGGTAGGCGCGGGCGCCGGCCTGAATGGCCGCTGCGATTTCCTGCATGCGAGCGTTTCCGGCGGGCTGGGCCAGGATCCACCGGACTGATATCAGTCCATACACAATCGCAATTACACCTGAGCCTATCGCCAGCCAAAGCGCGTTGTCGAGCGTCATCGAGGGTCTCCGTATCGTCTGAAAGAAGCGTTTATTATGGAAAAAAACAGCGGCGTCAAACCGTGAATCCGGCTTTGAGCCGCTTCGGTACGCGCGAGCCCTTGAGCGAGACGTACGCCGGCAAGCCGTTGACATAGGGAGGGTAATCCTCGCCATGGATGAGGGGGGACAGGTACCGGCGGCAGGCGGCGGTGATGCCGAAGCCGTCCGCGGTGATGTAATGGCGCGGCACCTTCTTTTCTTGGTTGGCGACGGCGGCGAGCGGGGCCTCGCCGATGGTCCAGCGATACGGCTTGGACGACTTCCTCACGATCACGGGCATGACGGCGTTCCGGCCCTTGAGCGCCAATTCGACCGCGGCTTTGCCGACGGCATAGGCCTGCTCGACGTCCACCTTCGAGGCGACATGGCGCGCGGAGCGCTGCAGATAATCCGCCACGGCCCAATGAAACTTGTAGCCGAAGGCCTCCTGTGTCATCTGCGCCACGACGGGTCCGACGCCGCCGAGTTGCGAATGGCCGAATGCATCCTTGGTGCCGGCTTCGGCCAGGAATTTGCCCTCGGAATCGCGTACGCCTTCCGACACCACCACGACGCAGTAACCGTTCCTGTCGACCGACTGCTTGACCTTGGCGAGAAAGCGCGCCCGATCGAAGGTGATTTCGGGAAACAGAATGATTTGCGGGGCCTCGCCGTTTTTGGCGGACGCCAACCCGCCGGCGGCGGCCAGCCATCCGGCGTGACGGCCCATGACTTCCAGCACGAAGACTTTGGTGGAGGTGCGGGCCATGGACAGGACGTCGAGCGCGGCTTCGCGCGTCGAGACGGCGATGTACTTGGCGGCCGAGCCGAACCCCGGGCAACAGTCGGTGACCGGCAGGTCGTTATCCACGGTTTTGGGTATGCCGATGCAGGTGATCGGGTATCCCAATTGCGCGCCGATCTCCGACACCTTCTGTGCGGTGTCCATGGAATCGTTGCCGCCGTTGTAGAAGAAATACCCGATGTCATGCGCCCGAAAAACGTCGATCAAGCGCTCGTACTGGGCGCGGTTCTTGTCGATTCCGGCCAGTTTGTAGCGCGCCGATCCGAAGGCGCCGCCCGGCGTGTGGCGCAGGCCGCGGATGGCTGCGGGGGTTTCCTTGCTGGTGTCGATCAAATCCTCGGTCAATGCGCCGAGGATGCCGTGCCGGCCCGCGTACACTTTCGCGATCCGGGTCGGGTACTTACGCGCAGCCTCCAGCAGTCCGCAGGCGGATGCGTTGATGACGGCGGTCACCCCGCCTGATTGGGCGTAGAATGCGTTTTTCGGCAATGAGCGCTTCATTAGCCGCGCAGGATAGCCGATTGGCGCTTCGTCAGCACGGGTATGCACTCGGGCCACAGACGCGGTAACGGCTGTTTGACGATGGACTCCGACGAATGTACGGTAGCGCGTTTTTATCACAATAGAGAACTATGCGAATAGTCCCAGAATCATGCGAATAGTCCTATTAGGCGCTCCCGGGTCCGGCAAGGGGACGCAGTCTCAGTTGCTGGTCAAGGCCTACGGCGTGCCGCAAATCTCCACCGGCGATCTGCTGCGCCAGGCTGTTGCCGCCGGGACCGAGCTGGGGCTGCGCGCCAAAGCCGCGATGGATTGCGGCAAGCTGGTCGACGATCCCACCGTGCTCGGCATGATTCGTGAACGGTTGGGCCAGCCGGACGCTGCGAAGGGGTTCATCCTGGATGGCTTTCCGCGCAACATCGTGCAGGCCGACGCGCTGGAAAAGATGCTTCGCGGCATCGGCAAGCCGCTCGAGGCGGTGGTGTTGCTGAATCTGGACCTGGGCGTTTTATTCAAGCGGCTGACCGGGCGCCGGATCTGCGAGGATTGCGGACAGGTCTTCAACATATTCACGTCGCCCCCGGATACCGCTTCGCATCTGGAGAAATTCGGACATGTACCGCGGCTCATCCAGCGCCCGGACGACAAGGAAGAAGTGATCGGCAAGCGGCTCGAGGTCTACGATGCGCAGACCAAGCCGCTGATCGAGTACTACACGGCCGCCGGGCTGCTGCGGGTGGTCGAGGCGGATGCTGAAATGGACACGGTGTTCAGAAGCATTCAGCGCGCCGTCCCGGCGCAATCGGTCGCCTAACGGTCCGGTCGCCTAAAGAATCGCCAGCAAGCGTTCTCCGATTTCCTGGCGTCGCCAACCCATGAGGGCATCGGTGTCGCGGCGGCCCAGGCTAAGCGCTTTGAGTTCGCCGCGCGGAGCGAGCAGTTCCGCGCTGACCTGAAGCTCTGCCGCACGCGCATCCACGATTTTCCCGAGCCGCAAGGCCAACTCTTTCTGTTCGGAAGTCGGGCGTGCATCCTGGCCGGGGTTCAAGTCCGTGATCGTGCCGGCCGAGCCGTCGTGCAACGCCTTCAACAAACTTGCCGCGAAGCCGTCGTTGAAATTGGCCGGCATGGCGTTGAGGGCACCGAGCGCCGAGCGCGAAACAGGGTTGGCCTGCGCGACGGCGAAGATGGCGGGATCGGGAATGATCCAGGCCCGCGGCAGATCGCGTTCACGCGCGAGCTTTTCCCGCCACACGGCGAGCACCTTGGCGCGCGCCCGCGGCTTCGGATCCAGTTGCGCGATGCCGCGCAGCCGCTCCCAGGCCAGCGCCGGCTCGGGTTCGTAGAGCCGGGGATTCTCGAGTGCGGCGCAATCCTCCGCCGCCCAGTGTTCCCGGCCAAGCTCGCGCAGGCGCGTCATCAGGCGCTGCGCGAGTTCGCCCAAGTAAAGGACATCGTCGGCGGCGTATTCCAGCTGTTCGCGGCTCAAGGGCCGCTTCGACCAATCGGTCCGGGTCTGGCCCTTGGGAATGGTGACGTCCAGCAAGGTCTTGACCAGCTCGGCATAGCCGACTTGCGGCTTGAGGCCAATGCAGCCTGCCGCAATCTGGGTGTCGAACACCGGCGAAATCACCCGCTTAGTGGTCAGATAAAAGGCCTCGAGGTCTTGGCGCGCCGCGTGGATGACCTTGCGCGTCTGCGGTGCGGTCAGGGCATGCACCAACGGCTCGAGACTGCCGCCACGCAGGGTGTCGACGCACCAGATGCCGCTGCCTGCGCTGAGTTGCAGCAGGCAGAGCTTGGGGAAGAAGGTCCGTTCGCGCAGGAATTCGGTGTCGACACCGATGAGCGACTGCGATTCGAGCGTGCGGGCCAGCCCCGATAACTCCTCCTGACGATCGACCCAAATGGCGTCGGGCATGTCTTGATCCGCGTGTACAATTTAGAAAAGCGATTATGACTGAATCAACGATGCTGCGACTCGCAAAAGCATTTTGGGACATTGCTGTATGGCGCCGGTCGCCGGCGCATCTGCCGTCGTCGCTCTTCTTGCTGGGAATGGTTTCCGCGGCGGTGGCGCTTCTGGAGGTGTTGGGAGCGATGCTCCCGCCCGGCCCGAGCGACCGGATCCTCACGCGAGTGATCTTGAGCGTCGGCCTGCCGCTGGTCTTCGCCCGGCTGGTGCTCGCGGTCGCCAGACACGGCCAACGGTTTTTGCAGACCGGCAGCGCGTTGCTGGGGGTCGCCGTGCTGGCGGAGTCGGTGATGTATCCTCTGGGCTCCCTCCTCAACGTCATCGGTACCGATAAACCGGCGGCCATCCCCTTGGGTCTGTTGCTGTTCGTGGGCTTGATCTGGTACTTGCTCGCCTGCGCCAACATCTGGCGGGCCGCGCTCGATTCGGGATTGGGATTGGGCATCGCCATCAGCGTGGGATACCTGTTGCTGTCGATGGTGTTGGAACAGCAGCTGCTTCCGGACGCATAACACGATGCATGTGCACATATTGGGGATCGCCGGCACTTTCATGGGCGGCGTCGCCGCCATCGCGAAAGCGGCGGGATTTCGCGTGACGGGGTCGGACCTCAACGTCTATCCGCCGATGAGCACGCAGCTCACCGCGATGGGTATCGACTACGTCCAAGGGTACGGCGCCGATCAATTGGACCTGAAGCCCGACATGGTGGTGGTGGGTAATGCCCTGTCCCGCGGCAGCCCGGTCGTCGAGGCCATGCTCGATCGAGGCATGCCCTATACATCGGGACCGGCATGGCTGGCCGACCATGTGCTCCGGGACCGTCACGTGCTGGCGGTGGCCGGCACCCATGGGAAAACCACCACCAGCAGCATGCTGGCATGGATTCTGGAATACGCCGGGTTGCAGCCCGGGTTCTTGATCGGCGGCGTACCCACCAATTTCGATGCCACGGCACGGCTGGGTTCGGCATCCTTCTTCGTGATCGAGGCGGATGAATACGACACCGCGTTCTTCGACAAGCGCGCCAAGTTCGTGCACTACCGTCCGCGCACCGCGATTTTGAACAACCTGGAATACGACCACGCCGACATCTACCCGGACGTGGCATCGATCCGCCGGCAATTCAACCAGCTGCTGCGCACCGTGCCGTCGGCCGGGCGCCTCATCGTCAACGGCGACGACGCGGAACTGCGCGCCACGCTTTCCATGGGTTGCTGGACGCCGCTGGAGTCTTTCGGTGCGGCCGGCGATTGGACGGCCCACGACGAGGCGGGCGAGTCGTCACGGTTTGCGGTGCATTTCGCGGGTCGCGAGGTCGCCGTGGTCGAGTGGACGCTGCTGGGCAAGCACAACGTGCTGAATGCATTGGCGGCAATCGCCGCCGCACACCACGTGGGCATCGAGCCTAAGCGCTCGGCGCAGGCCCTCGCCGAGTTTCGCGGCGTCAAGCGGCGCATGGAGATTCGCGGCGCCGTGGGCGGCGTGACCGTCTACGACGACTTCGCGCATCACCCCACCGCAATCGAGACCACGCTCGCGGGACTGCGGGCGCGGGTGGGGCGGGCGCGAATCGTAGCGGTGCTCGAACCGCGATCCAATACGATGAAACTCGGCGTGCATCGCGAGCAGCTGGCGCCGTCGCTCATCCTCGCCGACCGCACGTGGTTCTTGAATTCGTCGGATTTGGGTTGGGACCTGCCGGGCGCGGTGCGGCAGCTCGGGACGCGCGCCCGTTTCGCGGACACTGTCGACGCACTGGTCAAGGGATTGGCCGATGATGCGCAATCCGGCGATCATGTGCTGGTGATGAGCAACGGCGGTTTCGGCGGCCTGCACGACAAATTGCTGGCGGAATTGCGAGCTCGCGGCGGTTCGGCGTGACCGCGATTCCGCTGTTCCCGCTCAACATCGTGCTGTTTCCGGAGGGACCCCTGCCGCTGCGGATCTTCGAGACGCGCTACGTCGACATGGTGCGCACGTGCATGCGCGAGGACCGCGGCTTCGGCGTCGTGTTGATCAGCGAAGGCATCGAGGCGGGGCCGGCCGAAACCTACGATGTGGGCACGATGGCGAAGATCACCGATTTTCATCAATTGCAGGGCGGCCTGCTCGGCCTGTCCTGCGTGGGACAGCAGCGCTTCCGGATCCTGGAAAGAAGCATCGCCAGGGACGGACTGAATCTGGGCGAGGTTGAATTGCTGGCGAGTGAGCCGGTTTTGAGGGTTCCGACCCGCCACGCGCGGCTGGCGGAATTGTTGAAGACCGTGCTGCCGCAACTCGGCGAGGTCTATGCCGGCATCGACCTGCGCTTGGACGACGCCGCGTGGGTGGGTCATCGCCTCGCGGAAATCCTGCCCATCGAGCTGCACCGCAAGCAGAGCTTCCTCGAGATGGACGATCCGATTCAGCGGCTTGACGCGCTGGCGCCTTTGGCGCCGCTGCCGACGGCGTAAAACCGCTGCAGGGCCAGACCTAACGGAATCGTCCACGCCAGTACCAGCCACCCGACGAAGCCGTCGAAGCGGCTCAGCAGAAAACTCAACGGCGAGAGTCTCACCGGCTGTGTCAGAGCGTGTACCACCAGCATGACCCACACCCAACCCGCGTGCAGCCCGATGCACGCGGCGATGTTGCCGGTGGCCGCGCGGACCCGCCCTAGCAGGATGCCGACGGCAAACAGGCATAGGAAGGCGTCGGCAATTCCCAGAGGATGGGCGAAGGACTGCAGGGTGCCCGCCAGCAGATCGACGCCGCTCCAGGCGGACACCTCGGCCGCCGGTATGCGGAAGCTCGCGAAGAAATGGGTGGCCGAGTACACGACCGCGGTCAAGATCACGGCGGCGCGCGAACCCGACTCGCGCTCGATGCCGGTGTGCATGGCGCCGCGCAGGAAGGTTTCCTCGATGAAGGCCACCGCCAGTCCGCTCGTGAGCCGCAGTACGATGAGTTTGACCAGTGCGGCCGCCGTGAAGCCGGCGGCTTGCGTCCAATCGAGCAATCCAAGCACGGTCATGAGGCCCACCACCGCGGCCATGGTGGCGACGCCGAGCGCCAATCCGATCGAGGCCTCGCGGAAAAACTTCCGGCGCGGCAGCCCGTAGCCGAGGCTCGACCGATCGTTCAATCCCAAGCGGCGTGCCGTGATGAGAAATCCAAAGCCCAAAGCCAGCATGCCGATGCGATCGCCGATACGGTGGAACGGGAACTCGAAGTGCGGGTGCAGCAGCGCCCACGCCGGGTACGTGAATACCGCTATCGATGCGAGGCCCAGAAGGATCAGCCCCAGAAAATAGGCGAAAGTTCGCATCAGTTCTGCGGAGTGCGGCTATGCAGAGTGCAGTGCGGGGAATATTCTCTGCGCCGCGGCCACGGTCGCGTCGATGTCGGAAGGCGAGTGCGCCGCCGAGAGAAATCCCGCTTCGAAAGCCGACGGCGCGAGATACACGCCGGCGTCCAGCATGGCGTGAAAAAATCGCCGGAAGCGTTCCACGTCGCACGCCATGACCTTGGTGAACGTGTCGACGTTGCGTTCGCGCGTGAAGAACAAGCCGAACATTCCGCACACGTGATTGGTCGCCAGCGGAATGTCCGCGCCGGCGGCGGCGGCCGCCAGCCGCTGCATCAACGTGTCGGTGGCGGCCCCGAGGCGCTGATGGAACCCCGGAACGGCGATCAGTTCCAACGTGGTGAGTCCGGCCGTCATCGCCACCGGATTGCCGGATAAAGTGCCTGCTTGATAAACGGGGCCGAGCGGCGCAAGCCGCTCCATGATGTCGCGCCGTCCGCCGAACGCCCCCACCGGCATGCCGCCTCCGATGATCTTGCCGAGCGTCGTGAGATCGGGCCGCACGCCGTACAGGGATTGGGCGCCGCCGAGCGCGACGCGAAAGCCGGTCATCACTTCATCGAATATCAATAGCGCCCCCGCGCGGTCGCACTCCTCGCGCAGGGATTGGAGGAAGCCGGGAGCGGGCGGAACGCAGTTCATGTTGCCCGCCACCGGTTCCACGATGACGCAGGCGATGCTGTCGCCGATCTTCCGGAACGCCTCGCGCACTCCGGCGGCGTCGTTGTAGTCCAGCGTCACGGTATGAGCGGCCAATGCGGTGGGAACGCCGGGTGAGGTGGGCACGCCCAGCGTGAGCGCACCCGAACCCGCCTTGATCAACAGCGAGTCGGAGTGCCCGTGATAACACCCCTCGAATTTCACGATGGTGTCGCGGCCGGTGAACCCGCGGGCCAGGCGAATGGCGCTCATCGTGGCCTCCGTGCCCGAGCTCACAAATCGCACCAACTCGATCGACGGCATGAGTTCGATCACGCGCCGTGCCAAAGCGGTCTCCAGTTCGGTGGGCGCACCGAAGGAGAGGCCATCGGCGGCCACGGCCTGCACGGCGGCGATCACTTGCGGATGCGCGTGCCCCAGGATCATCGGACCCCACGATCCGACGTAGTCGAGGTAACTGCGCCCGTCGGCGGCGGTGACGCGAGAGCCCGCCGCCTTCTTGAAGAAAATGGGTTCCCCGCCGACGCTGCGAAACGCACGCACCGGCGAATTGACTCCGCCCGGAATGTACTTACAGGCCTCCTGGTACAGGCTCAAGATCGATCTCCTAGAATCAAAATGACTTCGAGGCCGCCGCCCGCATGAAGATTCGCCCTGGCCGACCCGCCATGGGCTTTCATGACCTCGGAGGTAATGGCCAAACCGATACCCTCGCCGCCGGAATCCCGATCGCGTGATTCCGCCACTCGATAAAACGGTTCAAATATACGCTCCAAGTCGCCTGCCGGCACACCCGGACCGCGATCGCGTATGACGATCGATGAGTCGTCGGCCCCGATGGACACGTCCACCGGCATTCCGACGGGACTATAGCGCACCGCGTTGCGCAGAACGTTCTCGATGGCGCTTCCCAGCAGCTCGCGATTGCCGTTGATTTTGGCGTGCGCCGCGCCGGACAGGCGCACGCTGCAGCCCTTGACGGCGCCTTCGTAGTTCGCATCGCGCACGACCTGTTCGATGACCTCGTCGAGATCGAATTCCTCGCGTTCGAAGTGGGCGTCGGAACCGTGCAGGCGCGCGAGCTTCAACACCTGGCTGATGAGGCTGTCGAGCCGCTCGATTTCGCGCTCCAATCGCTCCATCTGCCGCGCCGGATCGCCGGCGGGTTGACGCGCCAGCCCGACGGCGACGCGCATGCGCGCCAAGGGCGAACGCAATTCATGCGAAATGTCGCGCAGCAGCCGGGTGATGGCGGCGCGGTTGGCACGCAGCCGATCCGCCATGGCGTCGAAGTCGCGCGCCAATACGGCAAGTTCGTCTTTGCGCCCTTCGAGGCCCGCGCTCACACGCATGCCGGCGCTGTGCATGCCGAGTCTTTCCGATGCGAGCGCGCGCGCACCGGCCTGTATCCGGCGGATGGGGGCGCTCAAGTGCCGGGCGAGCCACCAGCTCGCGAGGGCGCTCACGCCCAGCGCGATGCCGAGAATGGTGAACCAGATGCCCGGCAGGCCCAACGCGCCGAATGCACTGGGGCGGCGCGGCATCAGCAAGACGGTGTAAGCCGCGCCGTCCGGACCCACGATCTGCGGTGCGTAATGCGGCGGCCGGAAATTCCTCGGCGGCGGCGGTGAATGCGCGGGGCCCAGCATCATGTCGTGGTTGAAGAAATCCATGCGCCGCGCCGCGCTCGAGGAGAGGTCGCGTCCCAGAATGTCCCGGCCGTCCGGCCCGATGATGAAAAGATCGCGGTCCTCCGGGCTCCTGTTCGCGGCGAGCCATTCTTTCAACGCCGGAACTCCGCCGGTTCCGAGAACTTCCGATGCCTGGATCGCCACGTTCGACCGGCGCTGCACATCGGGCGATTCATATTGGCGGGCGGCCACCGTGACCGTGACGGCGATGCTGCCGCCGACGATGAGCGCCATCGCGATCCAGAACAAGACGAAGATGCGGACGAACAGACTATGCATTTCTCGCCCACGTCAGTGTATATCCGGAGCCGCGCACGTTTTTGATCTCGGGATTCTTGCCCGCCTCGAGATCGAGTTTGCGGCGCAGATTGCTGATGTGGGTATCGATGCTGCGATCGTACGGCACGAGCTTGCGACCGAGCGCCTGCTCGGTCAGCGCCTCGCGCGAGATCACCTGCCCGGCCGAACGCATCAACAATTCCAGCACGCGGAACTCCGCGCCGGTGAGGGCCACCGAGACATCCGCGACGCGCACTTGATGCGTGCCGGTGTTGAGCACGATGCGGCCCACGGTGAGTTCGTCGGGCGTGCCGCCGCGCGCGGCACGGCTGCCGGCGCGCCGCAGGATGGCGCGCATGCGTGCCACGAGTTCGCGCGGGTTGAAGGGTTTGCTGAGATAATCGTCGGCGCCGAGTTCCAGGCCGACGATGCGGTCCACGTCGTCGCCGCGCGCGGTGAGCATCAGGATCGGCGTTTCGTATGCGGCGCCTAGCTTGCGCAGGACGTCGAAGCCGCTGACCTTCGGCAGCATGACGTCCAGGATCAGGATCTCGAAATCGTTGACCCTGAGCGCGGCCAGAGCGTCGGCGCCGTCGTGCACGCTCGTCACCTCGAAATGCTCGGCCTCCAGATATTCCGTGAGCATCTGGCACAACTCGCGATCGTCGTCCACGAGCAGCACGCGGCCTTCGCGGGTCGCCGGCGGTGGGGCTCCTGGTGGCGGAATGGTCGTCATGGCCGTGCCGCTACTCTCGCACAACCCAGGGGTGCGCGCCGCGCCGGGATGACGAAATTGACACAACTTTGCACGGTCTTTTGTCGCCTCTGACAGTGCGCCGCGCGACGACGGAATAGGATGAAGGCGTCTTGGATTTACTTGAAACCTATTGGAGAACAGAACATGAAACCGATGCGTAACGTATTCGCGGGGATCTTGATGGCAGGGGGTGCGCTTCTCACCGCAACCTCAGGCGCAGCGGCGACGGCCGCGGACGATCCCGCGGCTGCGACGCCGCCACCGGCGGCGCCCGGCGCGGCAGCCCACGGGCGGGGCCACGGACCTTCCGGGGACGGGCCGGGACATCTTTACAGCAAGCTTGGATTGAGCACCGATCAGCAGGCATCCATCAAGTCCATCATGACGGCGGCCAGGCCGCAGATGAAGAGCATGCATGACCAGATGCGCGCCAATCATCTCAAGCTGATGCAAACCAAACCCGACGATCCGAACTACGGCAACGTCGTCGCCGAAGTGGCGCAGTCGAACGCAACGCTCGCGTCGCAGCGCACGACGCACGCGGCGGAACTTCGGACTCACATGTATGCGGTGCTGACGCCGGCGCAGAAGACCCAGTTGACCGCGCTGGAGGCGCAGTGGGCGGCGCACCCGCAGCACGGCCCCGGGCGGCACGGGCCGCACGAGGCAGAGTAGGGCAACGGGGTCGGCGTCTCGGCGTTCCCGGCACGCGTCTCCGGCTATCGCTGAGTCGCGCCGACCCCATCTTTTTTCAGCAGATCGATGACACTGTTGCGGCCGACGAGGTGCCCGGTGCCCACGATTACCAGGTAGTTCTTATCGTCGTTGAGAAGCGCCTCGATCTTGGGAATCCACTTGCGGTTGCGTGCCGCCAGCACGGATTGGTACAGCACCGGGTCCCTTCCCAACTCCGACCTCATCTGATCGTCGAACCAGGCCGTATCACCACGCTGCCACGCGTGCACCATGTCATCGACTTGTTTCGGCAGTTCATGAGCTTGTTCGAGACTCGACACCAGGTACTCGGCCTGCGCGTCCATGGACAGCCCCTCGAAGAGCGCGATCTGGTCGTGCACCGTTTCCAGGCCGGCGATGCTCTTGCCGTCGTTGCGCGCGCGCTCGAGGAAGTACATTTCCACGCCGGAGGTCGGCTGAAAGCCGAGTTGCAGCAATTGCAGCTGTGAAATAGCCTCGGCCGCGAACCACGGTGCGAACCGGTCGAAGGTGGCGAGCTCGACCCCGACGTCGCGGGCCAGCGTTTCCGCGCGTGAATAGCGCTTCGGCCCCAGCACGTCGGACAGCGATTTACCTTCCGGCAACATCGCACCGGCCATCATTTCCTCTTGCAGCTGCTCCAAATCCATGTCCGCGAGATTGATTTCCATGAGCAGCGACTTGGAGCTTGCGTATGCCTGCATCACCGCGGGGCTCAGCGGGTAGTCGCCGGGCCGCAGCACGTGAATGGAGCCCAGCAAGAAGACCGTGTTGTGCTTGCCGTGGAGTTCCCAGAGCGAGTGCAGCGGCGTATCGGCGCGGCTCGGGAGCGTCGATGCCCACAGGACGAGCGCCGCGAGCAGGAGCCTGGCTGAGTATTTCACGTGGCCGCGACCGCGGCAGATTTCCCCTCAGGCAAGGCGGAGCCGACGTGGTTGGGTCGAGACCCAATGAGGAGGCGACAACGCCGCATGAGGGGAAATCTGCCCGGTCCCGAAGGGTTGGCAAGGAGAGGGGCGTCTGCGGCGTTGCACGGCTTGTCCATAGTATCCACTATGGACCGCGCCGCGCGCCTTGCA
>JAXDQI010000024.1:0-2780 GCA_034667965.1 Gammaproteobacteria bacterium
GATGCCGCCGAGCCCGATGATGCCGAGCGTCTTGCCGAACACCTGCATGCCTTCGAGCGGCTGCCAGTGACCGGCGCGGATGTTGCGGTCCATGCGCGCAAGATCGCGGCAGGCCGCCATCATCAGCACGATGGTCTGTTCGGCCACCGCGGTGTCGCCGTAGCCCTTGATGGTGTGGACCTTGACGCCGAGCGCGTCGATCTCCGCCACATTCATGTAGCTCGTGGCGCCGGTGCCGAGGAACACGATGTGTTTGAGGCTCCTGCATTGCGCGACCAGCTCCGTCGGCATGTAGCTGTGATCGTCGATGGCGATGTCATGGCTGCCGATGACGCGCGGCAACTCGTTCTTCTCGAACGGCGTCGTATTGATGGTCACCGGCGGGTCGTCCGGCCGGATGACGCGCTCCCACACCGCGCCGAGTTGCGGATTGCAATCGATGAAGATGGTTTTCATCCTGGGAGACTTACTGCCTCATCGGCCGGCGTAATTGGCACAGCCGGTTGATGTCATTGAGCGAGTCGCTGGCGTCCAGCCTGCTGAACATATCCGCGGCCTCGCCGTTCTGCAGGGTTTCGAATCGTTCGCAGACTTGGGTCAGTGCCACGGCGCGGCTGAAATAGATTCGGTAGACGGTGGCGAAGATGATGGCGGCGACGAGCACGAGCAGCAGCTCCCACACCGTGGCGGAAACGCGTCGTTTCAAGAATGTCATGGTGACCTCCTTCTGTGGGGGATTTGTTTCGCCGAATTAGCGCGCCACGATGGGCCGTGCTTCCAGCATCGGCTCATGGACCGGCACCGATGTAAACTCCGAGCCCTCCTCGAACCAGGACTTCGGCGCTGGCTGACCCCACAAGGTCTGGCGCTGCGGATCGGCCAGCGACCAGCGCAGCGGCTCGAGATCGGGATCGACCGTGAGATAATCGCTGGTGAACAGCTCGATACGGTGGCCGTCGGGATCGCGGATATAAAGAAAGAACGCGTTCGAGATACCGTGCCGGCCCGGCCCGCGCTCCATGTTGGCGAGATAGCCCGAGGTCGCCATCACGTCGCAGATGTGCAGGATGTCGAGCGGTCCCGCCGCCCAGACCCCGATGTGATGCAGCCGCGGCCCACGGCCGTTGGTGAAGGCGAGGTCGTGGACGTTGCCCTTGCGGTGCAGCCACACCGCCCAGAGCTTGCCGTCCCGGTCGTCGGTCTCGGTATATTCAGTCAGGCGAAATCCGAGCTCGGTGTAGAAGTCGTAAGATCCCTGCACGTCGGGCGTGAAGCAGTTGATGTGGTCGATGCGCTGGATGCGGGCGCCCTGATAGCTCGCATAGCGCTGCAGCATGCGCGGGCCCTGATCCATCTTGAAGTAGAAATCGAGCGGCATGCCGGTCACGTCGGCGGTACGGAGGGTACGGCCCTGGTAGGGCACCTCGGGAAACGCGGTGGGCAGGTTGCGGCGCGTGAACCAGTCGGCGGCGCGGTCGAGGTCCTCCTCGCTTGCGAGCTTGAAACCGAGCGTTTGGGCCGCGGGCTCCTTGCCTTCGCGCAGCACGATCGAATGGTGATTGCGCTCCTCGACCGCCCGCAGATAGAGCACCCGCGGCTCCTCCGCGCTGACCAGATAGCCCAGGCAATCGACATAAAACGCCCGCGACCGGGCGATATCGCGCACGGCCAGTTCCACATGACTGGCGCGCACGACGTTGAATGGCGGGCTGAAGACGGGCTTGCGGATGGGCATCGTGACTTCTATGGCGGTTTGCAGCGGCCTATTGTTCCACGGGCGCGTCAGCCCGTTCGATCCGCGCCTGTCCCCCTTGGGATACTTTATGCATCTTGCCACCTACAACATCCGCGGCCGGCTGAGCTTCGGCGTCATATCCGGCGATGGCGTCGTCGATTTGCGCCCGCGCCTCGCCCCGCGCCTGATCTCGGTCCTGGATGTGCTGCGCGCGGGTGCGCTCGACGAGGTCAGGCAGATTGCTGCCGGCGTGCGGGCTGACTTTCCGCTCACCGAGGTGGAATTGCTGCCGCCGGTGGTGGGGGGTGAGAAAATCCTCTGCATCGGGGTGAACTACGCCAACCGGAACGCCGAGCTGACCGCGGCCGGCGGCAACACCGAGGCCAAATACCCCAGCATGTTCTTCAAGCCGCCGAACACGTTTGTCGCGCACAATCAGCCGATCCTGCGGCCGCCGGAATCCGAGCAGCTCGAATACGAGGGCGAGATCGCCCTGGTGATCGGCAAGACCGGCCGGCGCATCGCCAGGGAGCGCGCGCTCGACCACGTCGCGGGCATTACCATGTGCAACGAGGGCACCATCCGCGACTGGATCCGGCACGGCCGCTTCAACGTCACCCAGGGCAAGTGCTGGGATGCGACCGGCAGCATCGGCCCGTGGATGACGACCGACGTCGATCTGACCAAGCCGCTGCACATCACCTGCAAGATCAACGGCGAGGTGACGCAGGACGACACCACCGATCACATGATCTTCGGCTTCATCGACATCCTGTCATATGTCTCGACCTTCATGACGCTCAAACCCGGCGACATCATCGCCACCGGCACGCCGACCAAGCTCAACCAGAAGGCCGACGAGCGGAAGTGGCTGAAGGCCGGCGACACGTTCGAGATGCACGTGCCGGAGATCGGCACACTGAAGAACACGGTGCAGGACGAGAAGACGCTCGCGATCTGACGCGGCGTAAACCTTTCAAACAAGAATGCAGGGGGAGTGAACGATGCCAGGCGAGTTTGCAGGAAAAGTAGCGGTCATCACCGG
>JAXDQI010000025.1:0-10356 GCA_034667965.1 Gammaproteobacteria bacterium
CGCCGAGTGGCGCGGATTGCTCTTCATGGCCATCGGCGCCGATATGAGTCTGATCGATCAGTTGGGGGATTTACCGGAGGAAGTCGAGGAGTTCCCGCTGGAGACTTATGTGGCCATGGAGGAGAGACGCTTCGTCATGCGCAGCAATTGGAAAACCTACACCGACAATTTTGTCGAGGGTTACCACATACCCGGGATTCACCCGGGGTTCATGAAGGTCATCGATTTCAATAATTTTGAAACCGTCGCCCGCAGAGGTCTGGTTCGCATGACGGCTCCGCAGAAGGGCGGCTCGATCTATGGCGGCAAATGGTTGTGGATGTGGCCGAACTGGACTCTCTCGATCTTTCCGGGCGGGATGAACACCAGTCGGATCAACCCGGCAGCGGTGGATTCGACAGAACTGATTTACGACTTCCATTTCGGAGACGTCTCCGCCGAAAACGAGCCGTCGAGACGAAACACGATCGAGGTCAACTCAGGGATTGTGCGGGAGGATTTCGGCATTTGCGAAAGCACACAAAATAATTATGCGTCCGGCGGTTATACGCCCGGTCCCTTGAGCCCGCGCCACGAACGATCCGTCGCTTACTTCCAAACGATGGTCCGCACAGCGCTTCACGCCGGCAGCGGTATCACCCTCCGGCGAAACACCGTGTGACGCGCGGGCCCTGGTGGCGAGCGCGAGCGCGGCGCGCTATGGGCTGTTCAATTCTTGCGGGTTGATGCCGACTACGGCAAATCGGACCAACTGCGTGCCCGTGTTGAGATTCAGTTTCCGCTTGATGCGCTGTCGATGCGATTCTATCGTTTTTATGCTCAAGTGCAGCGTCTGCGCCGATTCGCGCGTAGTCATGCCCTTGCCTATCATGTGCAGAACCTGCAATTCACGGCTGCTCAGCCGGTCGATGGGATTTGCCGACATCCGCGAACCGCCCGCGGCAAATTTCTGAATCATGTTGTTGCCGACGGCCTCCGACACATAAATGTTTCCGTCGAGCACCTGCCGCAGCGAGCCGAGGAACTGTTGGCTCGCGGCTTGTTTCATGATGTAGCCGTTCGCTCCGGCGGCCAGCATGCGCTCGGCATAAATGGCTTCGTCGTGTGAGGACAGAACGAGGATCGGCAGTTGCGGATGGTGCGCTCGCACTTCCCGCACCAGATCGATACCCTCGCCGTGTATCGGACTGAATTCGGCGACCAACACGTCCGGACTCAGATTCTTGATGGCGGTGAGCGCTTCGTGGTCCGTCTCCGCTTCCCCGCATATGGTGAGATCGACCTCGCCATCCATGATGCTGCGCAGGCCTTCACGCACGATGGGATGGTTATCGACGATCAGCACCCGCCGAACCGGGGGTTGGTTACCGATGACGCCGGGCTGGGCTGACGGGATACGAAGGCACGCGTTGCTACGGGTCATTTGTGGATTCCAAAAATCACAGAGCGGAATGTATAATAGCGATATTAGCGAATTTGTTCATTATGGCGAATTGAATTGTGACGTACTTCACAATGCCGGCAGAACGAGCGAAATGGATGAGTGAGCGGCGTCGAGAGTGACGTGCCCGCCCGCCACATGGTTGGCGTGAACGCTTGCCGTAACGACCAGCTCCCGGAAAGTTCTTCCAGAGCGCGGTCGCGCATCTGCGGTCTTGGCGTCGAACAGACGCACGACGTCCGCGACCAGGGCGATCATCACGGCGCCGCGAGGGAGGACCGAGCCGCAGAAAAAGCAAACGGATTCGGATGCCGTACGGCCGACGGTGAAAACGGCCTCGGAACCGATCGTAGCGTCGCCGCTTCCCAAGCGAGCCAGCGTCCGAAGGGCGCGCTGCACCCGATCGGGGTCCGCGATGACGACAGTCGCTGGATCGCACTCCCAGTTGAATCTCAATCCTTCTCCGACGCAATCGCTGATGGCGGTTCTAGCTGAATTTCCATCGACCTCCGCGAGGGCCTCCAGGACGGCGGCCAGGTCTGTGACTCTGGAAACTCCGATCCGGATTTCCCCCAGAAAGGGAAGCAGGGGCGACTCGGCGTCGAACTGCTCGGCGGCCAATTCCACGAATCCGAACAGCGAGGCTGAAATGTTGTTGAGCTCATGTGCGACGCTCTCTGCCAGGGAAGATCCGCTGACATTGGGCGGTTTGGGCCGGTCAGAGCGTTTCTCGGCGAACGCAATGAGTACAAGCTGCGGGTGAACGTCAGAGTTCTCGAGCTTCGCAACGCTCAAGGAAAGGCCGCGCTCGCGGCCATCGCGAGTTTTCAACAAACCGTCGAGAGTCCTGCTCGTTTGGTCCCCCGCGCGCCGGACATCGTCGAGTGTGATCGGTCGCATCCCACCCTCGTGCTCGATCGACAAAAGGCTGGATAGGTCGTCAAGACCGCGCGGGTGCTTTCGCTGCCGCCAGCCGCACCAAGATCGGGCGCAGGTGTTCGAGTAGACAAGGTCGCCAGTAGCCCAGTCGATGCACCAAACGGGTCGGTTGAGCGCGTCGAATGTGGTTTCGATCGGCACTGTGGTGCTATTCACGATACTGCCGGCGGATCACACTTTGGGCGCTTGCACCGGTATTCGAATCGACTTGATTCCGAGCTCTTGGATCAGCAGGTCAGGCGCAGTGGTCTTGGCGAGATAGGCATCCGCACCCGCGGCTTGAATCCTTCGAATATTCTCGGCGGACAGGAATCCCGAGAGCGCGACAATTCGCGGCTTATGTTCGCCGAACATGCTGGTCAACAGGCGGCAAACGGCAAATCCATCCATGTCGGGCATTTGCAGATCGAGCGTCACGACGTCGGGACGCATGGATTCGCACTTGATGCCGGCCGAAAAACCGTCGGTCGCGATTTCGACAGTAACCGTAGGCGCGCGCGAGGCAATGAGATTCGACAGATACCGTGCAAACTGCGCGTCATCGTCAATAATCAGTACCCGCGAATGGCCGCTGTCAGCGCTACTGTTGACCTGTTGACGCTTCGCGATGAACTCATTGACGTCTTCCACGCGGAACCGGCGATGTCCACCGGGCGTATTGACCGACTTCAAGAGTCCGCGGCTGGCCCACAAGCGCACCGTGACAGGCGCCACGAGCAGTCGATCCGCCACCTGGTGCGGCGTCAGGAACTCGAGTCTACCGCCACGAGGGGATGGTTCTGCGTGTGGAGCACGCGGGACTTTGCCTGTCGACCTTTGCGAATTCATTTCTGTTACTTTATTCGGCGAAGCAGGACTGCACTCTTGACGGGAATACGGACAGAGAAAGAGCAATCCGGCCCGAGCAGATCAACGCTAGCATGGCGATTCTGGCCTTACAAGCGCAATTGGCGTATTTCGGTGGGGAAAATGCAGGATAAACTGTTGATCCTCGACGACGATCCGCACGTCGGCAAGATGGTGCAATTCATAGCCGAGTCGGTCGGGCTGGCAGCGCGGTTCATGACGAATACCGTGGAGTTTTTCCGTGCCGTCGATGAATGGCGCCCGACGCACATCGCCATCGATCTGGTCATGCCCGAGATGGACGGAGTCGAAGTATTGATAAAGCTCGCGGACCGCAATTGCCGGGCGAAAATCATCATCACCAGCGGAGTCGGCACGCGAATCCTGGAGGCGGCCGGCCGCTCCGCAAACGAGCATGGGCTCAACATCTCCGGAGTGTTGTCCAAACCGTTTTCGCCGCGCAGTCTTCGCGCGTTACTGGTGGAGGCGCCTTCCCGATGGTCGACGAGATAATCATCGAAACCCGCGGCCTTACGAAGGAGTTCAACGGCTTCGTCGCGGTGGGCGGGGTCGATTTGCGGGTGCGCCGCGGCCAAATCCATGCGTTAATCGGTCCGAATGGAGCCGGCAAGACGACATTTTTCAACTTGCTCACCAAATTCCTGGTGCCCACACGCGGCACGATTTTATTCGAAGGGAAGGACATTACTTCCGCAAGCCCTGCCGAGCTTGCGCGCCGGGGCATCGTGCGCTCCTTTCAAATGTCCGCCGTGTTCCCGCATTTGACGGTGCTCGACAATGTTCGTGTCGGCTTGCAGCGTACGCTGGGGACGTCGTTTCACTTCTGGAAGCCGGCGTCGAGTTTGCGCATTCTCGATTCCAACGCCATGGAACTGTTGGAATCGGTCGACCTTGGGTCCTTCGCACACCGGGTCGCCGTTGAGCTGCCGTACGGCCGCAAGAGGGCGCTGGAGATTGCGACGACGCTTGCGATGGATCCCCAATTGATGCTCCTCGACGAACCGACCCAAGGATTGGGCCATGAGGACGTCGACCGAATCACCGCCCTGATCCGTAAGGTTTCGCGGAATCGCACCGTTCTCATGGTGGAACACAACATGAGTGTGGTGTCGACGATTGCGGACAGGATTACGGTGCTGCAGCGAGGCCAGGTGATCGCCGATGGAAGCTACGCCGACGTATCCAGAGATCCGCTCGTGATGGAAGCCTACATGGGAAGCGCCGACTCCGAACTCGCAGGCTCCTAGCCCATGGAATTACTGCGCGTCACCGGTCTGCACGCCTACTATGGCGACTCGCACATCTTGCACGGCGTCGATTTCAAGGTGGATCGCGGCGAGGTGGTGATCCTGTTGGGGCGCAACGGTGCCGGCCGGACCACGACCCTCAAGGCAATTCTTGGGCTGGTGGGCGCAAGGTCCGGTTCCGTGACCATCGATGGCAAGGAGGCGATTGGTCTGCCGCCGCACAAGATCGCCCGTCTCGGCGTCGGGTATTGTCCGGAAGAGCGGGGCATCTATTCGAGCCTGACGACGGAGGAGAACCTGAAACTGCCGCCTCAGGTCGCTCCGGGAGGAATGTCCATCGATGAAATCTTCGCCATGTTTCCGAACCTCGAGGATAGGCGTGGAACTCAGGGCACACGGCTTTCCGGAGGAGAGCAGCAGATGCTCGCGGTGGCGCGGATTCTGCGGACCGGCGCCAAGCTCCTGCTCCTCGACGAGATTTCGGAGGGCCTCGCGCCGGTCATCGTGCAGGCGCTATCACGCATGATCCACGCGCTCCGCGACAAGGGGTACACCATTGTCTTGGTGGAACAGAATTTCCGCTTCGCGCTGCCTTTGGCGGACCGCTTCTACATCATGGAACACGGCCGCATCATGGATGGCTTCGCGGCATCCGAACTTCAAGGCAAACTGGGTATGCTGAACGTCAGGCTCGGCATCTGAACCATGTGTACTCAACCGGGGAGAACTAGCATGAAAGGCAGGAAATGGGCCAGGGTCCTAGTGGCCGCGGCGTTGGCGGTGCTCGCAGGTTCGCCCGCCGCCGTTGCGGCGGGCGGCGAGATCGTGATCGGCGATATCGACGACCTGTCCGGAACCTACGCGGATGCGCAGGGTGTGGGCGGCATCGAAGCCATCAAAATGGCGGTCGCCGATTTCGGCGGGACCGTGCTTGGCAGGAAGATCGTCGTCCTCTCGGCCGATCATCAGAACAAACCCGACGTGGGCGCATCGAAATTCCGCGAGTGGTCGGACCAGAACGGACTCTCCATGCTGATCGGCGGCTCGAACACCGGCGTGAGCATCGCCATGGCCAAGGTCGCTGCCGCGAAGAAGGTGCCATTCTTCGCGATCGGCGCGGGGGGCGCGTCTCTGACGAACGAGGACTGCACCGCGTATACCGTCCACTATGTTTATGACACGACCGCGCTCGCAAACGGCACCGCCAGCACCATCGTCAAGAGCGGCGGCAAGACGTGGTTCTATCTCACGGCGGATTATGCTTTTGGTTCGCAACTCCAGAATGCCGCTTCCAAGGTGGTCGAAGCCAACGGCGGAAAGAACTTGGGCGCGGTGCGAGCACCGCTGGCCTCGATGGATTTCTCATCCTTTCTCCTGCAGGCGCAGGGATCCGGAGCGGCGGTGCTCGGGCTCGCCAATGCGGGCGCTGATTTCAGCAACTCTCTGAAAGCCGCCAACGAGTTCGGGATCACGAAAACGATGAAGCCGGCGGCGCTTCTAGCCTTCATCAGCGACATTCACCGGCTGGGTCTGCAGACGGCTCAGGGGCTCTATCTGACCACCGGCTGGTATTGGGACCTCAACGACGACACGCGGGCGTTCGCGAAGCGATATTTTGCGAAGATGCAGGTGCAACCGACGATGGATCATGCGGGTGCGTACTCGGCGACCATGAGCTATCTGACGGCCGTCAAGGCGGTAGGCTCCGCCGATTCCGACAAGGTGATGGCAGAGCTGAAGAGAATGAAGATCAACGACATGTTCGCCAAGGGAGGGTATGTGCGCGCGGACGGCGTCATGGTGCACACGATGTACGTCATGCAGGTGAAATCGCCGCAAGAGTCCAAGTACCCCTGGGACTACTACAAAGTCGTGAAGCAGATGGCCGGCGAGGAGGCGTTCGGTCCGGTCACCGGCGCCTGCGTGCTGGCGCCGAAATAAGCCCAACGTGACGTCCGTGTTCGGCGTTCCGATGACCGTCATCCTGGGCCAGCTGATGCTCGGCCTCGTCAACGGTGCGTTCTACGCGCTGTTGAGTCTCGGGCTCGCGGTGATCTTCGGACTCATGGGCGTGGTCAATTTTGCGCATGGAGCCTTCTACACTCTCGGTGCCTTTGCGGCGCTCGTCGGGTTGCAGTGGTTCGGCGTCAATTATTGGGGCGCTCTGGTGCTTGCGCCGTTGGCGGTCGGGATCCTGGGTGTGGTGTCTGAAAGGCTGTTTCTGCGTCATGTGTACAAACTCGAGCCCCTGTACGGTCTGCTGCTGACATTCGGACTGGCCATGATCGCGGAAGGAAGTCTGCGCGAGATCTTTGGTTCCTCCGGCCGTTCCTACCCCGTGCCGGATGCCCTGCGGGGCGCGATCAACTTGGGGTTCATGATCCTACCGGTCTATCGTGCCTGGGTGATCCTGGCGTCCCTGGTCATATGCGGCGGAACGTGGTTCATGATCGAGCGGACCCGTCTCGGAGCCACGCTGCGCGCCGCCACCGAAAATGCGCAGCTTCTGCAGGCATTCGGCGTCAACGTGCCGTTGCTGTTCGCCGCCACCTACGGCGGCGGCGTGGCGCTGGCGGCGCTGGCCGGTGTACTGGCGGCGCCGGTGATCGTCGTGTCGCCGCTCATGGGCAACTCGTTGGTGACCGTCGTATTTGCGGTGGTCGTCATCGGCGGAATGGGTTCGATATTGGGCTCGGTCGTCAGCGGCCTGACGCTCGGCATCATCGAGGGTTTCACCAAGGTCATCTATCCCGAGGCCTCGAACATCGTGGTGTTTGTAATCATGGCTCTCGTGCTGATCCTGCGGCCGGCCGGCCTCTTTGGCAAAGAATAGATGCGCAAGTCGGGAATCATCTATTCGCTCGCCTTTCTGTTCGCACTCTGTGTGCCGATGCTCGGTATCTACCCGATCTTCATGATGAAGCTGCTGTGCTTTGCGCTGTTCGCCTGCGCTTTCAATCTCCTGTTGGGCTTCAGCGGAATGCTGTCTTTCGGTCACGCGGCATTTTTCGGGACCGCCGCTTACGCAACCGGCTGGTTGGTGACTGCGCACGGCTGGGGAACCGTTCCGGCGATTCTAGCCGGCGTCGTTGTCGCTGCGGCGCTCGGTTTGATCATCGGCCTGATCGCCATCCGCCGCCGCGGAATCTACTTTGCGATGGTGACGCTGGCGCTGGCGCAGCTGGTGTATTTCGTCTGTCTCGAGGCGCCCTTCACCGGCGGCGAGAATGGACTGCAGGATGTACCGCGCGGAAGTCTCTTCGGCCTGCTGACGCTGAAGTCCGATGTCGCGATGTACTACGTCGTCCTCGCCGTCTTCGCCGCGGTATTCGCGTTGATCCGCCGCATCGTTCACTCGCCGTTCGGTCAGGTGCTCAAGGCCATCCGCGACAACGAGCCTCGCGCGATCTCGCTCGGATACGATGTCAACCGCTACAAACTTCTGGCATTCGTCCTCTCGGCGGCGCTCTCGGGACTCGCCGGATCTTTGAAAACATTGGTGCTCGGATTCACGACGCTGTCGGACGTTTTGCAGGCGAACTCCGGCGAGGTCATCCTCATGACGTTGCTCGGAGGCTCAGGGACATTCTTCGGCCCCGTCATCGGCGCCGCGCTGGTCGTCACACTGCAAGAGTATCTGTCGGACATCGTCGGCGGTTGGGTGACCGTCATCATCGGCGGGGTGTTCGTCGCCTGCGTTTTGGCTTTTCGCCGCGGAATCGTCGGTGAACTGGCGGCTCTGCGGTTCCGCCGACGATCGCCGCAGCCGTTCGCGGGGGACCGTCAGCCGTGAGATAATTCCGACACGAGGAGCCGGTCTTTCGCCGGTACGTCGAACCTCCCGGCTTCGTAGAATCGGTGGCGAGGCGCACTGATTTCCAACAAAGCGCTAGCCGGAACGACCATGACGAGTTTGTCCAGTATCCCCGCCGTTTTTGCAGTTGCCGTGGCCGGCGCCCTGATCGCCTACGCCGCGTACCGTCGCTCCAAAAGGCACACGGTGCACGATCTGCGCTCTGAAGTGCGCGCCGAGCAGGAATCGCTGCGTGCAACGACCGAGGCGCTGCCCGCTCAGATCGAGCTGGCGAAACGCTCGTTCGCGGCAGCTGCTCATGCAACGGGAAATACCGAAGGACTGCAGCAACGGCTCCGGGAGCTGGATCTCGATTTGTCGGAGGCAGAACGCTTGAGATCGCAATCGTCTGCGGCCGATTCCGACTACAACGACTTATCGGACATGGACTTGGAGATCAAGCTGGTCGAGGTTCTCGCGTTGACATTGCGCGCGAGCTCGCTGGCCGATAAGTACCGCATGTCGATTTCCATGCAAGAGACGATTTCCATGCAAGAGACGGATCGCGAGATCCTTGCGGAGGATGCAGAAGTGCTGTTGCTGGAAGCGGCAGCCTATTCCCACAACAACTCCAAGTCGTCGATCCGCGAACCCGTCGTGTAACGCAATGCGTCAGGGCGTAGGTTTTTCGCCCGAGTGCCGAGGCAGCACGTATTGGTTGCGGTAGTCCTCGAGCAATTGACCGAGTTGCGCCTTCCAGTTGTCCTGTTCCGTCTGCCGTTCCGGGATCTCGAAGTGCGCCATGTTGGGCCGCTTCGGCGGGTAAATCTGGTCTGTCACGTCAGCCTCCAGAAAATGAATCGCCTTGGGGGGGGACGGAGTGTACACCCGGCGGGGCGGATTGCTACTACCCGTAAGCGCGTGTCGCGCTGCAACGCAATAGTTGCGGTGCGCCATGTTGTTGGCATACTTCCTCGATTCGAATGAATATGGGATGACGCGATGAACGCAACAGTTGCCGTAACCCCAGGAGTGCGCTCCGGGGGCGAAACTTTTTATTTGTACATGGCAGCGGCTTTTGTCCTCGTCGCCTTCGGCGGATTCACGCCGACCTACTGGGCGAGGGTTGCAACCGGGACCTTTCGGGGACCGTCGATACTGCATGTCCATGGCATGTTGATGTTTACCTGGACACTGTTCTACTTTGCGCAGACTGCCCTGGTCGCATCTCGGCGAACACCGGATCACCGCGCGTGGGGCCTCGCCGGCATCGCGTTGTTCAGCGTCATGATGTGCTCCGTGCTTGCGGGCCAGATGGCCGTTCTGAAGCGCGCCGATGCGGTCGGCATGGGCGATGCGGCGCGGCGGTTCTCTGCGGTGGCGCTCTGCGGTTGGCCGTTGGGCGCCGGCCTATTCACACTGGCGATCGTCAATATCCGTCGGCCCGAAGTGCACAAGCGTTTCATGGTGTTGATGATGTCGGCGCTGATGACCCCGGCCATCGCGCGAGTATTTTTGACGTTGCTGAGTTCCCCGGGCGACGCCGTCGGCCCGCCGCCGCCGTTCGTGTCGATACCGCCTGCGCTCGTTGCCGACTTGTTCATCGTTGCGGCTATCGTGCGGGATTGGCGAACGCTTGGGCGCCCGCATCCGGTCTACATTTACGGAGGCTTGGTGGTCATCGCTCAGCAAGTGCTGACGGTTCCGTTCGCCGCCACCGCAACCTGGATGAGCATGGCGAAGGCCTTCGAAAGTCTGGCGGGCTAAGGGCTGAGGACTGCTTCACGCATACACGGGGAAACGGCGGCACAGCGCCAGCACCTGGGCGCGCACGCGCTCGATCACCGACTCATCGCCCATATGGTCGAGCACCTCGGCGATCCAATGCGACAGCTGCTGGACCTCCGGCTCCTTGAAGCCGCGCGTGGTCACGGCGGGCGTCCCGAGGCGCAGTCCGCTGGTCACCATGGGCGGACGCGGGTCGTTCGGCACCGCGTTCTTGTTCACCGTCATGTGCGCCCGGCCCAAGGCGGCATCCGCGTCCTTGCCGGTGATGTTCTTGTCGATCA
>JAXDQI010000026.1:0-6617 GCA_034667965.1 Gammaproteobacteria bacterium
CAGACCTGCTGCGCCTGATTTCGGCCGCGAATCCAAGTGCGGCAGGTCGGCCAGCAAGCTTTGCACGGTAGCTACCGCATCGGCTCGATTCGTGCCGATTATTCCTGACGGTCCGCGCTTGATCCAGCCTGTTGCATATACACCGTGCATGCCGTCAATACGGCCGGCCGTACTGGGAAACACTCCCCTGGCTGGCTCAAATGGCACCCCCGGCAGCGGCATGCCGCGGTAGCCGATGCTCCGGAATAATAGCTCGCAGTTAAGGTCAACCATCTCTCCCGTGCCTTGTGCCAATTGCCCAAGAGCCGGGCCCGTGAGGCGATTCCGCTCGAGGGTAATTCGTTCTAGCCGGCCAGTCCCTGCTATACCTACCGGACTTTGCATGAAATGGAACCAGATGCGCTTGCCGACGGCGGTGGCGCAGTGCGTGGTCCAGCTTTGCAATATCTCGACGTTCTTGGCCGCATTGAAGTTATTCTTGTCCTCGAGCTCAGCAAGGCTCGCCGAATTCAGATGCAAATCGCTCTGTGAGACTAGGGTCGCGCAGCCACCCAAGTCGCCGAGCTCGCGCAACTCCTTGAAGGTGAAACTCGCTTGCGCCGGGCCACGACGCCCGATGATGTGAATATCGCGCACGCGGCTACCGGCCAGCGCAGCCAGTGCGTGTTCGGCCATGTCGGTACCGCGGAGTTCGTCGATCGGTTTGGCAAGTATCCTTGCCACATCGATGGCCACGTTTCCCTGGCCAATGACGACTGCCACTTCTTGGCTTAGGTCGAACGATCGATCGCGGTAATCTGGATGGCTGTTGTACCAGCCGACGAATTCGGTCGCGGTGTGACTTCCGGGGAGATCCTCATTGGGCAACCCGAGGCGCCGGTCGGATTCCGCTCCGCAGGCGAACAGTATCACGTGGTGCGTGCCCCGCAATTGCTCCACACCGACATCGCGTCCCACCGTGACATTTCCGAGGAAAGTGAAGTCGGGGGACTGCGCGATCTTGTCGAATATCATCGTCGGTTGTTTGAGTTTCGGATGATCGGGGGCGACTCCGTAGCGAACCAACCCGAACGGCACGGGCAACCGCTCGAGCATGTCGACCCGGACCGACAGGGGCGACTTGAACAGGGCCTCTGCTGCGTAGAAGCCGCTCGGGCCGCTGCCGACGATGGCGACCCGTAGTGGATTGCCGCTCGTCCCCAGTCTGGCGGTATCAATACCCGAGTTCACGCTTGCGCGCCTCCGCGGTGGGCAGCGGTACTTGCTTGTCGGCGATGATGGGCAACGTGGGCGCACGCTGCGCATTGATGGCCAGCCATTCCAGTTTGTCCGGCGGGAGTTCCGTCTGTTCGTAAATCGCGTGGACAGGGCAGGCTGGCACGCAGGCTCCGCAATCCACGCATTGTACGTTGTCGATGTACAGCATCTGGCCGTCGCCGTGGAAGCAGGCGACGGGGCACGTGGTGACACAGTCGGTGAATCTGCAACTCTGGCATTTGTCCGTGACGATATGAGGCATGGGGCTCCTATAAAGCCGGAAGCACCTGTTGAAAGTGCTCCATTGCCGGTCGCTCCACGAAGAATGGGCCGGCAAGGTCCCTGAAGGTTTGAAAATTCGGCGTTTTAGTGAACGCCTGGTGGTCGGCAATCGAATTCCATTCGATATGCAGGGCAAAGCGAGAGGGTCTTTCAATGCAGCGCAGCAGCGATACCGCCGTGCACCCGGCCGCGCCGGCGAGCAAGGCGCACCCACGCGCCATTGTTGTCTCGAATTCGCTTTCGCGGCCGGGAGTCACCGCTATGTCGGCACGTTCGATCACCATGGTCGTTAAGGCTCCTTCTCAGTTTGCGGGGCGAGTGGGGTCGCCGGAGACTAGGGACAGGCGCCCCTTGACCAGCTCCGCGAGCTTGAACTTTTGCGCTCTGCCGGTGGCTGTCAACGGCACCTCATCGGCGGAAAGAAAAACTATATGCCGCGGCACTTTGAAGCGGGCGAGCCGGGAGGCGCAAAAATCGATGAGTTCCTGCGGATCGGGCCGGGTGTGTCCGGCGGATACGATGCAGGCACACCCGACTTCGCCCATCTTCATATCGGGAAGGCCTACGACGAGGGCTTGTGCAACCAGGGGATGCTCGTTGAGCAGTTCCTCAATTTCCCGCGGCATCACCATCTCGCCGCCGCATCGGTACGTCTCCTTCAACCGCCCGGTCAATGTCAGATATCCGTCGGCCGTTATCTCACCGACGTCCCCGGTGTGAAGCCAACCGTCTGCGTTGAAGGCCGCGCGGGTCTCCTCATCTTTCTTGTAGTAGCCTGTCGTCACGATGGGACCGCGCACGACGAGTTCGCCGGGCGTCCCTGGTGGCAGGTCGCTCCCGGTGACGGGATCGATGGACTTGTATTGGGCGAGGATGCCGCCCAGCCCGGGATCTCCCGCAACACCGGCAGATTTGAGGCGCCCGTTGGTCGAGATCAGGAACTCATCGGAGCCTTCGGGCAATGTGCACGTCGTCGAGGCGGTCGTCTCCGTCATACCGTAGGCGGTTAGGATCTCGCGGGCACCGAGCAGTTCGCGAATGTCCCGCCAAATAGTGGAAGGCGAAGCACCGCCCGAATTGAACATGGCAAGCAGGGAGGAGCCATCGAACACCTGCTCACGGGCCGCTTCCAATAGTTTCAACGTCATCATCGGTACGCACACCATCTCGGTGGCTTGGTGAGATTGCGCCGCCTCGAGCATCTTCCGCGCATCGAAGACAACGTGAGGGACGATGGCCCCGCCGACGAAGGTGCTTGCGATCAAGCACTCGACGAAGCCAAAGACGTGGTACATGGGCAGCGAGAACAGGATGCGCCGGCCGTCCTCGAAGGCGCGCGCGTAGGCAGAGGCATAGGCCGCGCGCAGGATCATGTCGTGATTCAGCATTACGCCCTTGGGTAATCCAGTGGTACCCGAGGTGTAGATGACATCAGACCGGAAATGCGGATCCGCCTGTGACTCGCGTCTGGTCAGTTCCGCCCTGCTGGTCGGGGTCCCCATGGTGGCGAGCGTAGAAAGCTTAGTTGCCGCACTGCGTGGTTTGCCTCCGGTCGTATGCACGAAAACGCGTCGCAGCCGTGGCCACTGCGCGCCACCGCCGGCGTGCTCCCATCCCGGCATGAGCACGTCGAGATCCTCGAGGTAGTCGCGATCGCGCAGATGGTCCATGGTGATTAACACCGTGCTGTCCGATTGCTCGAGGATGTAGCTGAGTTCCTGCCGTCTCAATGCATAGTTCACCGGCACCGCGACGGCGCCGGCGCGGGCGATCGCGTACTTGACGGCGACGTACTCGGGGAAATTGGCAAGCACCACCGCAACATGGTCGCCGACCTGAACACCGGATTCGATCAGCCCCGCCGCCATCGCACGCGACCAGTTTTGGATGTCGCGATACGTGTAGGTTCGCGAGTCCGTAATGAATAGCGGCCGCTCGGCAAATTCGGCTGCCGCTGCGTCCAAGGCCTGCGCGATCGTACGTGGACGCCACTCGGGATGACGGGCCTCGAGCGCCGCTCGGCGATGTTCAGGCGTCAGCATTGGAGAGGCAGGGTGATTCGGGCATTTGGGAATCGTGAGTCATTGACTAGAACAAACATTTGTTTTATTTTAGACGCACATACTGCACACTGTCAATCACGGGTCTCGACCCGCCGCAAAGAGAGGATGATTGCGGCGTCCGTGTGACATTCTAGTCGGATCATCAAGAGGGTCTATGGATTTCCAATTCACGCATGAGCAACGCCTATGGGGCGACACGGTCCATGCCTTCATGGACAAGGAGGTCGGTCGCGAGTACACGCGCGAGCATGACGCGAACCGCGAATTTCCCGAGGAAGTGTTCAAGAAGATGGCGCAGCAGGGCTGGCTTGGGCTGCTGGTGGATGAGCAGGATGGGGGCAGCGCGGCTGACCCCATCATGTTCGCCTTGTTCTGTGAGGCGATCGGCAAGTTCAGTCTCGATACGGCGGCATGCATCATGACCTCGATGTTCACCGCGACCAACATCTCACGGCACGGTACCGCGGAACAGAAGAAACGCTACTTGTTACCGTTTCTGGCCGGGGAAGCAAAGTTCTCGATTTCAATCAGTGAGCCGCAGGCGGGCTCCGATGCGGCTGCGGCGCGCTCCACGGCCGTGCTCGATGGCGATCATTGGGTGCTCAATGGCAACAAGGTGTGGTGCTCTGGTGCGCACCTGCCGAACGCGACCATCGCGATCCTCGCGCGCACCGGTCCTGGACGTCACGATGGGTTCAGCGTGTTCCTGGTCCCCAATACCACGGCGGGGCTCAAGATCAAGAAGATGAACACCATCGTCCGCAAAAGTTTGGGCACGACCGAGTTCTTCATGGACGACCTGCGGATACCGAAGGATGCGCTCCTCGGAGAGGTGGGCAAGGGATGGCAATACATTGGCGAACATCTCGAATATGAGCGGCTGAGTATTGCCGCGTCGCAGGTCGGCAACGCCCGAACCGCGCTCGACGATACGATTCGCTACACCAAGGATCGCAAGCAATTCGGTGTTCCGCTCGCTTCGTTTCAGGTGCTCAAGCACCGCATGGCCGAGAACGAAACCGAGCTGGAGGCGGCGCGTCTGTTGGTTTACTCGGCGGCCTGCAAGATGGCTCGGGGCGAGCGTGCGGTCAAAGAGGTGTCCATGGCGAAACTGTTCTGCTCGCAGGTTCTGTTTAGAATCGCCTTCAATGGAATGCAGGCGCTGGGGGGCTACGCGCAGCTTCCAGAGTACGATATGGAGCGCTACTTCCGCGAAGCGAAACACGGCATGGTGGGCGGCGGTACCAACGAGATTCAGCGCACCATCATCGCGAAGGAGATGGGGATCAGATGATGCACAGGGCCGGGGCAGCGGGGCGCCGCGGCCAGGATACGGCAGTGCAACTCAATCCCACGTTCCGCGGCGCCGCATACGCTTCGTGCCGAGCGTTTCGTCGCGCCTCATCTCGCCAAATGTACCGCACGCGCATTTTTACCGACTAAATCTCCGTTCGGCCGAGTTGACAACCATCACGCATTGCGGCAGACTCAAAAAAAAACAAACAGTTGTTTGTCCAAGGGGGACGTATGAATGAGCGCATGAATACCCTGTTCGGTAACGCATTTTTGAGTGGGGTCTCGATTTTCGTCCTGGCCGCGACGCCGGCGGCCGGTGCCGAGACCGCCGGCGCTGAGGCACAGCCCGAGGCTCTCGGTGAAATTACTGTGACGGCGCAACGCCGCGAAGAAAAACTCTCCAAAGTGCCGGTTTCGGTCGTAGCCTTCGCCGCCGAGTCGCTGGTTACCCGAAACATCGTCAGCGAGCAGGATGTGGGCACGCTGGTGCCCGGCCTGCAGGTCAAGAATGGGCAGAACTCCAACCAGCTCAGCTTCAGCATGCGCGGCCAGACGCTCGATCCGTTCTCGGGTACGAGCCCTGCGGTTCTCACCTACCTCAACGAAGCGCCGTATAATCCAGGCAATACCGCGACTGATTTTTTTGACCTGGGATCTGTCCAGGTCCTGAAGGGTCCGCAAGGCACCCTGTTCGGGCGAAATGCAACCGGGGGCGCGGTCTTGTATTCGACGCCGATGCCGGGCGATAAATTTGACGGATATGCCATTCTGCGCGGCGGTTCCCGGGATTTTACGCAGACGCAGGCCGCGGTCGACATTCCATTGGTGCGCGACAAGCTAGCAATCCGAGTTGCCTTTGACGCCACTACTGGCAAGGGCTACATCACGAACGTGCATACCGGAAACACCTTGGGCGACAAGGACAACCGGTCTGGACGCGCCACGATTCTGTTTACGCCAAGCGACGCGATCAAGAATGTCACCATCGTCCAGTACAATCGTTTAAGGGGTACAGAGGGCGCAGGTAACGTCGATGACTACAATTCCGCGCCAACAACTCCCGGAAATCCTGCGACGCAATTTAACAGCGACGGCACGACCCACGTACACAATACTACTGGGGTATTGTGGACCGATACCCTGGCGGCAATTTATGGCGCCAACAATGGACCGGCTGCCCCGGGCTTTTTCCCGGGCGGTGTTGAGGGTTATACGCAATGGTCGCATGCAAATCCCTACAAGGCCTGGCTGCAGTATGACTTGCCGCACAAGGCGGACAATTTCTTCGTTTCCAATTCGACTGAAATTAATTTTAATGAGAATTTGAAGATCAAGAATATCTACAGCTACATGAATGACTATGCACTTACCCCAGGGAATCTTACTGGAGGTCCGTTCGGCGGGCTTTGGCTGTTCAAACTCAGCGGAATTAACGCGACGGGCATCCCGGGTGGCGAGAGTTTCCGTGCCAATACATTCAGCGACGAATTGCAGCTTCAGGGTACATCGACCGATCGCCGACTTGAATACACCGCTGGTCTATTTTATTCCCATCAAAGTCGCTACGAAATCATTCCAATCGACATTGGGTCCGATTTGGGCCTGCCCGCCCCAATAGCGGATATTTCCTATGCCTACAGGAACCGAGAGACTTCGAAGGCCATATTCGCGCAGACTAGCTACAAGGTTACAGATGCGCTGACTGCCACTTTGGGTGGC
>JAXDQI010000027.1:0-12487 GCA_034667965.1 Gammaproteobacteria bacterium
ACATGCTGCGCTTCCAGCAACAGCCGGGATTGCCGTTCCAACGCCTCGATGACCAAACCGTCGGGCGTAAGCTCTCGAAGTATCCACGCGCGTTCGCCGGGCAGCTCGCCGTGACACTCCCGAACCAGCACATCGACGGCCGAATTATTGCGTCGCTTCAAGGTGAAAGCAGTTTGATGACCTCCATGCCCCTGAGGCGCCGCAAAGATATCGACCGGTACCGAGGTGCGCCGTACCTGGACGAAGTCTTGAACGCGTCTGCCGATGAGTGTGTCAAGCGGATGCCCCAGGATGCCGCACGCGGAATGATTCGCTTGCTGGATGACACCCGCCGGATTCATCGTCAGTACTCCGTCGAAGGTGTATGCCAGCGCGCCGCGAAGCGCCTGGCTGGATCCAGGATCATCCACCGCGCAATCGACGGAATGCCTTTTTTTCTTACCGGCCACCTGTGCCTCCTCGGTTGTCATCCTTACGACGCGCGTCTCGGCTCAAAATCCAGAGCGCGGCCGGCAATGCGGTGAAATCGGCGAGTAGCGCCAGAACGAATGCGGAAGCGGACACGATGCCGAACTGGCGCATCGGCGGCAAGTGCGAGAGTGCCAGCGCCAAAAAACCGCTGGCATTGATGAGTGTGGCGAACAGAATGGGGCGGCCGGCCACCAACAGTGCGTGACGCAGCGAGGCAACCGTCGAGCCGCCCTCGCGGACCTCGTGGAAATGATAAAAAAAGTGAACCTGATCGTTCTCGGTGGCGCCCAAGACGGTCGAGCCGATGAGGATGGTGGCGATGTTCAGCGGGATGCTTGCGACGCGCATCACGATGAACACGGAAAGAATCGCAAACAGCGAAGGAATCATCGTCATCAGCCGGGCGGAGGGGCTGCGAAACACCACCAAAAAGGCGAGGAATATCACGGTTGCCGTGAGCGCGAAGCTCTCGGTCAGCGTGGGCAGCAGACGGTCGGTGATTTCGCCGGAAAGCGCTCCCTTGCCGGCGACGCGGCCGCGGACCGCCGCGAATGCCGGGTCGCCTCCCTGCGCTGTGCTCCATGTCCGTTCGACGAACGCGCGCATCGCTCCGGCCGGGCCGAAGCGTTTACCCCGCCCGCGGACAGTGAGCCGGACACTCGCGAGATTCGCCACGTCGACGTAGCTGCGGGCACCGGGCTCGGTCAGCAGAATCTGCTCGAGATCGGCGGCCAGCTTCGGCCAGTCGGAAGGTGATGTGGACAGTTGATCGCTGCCGGATTCTATATAACGTGCCCATCGCAACACCGAGGTTGGTCCGTCGACTGCGTTCACGCCCGGATGCTCCTCCAGCCGGCGGGTCAACAGCTCCGTGGCCCTCAGGAATTCCGGGTCCAGTGCGTGGCCGGGCGGCGTCTGCAGCCAAAGATCCACGACGTCGAGCCCGTTCGACTCCTCGAAGCGCCGAGTATCCTGGGCGACGCGTTCGCTCGGATCGACATACGTCAAGGCGTCGGTTTCGAGTGCGAGCGGCGCGAGCTTGCCGGGAACGCCGAACAAAGCGCCTGCTCCGCACAGCATCAACAGGAGGGCGCCGGCCACGAGCGGCCAGCGGTAGCGGCGGGTGGCGGGAACCAGAAGATCGACGAAGGCGGAAAACCATCGGCCGGCCGGAACCGAACGCGACAACGTCGGCGCGCGCAGCAGCGATTGAAGCGCGGGAAACAGGGTAAAACAGGTCAGCCACGCCACGACGAGCCCGCAAGCGGTCCAGAGCCCCATTTCACGCACGGGACGGATTTCCGACACTGAGAGCGCGGCGAAACCGACCGCCGTTGCGAACATCGAGGCGGTGCATGGCAGGAATTTATTGGCGAGCGCCCGCGCGTGATGCTCGGCAGGAGTCGGCGCATCGTCGGGTTCCATGTAGCGGGAGTGGATGTAGACGAGCGTTGCTGTGGTTGTCACCATGACGGTCAGCGGAACCAGGGTCGAGACGATGGTGTTCGACCAACCGAAGAGGTCGCCCAGACCCACCGCCATCGCCGCCACGGCGCCCAGCGTCAGAATGATCGCGGCCAACGTGCGCCATGAGCGATACACAATCGCCACCAGCGTCAGCAGGAAAACCCCGAAGAGAGGCATGGACTTCTTCGTGGCGGTACCGGTCTGCCGCTCGAGCCACGCGTTGAGCCACGGGTTCCCGACGCGCCGGATGGCGGTGAATGGCGCCGCGGAGGGCTCGCCGGTCTTCCCGACGGGCAATACGAGAGCGTCGACGGCAGCGAGCGCGCGATCACGTTCGGCCGGGGAATTGACTCGAAGATTGAGAGCGATTCCGAGATAGTGCTCGCCCAAAAGCCCCGCTCGACGGAACAGCGACGTACCGGTCGCGAAGGTGCGCAACCGTACCGCCTCCTCCCGGCTGATGTCGGGGGACGAATCCGTGCGACGAAACAGGGTGAGCAGGCTGTGAGCCTCGACGTTCGGAATCTTGCCGAGTGCCCGCTCCAGTCGTTCGGCACCCTGCAAAGAGGATTGACTCAATGGGTCCGGTGCTTCGAGCATGATGAGCGCCTGCTCGCCTTCAGGAAACACCCGCTCGAATTCAAGCGTCGCCTGTGCCACGGGATCGCCGGCCACTATGAGTCGCTCGATCGCTGGATCGGTGGGTATCCGAGAAGCGCCGTGGATGCCGGCCATCGCGAGGACCAGGTAGACGCCTGCGACCCAGTACCGGGCCCGCAAAACACGCAGGAAGATTCGAAGCAGCTTGGGGGAGACGACGATACTCATGAATCAATACGCCCTCTTGTCGGGGCAGTAGGCCCTCAGCGCCCGGGAATGATAGCCTACCGCCATGAGCACCCTTCTGATGGCTGCGGTGTCGACGTTAGTGTTCTGCGCACCCGGGTATCCAGGCGGCGCCGGCGACGCGCAGCCTTTCGTCGATCAATTCGCGAAGGCTGCCGTCGCGACCGCCGGTTGGCCGGAGGGTAGTCTCGCCGCCGTCTATGATCCGTCCGAGCAGAGCGGCCTTCAGAAGCTCGGCGGTCCCGATGCGGTGCTGGCCTTCGTACCGTTTGCGTTCTTCGTCCAGCATGCGGCGGCGCTGCATCTGACGCCGCTTGCGCAGGCGGACGTCGTGGGCGTCGGCGCGCAGGAGCGGTGGACCCTGGTGGCCAAGGTCGGCGGGGTGACCGGCCCGCCATTGTTGCCGGGGTACACGATTCTCAGCGTGGCGGGCTATGCCCCCGAGTTCATCCGGCGCTCGGCACTTCAAGCGTGGGCGCTGCCGCCGGACGTCCGGATCGAGTCGACCGGACAAGTGCTCAGCGCCTTGAGGCGGGTCGCCGCGGGCGAGCTGGTGGTCGCCTTGCTGGACCAGACGCAGGCGGCCGCGCTTCCGACGTTGCCGTTCGCAGCCCAGCTAAAAGCAGTGGGGCAATCTCCGCCACTGCCGGTCGCCATCGTTGCAATCGTCGACTCGCGATTGTCCGCCGCTCGTGCCAAGTCCTTTCAGGCGGCGCTACTGAAGATGGGTCACGCAGCGGCCGGCGCCGACACGCTGGGTGCGCTACATCTGCAGGGCTTTGTCATGCCGCAGATTCCAAGGCCCGCGACGGCGCCGTGAAGCGTTGGATCGGGTGCACTGTCCTTGCGCTCATGGTCGTCGCGTGCCGGGCGCCGCTGCGGCCGGCGATGCAGAGCACGCCTCCAGTCCCCGGCTCGGTGGAAGGACTGGCCGCGGCCATTGCCTCGGACGCGCAGCGCAGCGACGTTTCGTCCGATTCGCGAATCCGTGCTGAGCTGGCCACCGAGGCCAGTCGCGATGCCGAAGCCTGCATGGCGCGGGAGCCGATGAACGTCGCCTGCCTTTACGGACGCGCCATCGCCCAGGGTCTCGAGGCCCGGGCGCACCCGACGCGTGCCGGCGAGCTGCTGCGCACCATGCTCGGGGACTTGGCAGCAGCCGAAGCCGCCGATGCCGGGTATGACCACGCCGGTCCCGCGCGCGTGCAGGGGCTGGTGTTGGTTCGCGCGCCGGGATGGCCATTGGGACCCGGCGACCCCGAGGCGGGGTTGGCCGCCGCGCGTCGGGCCGTGGCGCTGCGGCCGGAGTATCCCCCGAACCATCTCGCGCTCGCGGAGGCTCTTGCGAAGACAGGAGACCTGAACGGCGCCCGGAAAAGCTACGAGCTGGCGCACGATCTGGCGCAGGCGTTGCCGTCCGCGACCGATCGAGACGGATGGCTGCGCGAGGCCGATCAGGCTCTGCGCAAAAATTAAAATACGTGGTCGAACGCCACTTCCCCCTGCACCGCAACTTGATACGAAGACACCTTGCGTTCGAAGAAATTCGTCAATTCCTGAACATCCTGCAGTTCCATGAAGGCGAACGGATTGCGCGAATCGTAGATCGTCGGCAGATTCAGCTTGAGCAACCGCTGATCGGCGACGTATTGCAAGTACTGCCTCATTTCGATGCGGGTGAGACCGGGCACTCCTTCGGACAGCACGTCGTCGGCAAACGCCACCTCGCATTCCACGGCCTCTTCGATCATTGTTCTGACCTGCGCCGCCCAGTTCGCGTCGAACAGCTCCGGCTCCTCCTGCCGCACCGTGTCGAGCACCTGATAGGCGAATGCCATGTGCCCGCTCTCGTCGCGAAATACCCAGTTGGTCCCGGCCGCCAGTCCGGGCAATAGTCCGCGCGAGCGGAGAAAGTAGACGTAAGCGAACGCTCCGAAGAAGAACAAGCCTTCGATGCAGCTGGCAAAACAGGTCAGATTGAGCAGGAAGCGGCGCTTGTCCTCCACGGACTCGATCCGATCAAGACTCAGGACAGAGTCCGTCCAACGCTGGCAGAACAGCGCTTTGCGCCGGATGGAAGGAATGTTGTCGATGGCCGCGAAGGCGCGCGCGCGTTGTACTTGATCCGGCACGTAGTTGTCGAGGAGGGTGAGATAAAACTGCACGTGAAGAGCCTCTTCGAACAATTGCCGAGACAGGTACATGCGCGCCTCGGGAGCGTTGATGTGCTTGTACAGGCTCAAGACCAGATTGTTGGCGACAATGGAATCGCCGGTTGCAAAAAAGGCCACGAGGCGTTCGATGAGGTGCCGATCCGCAGCGGTCATGCGTCGCTGCAAATGACTCAAATCGATTTGAAAGTCGATTTCCTCGACGCTCCAGGTGTTCTTGATCGCGCCGCGATACATTTCATAGAACTTCGGGTAACGCATCGGCCGTAAGGTCAGGTTGAATCCGGGGTCGAGCAAGCGGTTCACTGGCAAGCCTCGCAGGTTTCAGGGTTTTCCAGCGAGCAGGCGAGGGCGCCCGTGTCCCGTACCGTCGTCTTGGCGATGCTCGTGGCGGGCCGCGACCTCAGGTAGTAGGTCGTCTTGAGCCCTTTCTTCCACGCGTACATGTACATGCTGGACAGCTGGCCGATGCTCGGGTTGGCGATGAACAGATTCAAGGATTGGCTTTGATCGACGAAGGCGCCGCGGTCGGCCGCCATCTCGATCAACGACTTCATCGGCAGCTCCCACGCCGTGCGATAGATGCTCTTGAGTTCACCGGGTATGGCATCGATGCCCTGCACGGAGCCGTCGGCCAGCTTGACGGCATCGCGCACCCCGGGCGTCCACAGTCCCAAGCGCTTCAATTCCAGCGCGAGATACGCGTTCACCTGGAGGAAATCACCGGATAGTGTCTCCCTCTTGAATAGATTCGATATTTGCGGCTCGATGCATTCGCAGCATCCGGCGATCGAGGCGATGGTGGCCGTGGGTGCAATGGCGATCAGCAGGCTGTTGCGCAATCCATGCGTGCGGATCTGCGCCGAGAGATCCTCCCACCGGCGCGGATTGCCTGGAATGACGCCCCACGCGTCGAATTGCAATTCACCGGATGCGGCGCGAGTCTCGGCGAAGCTCGGATGCGCGCCGCGCTCCCGCGCCAGCTCCGCCGAGGTGCGCAGCGCGTGGAAGTACACTTCTTCGGATATGCGGCACGACAGCGCTCTGGCGGGCTCGCTGTCGAAGGGCAGGCGCAACTGAAAGAAGACATCCTGCAGGCCCATGAGTCCGAGGCCGACCGGCCGCCATCGCATGTTCGATCCCCTGGCCGAAGCAATCGGATAGAAGTTCAGATCGATGACGCGATCCAGCTGGCGCACCGCCAGCTCGACGGTTTGCTCGAGCTTCTCGAAGTCGAATCCGCGATCGCCGACGTGGCGCGCAAGATTGATCGAGCCCAGGTTGCAAACCGCGCTTTCGGAGTGCGCGGTGATCTCGAGAATCTCGGTGCACAGGTTCGAGAGATGCACCACGGCTTCAGGCCGCGCGGTCTGATTGCAGGCTCGATTGGCCTTGTCTTTGAAGGTCATCCAACCGTTGCCGGTCTGGGCGAGGGTGCGCATCATGCGCGCGTAGAGATCGCGCGCGGGCAAGGTCTTGCGCGCCAAGCCTCGGGCTTCGGCTTGGCTATAGGATCGTTCGAAGGAATCGCCCCATAAATCCGGCAGCTCGGGCACATCTTTCGGATCGAACAGCGACCAGGGTTGGTTCGCTTCCACGCGCTTCATGAATAGATCGGGCACCCAATTGGCGAGGTTGAGGTGATGGGTACGGCGGGCATCGTCGCCGGTATTGTCGCGCAGCTCCAGAAAGGCCTCGAGATCGGCGTGCCAGGTCTCGAGGTATACGCATGCGGCGCCCTTGCGCTTGCCGCCTTGATTGACCGCTGCCACGGAGGAGTCCAGCGTCTTCAGCCACGGCACGATGCCGTTCGACAGCCCGTTGGTGGAGCGAATCAGCGAGCCTTCCGACCGCACCCGGTGCCAGGCAACGCCGATACCGCCGGAGAACTTCGACAGCAGGGCGATGTCCTTGTATTTGTCGTAAACCCCTTCCAGGGAATCGGGGGGCGAGTCGAGCAGAAAGCAGCTCGAGAGTTGCTCGTGCAAGGTACCGGCATTGAACAGCGTCGGAGAACTCGGCAAGTAGTCGAGCGAGGAGAACAGCCCGTACAGTTCGATCGCGTCTTGCGCCGTCGTGCTGAGGGCGACGGCAACACGCATCCAAAAGTAGGGGGGCGTTTCGAGGACATGGCGTTTAGTCGGATGTTTGAGCAGATAGCGGTCGTACAAAGTCCTGATTCCGAAGTACTCGAAGCGCTGGTTGCGCTCCACGTCGATGGCATCGTTGAGTTTTCGCGCATGCGCTTCGACGAATTGCAGTACCCGCTCGTTTATCAGGCCGACATCGAAGCCGGTGCGAATGGATTGGGAAAAGGAATGAATCCCCGAGCCTTGGACCTCTTTGTCGATGAAAGCGGCGAGCAACCGGGCGGCAAGCTTCGAATAGGCCGGCTCGTCGGCCATGAAGGAGGACGCCGTCCGGATCGACAATTCATCAAGTTCACGCGTGGTGGCTCCGTCATAGAGACCGGCAATGGTCTTCAACGCCACTCGCATGGGGTCCACATCCGCGATGCCGTCGCAGCAACGCGCAACGGCGCGCACGATTTTATTGACGTCGATGGGTTCGTGCGCTCCCGAGCGCTTCTTCACGCTCATCGGCACGCGCGGCGAGTGCGGCGGATTCAATTCGAATTCCGGTTGACGTGATGTCGATTCAGATTGCGGTTGTGTATTCATTTCCATGTTTCCTTGGGCGAATCCCGTGCAACACGGAGCCGGCGGCGTAGTAACGACGGAATGAGGACCACGCCGGTGCGCGTGGACGCAGACATTCCGGCCGCTCCTCCCGCGAGAGCTCCAGAGCCGAACAACATCTCTTAAGGAGATGAGGATCGCGGCAGGTCTTCGGACTTACGGGCATGCGGCTCGCACTCGAGCCGGTTCCTACTACAAGCCGCTTCCCAAACCTCCGATTCGCGTCGTCGGTTCAGTGCCAATGGCTCAGGTTCGTTCCCATTCACCGCTGCGGGGCAGTTCCGGATTCGCACCGGGTTCCCTCTTAGGCCCAGCACATGTGCCGGACACCGCAATGAACCACAAGATATTGTGTTTATGGACCGCCGTCAACTTCAGTGGGGATTGGCGAAAATTGTGCGGGATAGTTTGTTGTGTCAGAGTCGCGAAACATAATGCCCCGGCGAATCATCGCACGGCGGCGATGGGATCGATCGTGATTCGTGCTCCAAGGAGATCCACCATGGGGATTGGCAGCCACGGCGTCGTATGGTTTGGGGCCGCGCTGTGCGTGACCGCGGTCGTTGCCGCAAACGCAGCCGAAACCTCAGGGTCGGTGGAGCTCGAGGCGATTACCGTCACGGCTCAGAAGCGCTCTGAAAGCGAACAGACCGTGCCGCTGTCGATGACCACGTTCGGGGCCGTGGCGCTGCAAGAAAAATCCATCAATACTTTTTTCGATTACGCCACGAAGGTTCCGAATCTTGCCTTCGCGCCCACCGGCGACGGCGTAGGTACGTCCCGCACCGTCTCAATTCGCGGGATTGCGGGTGACAATGTCACCGGCTTTTATATCGATGACACGCCGCTCCCGGACTCGCTCGACCCGCGCGTCTTGGACGTCGACCACATCGAAGTATTGCGCGGCCCTCAGGGCACTTTATACGGCGCCCGATCGATGGGGGGTACCGTGCGCATCATCACGAAAGAACCGAACCTCGAGGATTTCGACGCGTCTGTGCACGCCGGCGTTTCATCGACGGACCATACCAGCCACCCGAATGGGACCGGTGACGGCGTTGTGAATATCCCGCTCATCAAGGATCAGGTGGCTCTCCGGTTGAGTGGGTTCTACGATCATGCGGCGGGTTACTTCAAGCGCAGCTTCTGCACGGATCCGGCTGCCGCGATGGCCTTGACTTGTACGCCGCTGGCCACCGCGGGCATCTCCACCATCAAGAACGTCGGCGAGGTCAATACCATTGGTGGCGCAGCGAGTCTGACCATCAAACTCGATGACTCCTTGACCGTCACACCCCGCATCATGCTGCAGCGGGCGACCTACAACGGATTTCCGCTGTCCGATTATCTGACGACGCCCGGCAACGGCATTGGATATCCCGTCCCCGCCACCGGGGCGCCCGCGCCGACGACCATGATTCCGTCCCGCTTCACCCAGGCGCGTTGGTTCAATGTGCCGGAGGGCGGGCACGACATCTGGGGCTTGTATTCGATTGCCTTGCATTGGAAGACGGGCATCGGAGAATTCGTGTCTTCGACGGCGTACTTCAGCCGGAAAGTGTTCGAAACGGAAGATGAAAGTGATTTCGTGTATGCCGCGATCACTTCCAATTTTCCAGGCGGCACACCTCAACCGGGGGGCATCAGCGAGGAAAAGAACTACCAGCGATTTGCCGAGGAAATTCGCTTCGCATCGGATTTGTCGGGTCCGATTCAATTCGTGGCGGGCGTTTTTTATTCGGATTTTCACGGGCGCGTGCCGTTCGCCGCTTATTATCCGCCTGCGGAGGTTCCGAATCTGGATGCGACGCTGGGCGGTCCCAATAATCCCGACTATCCGAACTTGATATTTGCGCAGGATTTTCATACGGACATCCGGGAACCGGCCGCCTTTGGTGAAGTTTCGTTTCAACCCATCCAACCGTTGAAATTCACCGGCGGCCTGCGCTGGTATCAGGTGAAAACCACGTCGTCTGGATATGAGGAGGGACTGGCCACGGGCGGGGGCCCGGCAATTCAAAGTCCTTCGGACACCACGACCGAGAGCGGCGTCAATCCGAAATTCGAGGCCGACTACCACATAAGTCCGGATCGGATGGTTTACGTCAACGTTGCCAAGGGATTCCGGCCCGGCGGTCTCGTCCCCATCGTGCCGCAGGGCCAAGCAGGCACTGCGACCGACTGCGTAGCCGCCCTTCAGCAATCAAATCCCAACATCACGCTCGCGCAAACACGGAGCTTCAAATCCGATTCGCTCTGGAACTACGAACTCGGCACGAAGACTTCCTGGCTCGATCACCGGCTGACCGTCGATGCCGCCGGCTTCTACATCAAGTGGAACAACATCCAGCAGGAGATACTCCTGTCTTGCGGCTTTCAGTACGTCGCCAATGCGGGTGCCGCGGTGAGCAAGGGCGGCGAGCTCGAAGTCCATGCGCGGCCCACGGAGCCGCTCGAAATGTCGCTGGGACTTGGCTATCAAAACGCGAAAATCAGCGAGGCGAGTGCGTCGTCCCCGCAACCGGTCGGTTCGCCGGTATATCAAGTGCCGAACTGGACCGGGAACGGTTCGGTCGCCTACACGACGCAATTGACGAGTTCATGGAAGCTGGTCAGCGGCGCGGATTACTCGTACATCGGAAGGAGTTTCAGCGGTAATAATAGTCCCGGCGATCCCCGCGAACGCCCGTCTTATCGGCTCATCAACGCACGTTTGGCTTTTGCGAATGGACCTTTGGAGCTTGCGCTCGTCGGCAAGAACCTGGCCGATGAGATCGCGAACCTGGGAGACAGCCGATCGATTGCGGCGGAAACCCCCGGGCGTCCCCGTTTGTTTGTGAATCAGCCCCGAACCATCGGCCTCGAATTTCGCGAATCGTTCTGATGTCTCGGTTGACCGCGACCGTGCCGGGTGGCATTGATCCTGTCGACGGCGTGGTAATCTCCACATCATGCGAAATTCGACCCCTCGTGCGTTGCTGCTCGACTATGGCAGCGTGATCAGCATCTCGGCGTTCGAACGGCACGCGGAAACCGAGCGCATTCTGCAGCTCGTTCCGGGTTCCTTGACATGGCTTGGACCGTTTGACCCGACGACCGATCCGCTCTGGGCATCGATGCAGCGCGACGAAATCACGGAGCGTGAGTACTGGGCTTTTCGGGCGAACGAATTGGGGCTCGCTGTCGGTGAGTCGGGCTGGGACATGTTGACCATGGCGAAGCGGCTGCGGGGGACGGATCCGAATTCCGCCATCCGGCCGGAGATGCAACACCTCGTGCGGCGGGCGCGTGCCTCCGGGATCCGTGTCGGCGTGCTGTCCAACGAATTCGAACTGTTCACGGGCGTTGGGATGGCGGAGCGCATCGATGTGCTCCGCGACATGGACGCTTTCGTGGACGCGACTCACACGAAGATTCTCAAGCCGGATCCTGGTGCCTATGCCGTTGCGGTGGAGGCCCTGAAGTGTCAGCCGCGCGAGGTGCTCTTCGTCGATGATCAATTTCGCAATGTCGCGGGCGCCGTCCGAGCGGGCCTGCAGGCGCAGTTCTTCGACCTGCGCGACGTGCGGGGCAACATCGCGGCGATCGCAGCCCGGTTGAAACTCACCCTTTCCTGACCATGCCAAAGGATTCTCGAGCGCAGGCGCGAAGGCCGGGCCGAAACTCTCCCGCAGCACTCGGACGCGGGCGGCAGAAACGCGCGGCGTCGGCGAAGCGACCGCCGTGGAAGGGCGGCCGTCGGCGTTGGATGCGCTACTTGCGCCGTTGGATGCGCGTCTTCCGGCGCGCGCCACGGGCGGCGCAGATTGTCGCGGGACTCTTGATCGTGCTGGCTCTGTGGTCGGTGGTCAATTGGATCTATCAAGTCATCCGCAAGCCTTCCGAACTCTTCTTCCCCGTCAGCGGCACTCTCTTCAAGACTCCATCGGAGACTTGGGATAGCTACGCCCCGATATTTCGGCGGCATTCGACCAAGGCGATTGCCCCCGAGCTGCTGGCGGCACTCGCTCAACAGGAGGGGGCGGGCAATCCCGTGGCGCGAACCTATTGGCGGTGGTCTTGGAGATTGCGGCCGTTCGAGATCTATCGGCCGGCATCGAGTTCGGTCGGCATGTATCAAATGACGGATGGAACCTTTGCGGAAGCGAAGAATTACTGCATCCACCATCACACTGTGGCGCAGGCCGGCGCTTGGAACGACTGGCAGTCGTGCTGGCTCAACAGCCTTTACTTTCGCGTGATTCCCAGCCACGCGGTTGAACTCACCGCCGCTTATCTCGACTTGCACGTTGCCGCCGCGCTCGCGCACCATCGCATTACTACGGCTTCGCTGCAGGAAAAGCAGCATCTGGCCGCCGTGATCCATTTGTGCGGGGCGGGGGCGGGCGATCTGTACGTGCGGCTCGGCTTTCGGTTCGTCGACGGCGAGAAATGCGGCGACCACGATCCGCGCATCTATCTCGCACGTGTGGATGGCCTGAAGACAGAATTCAGGCGCCTCGCCGCCCGCGAGTAACGCGGCCGGCGGCGACATTCCCCTGGGCGGCATACCGCCGTGATTGTAGGAATGCACTGATTGCGCGGGCCGCCGGCCCGAGAGAGGCTTACGCCATACATGACGACGCTTCACCGTATGCCCCAGGGAGCCGACGTGGTGCCCGGCGGCCGCGGGGTGCGTTTTCGGTTGTGGGCGCCGAATTGCAAGCACATTGCGGTCGAGACCCAGGATGGAAAGGAACCCGCCCGGTCGGCGCCCATGGTACCTACGGGAGAGGGCTGGCATGAACTCCTGGTGCCTGACGCTCGCGCGGGTACTCGCTACCAGTACATCCT
>JAXDQI010000028.1:0-3936 GCA_034667965.1 Gammaproteobacteria bacterium
TGGTCCGGAATGGTGGACTGCATCAGAGCCGCCTTGAGCCAATAACTGCCCTCGCCGACGACTGGCGTGCCAGCCGCGAGCCCGCTCGTGATCTGGGTCTTTCCGTTTGCAACCAGGCCGGTATGAACCGCGCGCCAGGCGAACTGGCGATCTCCTGTCGGGATGAACACGACGCTCTGTCCATTGATCTCCTGCAGGCTCTCGCTCGGCGCCAGGACGACGTCGCCGCCCTGCGGTGAGAGGATCGTGACGGTTGCGAACATGTTGACGCGCAGTGCGCCGTCCGGGTTTGGGACCTCACAGCGCACCTTGGCCATCCCCGTCGCCGACTCGATCTGGTCGGGGATGTAGGTGACGCGGCCAGCAAAAACTCGGCCCGGAAAGGCGTTCACTTTCACCTCGACTGCATCACCCACCTTGACTGCGCCGAGATCCCTCTCTGCTACGTCGGCCTGTACCCAGACGGTTGAGAGGTCGGACACGGTGAAGATCGGTGTCGCCGGATCCACGATCTCTCCGGTTGCGACAGAGACCGAATCAACGACCCCGGCGAATGGCGCGAACAGGGCGCCGCGGGAACCTCCCGGCCGATCGTCGGAGGTGTCGGCAGCAGCGGCGGCAGGGCGCACCGGCAAGAGCCGTGCCTCCTCCTCTTGGTACTGCCGCAACTGCGCTTCCTTGGTACGGAGATCGGCTTCCATGGTGACCGCGGTGGCGCGCCGAGCCACGAGTTCGGCCTGGGTCACGAGGTCGCTGCGAATAAGGTTTGTCGCGCGGTCATAAGCAGCATTTGCCGCGGCGAGTTGCGCCTTTGCCTGATTCAGCGCCGCCTCGGCGCCCACAACCTTGCTATGGGCCGCACTGAGGTCGAAGTTATCGAGCATCGCTAGACGTTGACCTGCGACGACCCGATCGCCGGCGGTCACATCGAGCGCTTCGATCCGGCCACGCGCCATGGGCCTGATGCGGGCAAGATGGAGCTGATCGTATCCGACACTACCCGTCGCAGACACAGCGCGCACCAGCGGCCCGGCCTTCGCCTGCCCGATCTGCAATTGCAGGTTCGCCAGCTTCGGTGAAGAAAGAGCAATCGTCGCGGGCAGTTGTAGATCGGCAGCAGGCGCGGCAGTGGTGCTCGCAGACACCGGAGCAGAAGCGGACGGGGACGAACGGCCCAGTGCGAATCCCAGGGCCAGGGCTATACCGACCGTCGCAACGCTGAAAAACAGTCGGCGCTTGATGATCGGTAATGTCCCAGGAACGCGCGACCGGCGATGATGGGACCCCGACCAATTGATCGCGAATACGTGAGCTGTGCGTGATGGGCTTGTATGGATCATTTCCCGCTCCGATGTAAACCGTTGGTCGGCATCGTTAGCGGGCTTTTCTGACGCGGACCTGAAGCCTATCTGCATGACGTTCAGGTTGGCGTCAGCTTCTTCGCGTAATTATCCTTCATGACAACGAGCGGGCCCATGCGAGTGTTGCTAGTTGAAGATGAGCCGCATCTTGGCTCGGCTGTACAGGAGCATGTTCGAGCGGCTGGACACGCCGTCGACTGGTTCGAACGGCTGGAGCCGGCGGAGCACGCGGTGCGCACGGTATCTTATGACGCGCTGCTGCTTGATCTGCACCTGCCCGATGGGCGCGGCTTGGATTTCCTGCGCAAACTTCGCCGCCGCGGTGATGCGCTGCCGGTCGTGATCCTCACCGCGCGCGACCTGGTCAGTGACCGGATCGAGGGGCTGAAAGCGGGAGCCGACGATTACATCGTCAAGCCCTTCGACCTCGACGAAGTGAATGCACGTTTGGAGGCCGTCAGCCGCCGGTATTTCGGCAAGTCAGTGCCGGTCCTTCAGGTTGGTCCGGTGGAGCTGGAGTGGGAATCGAAAGTCGCGCGGTTGGACGGGCGACCGGTCGAACTGAGCGCGCGGGAGTGGGCCGTCATCGAAGTGCTGGGCCGACGGCGGCAATCGACGGTCTCGAAAGAGCAAATCGAGGATGCGCTGTACGCATTCGGCGAGGAGATCGAAAGCAACACCATCGAGGTCTATGTCAGCCGCATTCGCCGCAAGCTTGGGCGGGATTTCATTCGCACGATACGCGGTCTCGGCTACCGCATGGGAGACTAGGACGTGGCGCGCGGGAGCCTTGTTACACGGCTGATCTGGATGCTGGCCTCATCGATGGCGGGGCTGTGGCTGCTGGGGAGTGTCGCCGCCGGCATGCTGACGCTGTTCGAGGTCAACGAGAGGCTCGACAACGCGATCGAGGAGGTGGCGCAGCGGCTGCTGCCCGCCACCTATGATGCCGTCCAGCAACCACAGGCCGTGCAACAGATGGCGAGGCACCTTATCGCAACGATGGATCCCAAAGCTCTTGCGTATCAGATCATCGGTCCGGCCGGCGAGATCGTCATGCGCTCCGAGAACGCGCCCGAGAAGCCCTTTCCGGTGCCGCGCCAGGCTGGATTTCACGACATCCCGCAGTACCGGGTCTATTCCCAGCCCGCCGCTGCCAACGGCTATTTCATCGAAGTCGCCGAGCCTGCCATGCACCGTTCCGAGTCGCTGAGGCGGGCCGTCGCGCTTACCGTCGGACCGCTGCTGCTGTTCTTGCCGCTTTCCTGGTTCTTGATCCGCTGGGCGGTGTTCCGGAGCATGCGCTCATTGGACCAGTTGCGGAGCGAGATCGGCCGTCGCGACGGCTTCAATCTGTCGCAGATCCCCGATATGGGCCTGCCGACCGAGCTCGCTTCGATACTGGCGGCGGTGAACCGGCTCTTGGAACGGCTGGAGCGTGCGCTGGCCACGGAGCGCCAGTTCGCAGCCAACAGCGCGCACGAATTGCGGACGCCGATCGCAGCCGTGCTGGCGCAGATGCAATTGTTATCGGCGCAGCTCACCGGCACGCAGCATGCAGAGCGCGCGGTGCGTATCGTCAACCAGATAAAAGGGCTCGGCAGCCTTGCCGAGAAGCTGCTGCAACTGTCCCGGGCCGGGGCAGGCGTCGGGATGCTGCGAGAACGCATTGATGTGTTGACCGTCTTGCAAGTTCTGGTCGATGAGTTTCGCCGACGCGAGGACGTGGGCGACAGGCTGGTCGTCACCGCCGAATGTCCGGACGAATTCATCGTGCAGGGGGAACTGGACGTTCTCGGCATAACGCTAAGCAACCTGATCGAGAACGCCATCCGTTATGGCGCTCCTGATGAGCCGATCGAGATCGTCGTCGAACGCGGCCGGCAAATTCGGCTGCTGAACGGCGGCGCTCCCGTTCCATCCGAGACCCTCGAAACTCTGAAGAAGCCTTTCGTTCGCGGATCGTCGGTCGGCGCCGGCGGCGGTCTCGGGCTCGCCATCGTCGACAGTGTCATGAAGCAGATCGGCGGCAGCTTGACCCTCATTTCCCCTGTCATGGGTCGCGGCAGCGGCTTCGAGGCGCGTCTGGTCTTCCCTGAAACCACATGAAGTCTTGAGTATCCATTTCACTCGTCGGGGCGCCCTCCAAGCGCGGACCTCGAACGCGCGAAGGAGAACTGGTGGATGAGCGCCCCTGATATCGGTCTGGCGAATTGGTTCCTGCAACGCGCGTTGCGTGTCCCTGAGCGTGCTGCGCTCGCATTCGAACGCCAGACCTGGACCTATGCGCAGATGCAGCAGCGGATAGAGCGGGTCGCCGGACGATTGCACGCGCTTGGCGTGCAACGAGGCGATCGGGTGTGATCGGCACACCCGACCGGAAATGGGGAGAGACCGTCTGTGCCGTCGTTACGCTGAGGCCCGGACACAGCGTCGAGTTGGAGCAGATCCGGGAGTTTGCCGGCACACAGTTGGCCCGCTACAAACTGCCACGTCGACTGGAGATCGTTGCGGCGCTGCCGCGGAATGCGACAGGGAAGATTCTAAAGACGCAACTGCGCCAGCAGTTCGGCCC
>JAXDQI010000029.1:0-4171 GCA_034667965.1 Gammaproteobacteria bacterium
ACGAGCGATTCCATGAAATCTATCTTTCGTCATTCCGGGATGTGTTCCGGCCGGCATAGCCGGTCGGAGCGCAGGCCCGGAATCCATAACCCCTGCGGTGGTTATGGATTCCGGGCTCGCTCATGCCACGCTTCGCGCGTCACACGCGCCCCGGAATGACGGCTGCGACGGACCGATATGATTCGAACTTCGGAAACGTTGGTCTAGGAGTTCTCGCGGACCATCTGCGGCTGAACCGCAGTTCTCAGTGGCGGCACTCCCTTGCTGCTCGCTACCACCGGTGTCTCTTCCGCGAGGCCGGCGGTAACCTCGGTGCGACCGTTATCGGTGAGACCCGTCTTTACGGCAAGGCGTGTGATTCGATTGTCGGCGATTGTGTACACAAAGTTGCCGTCACCATCCGAACCCACAGCCGCGGTGGGTACGGTAAGCGCATCAGGGCGCCGGTTCATTTCCAGTGAGACCTCCGCATAGGTGCCGGGATAAAGTCGTTCCTCGGGGTTGGGCAAGTCGATCTCGGTACGCATATTGCGGGTCTCGGGATCGAGACGCAGGGAGAAGCGGGTTACCTTGCCGATGAATGGCTTACCGTCGAAGCCAGACGGCCTGACAATGGCCGGATCGCCGACGTGAAGCTGAGGTACGTCATTCTCCGGAACGTCGCAAAACACCCGGATCGTGTCGATCCGCTGCAGCGTGAAAAGTGACCCTGCAGACGGCGTCGTCCGCGTGGCCGTGGCGGCCTGGACCAAATCGCCCCGGTTAACCTGGCGTCGCGCCACCACGCCATCGAACGGCGCGACGATCTGCGTATAGGCGAGCAGAGTCTTGATCTTCTCCACGGTCGCGGCGGCGACGTCGACCTGGCTGGCGGCGAGGGCGCGGTTCGCTTCCGCAACGCCGAGATCCGCCTTGGCGATATCAGCATTGGCGTGCACCTGATCGAGCGTGCGGTCGCTGATGAACCCCCGTCCCTCGCCCAGTTGCTCCCGGTCTTTCGCCAGGGCGTTCTGTAGCGCTAGGTCCGCCTTGTTGTGGTCCAGTTGGCGGCGCGCACTCTCGAGCGAACTTTTCTTGGATTCGAGCTGGGCCTTGGCTTCGGCAAGCTCATCCTTCATTTCGGGAACGTCGATCACCGCGAGCACTTGGCCCGCCTTCACGTGATCGCCGATATCGACGCGAACATCCGACAGGTATCCGGAGACTTTGGCGAAGAGATCCGCCTCCTCGAAGGCTTCGAGGCTGGCATTGGTCTGGAGGCGTTGCGCCACCGTGGCGCGGCGCGGACGGACAATTTCGACCCGTGGAGGGTTATCCGCCTTCGTTGAATTCACTGGCGATGGCGATGCCGCCAGGCGCCGCTCGGTAACGAAGCCCCCCGCGCCGAGGCCGACCGCGACTAACAAGACCGTTATGCCCGTTCGATGGCTGAAGTTCATTGTGTTCCGCCTTCAAAATCCGTTCTGGCTATTCGCTTATTCCGCCGCTCTCGCGTGATGTTCGGCGCGTCCGTCGTCAAGATCCGACACCGATCCGAGCCGCAGCTCCGGCTCGAAATAGCGGCTATGCGGGTCGTCAGGATCGAGCGACGCGGAAATCGGGGCATGCCGCGACTGGAGCACGGCCAAGATCGCCGGCAGGATGATGAGCGTGGCGCAGGTTGCGCCGAGGAGACCGCCGATCACCGCCCGCCCCAGCGGAGCACTTTGCTCTCCGCCCTCGCCCAGGCCCAGCGCCAGCGGCATCATCCCGGCCAGCATCGCGAAACTTGTCATCAGAATCGGACGCAGACGGCTCCGTGCGCCTTCTATTGCCGCCTCCCATGGTTCGCGCCCCTCGATCCGGCTGCGCTCGGCGAAAGTCACGAGCAGGATGGCGTTTGCGACGGCCACGCCGATCGCCATGATCGCGCCCATGAAGGATTGAATGTTAAGTGTAGTCCCGGTGAGCCAAAGCATGAGTACGACCCCGGCGATGACGGCGGGAATCGTCAATCCCACCGCCAGGGAAAGCCGGAACGATTGGAAATTGGCGGTGAGCAGCAGAAGGATGACACCCACCGCCATCAAGAGCCCCAGACGCAGACCTCCGAACATCTCCGCCATTGGCTGAACTTGCCCGCGCACCGCCACGTTCACCCGATCGGGCGGCTTGCCCGTAGCGCTGATCGCCTGTTGCACACGGGCCGCCGCGTGCCCCAGATCCTCGCCGTCGATGTTGGCGCTGAGTGTCAGCATGCGCTGCATGTTGTAGCGGTCATATTCGCCAAGCGCCGTGCCGTTGGTAACGCCGGCCACATTGCGGAGGTCGATCTGTCCGCCCGACCGGCGAGCGATGGGGAGATTCTTCACCTCCTCCAGGGAATTCATCTGGTGCTCGGGGATCTCGACTTGCACCTGATAGCCAATGCCGCTCTTGGGATCGGGCCAATAATTAGCGGAGGTGTAGCGACTGGATGACGTGCCCGCGACAACGGATTTCGCCACGTCACCCGTCGTCACCCCAAGTACGCCCGCTCGCTCGCGGTCTACATTGACCTTTACCGTCGGGTAATCGAGTTCCTGCTCGAATCCCAGGTCTCGCAGCGTCGGCACCTGTGCCAAATTCGCCCGCAGTCTATCCGCGTATTGGCGGCTATCGGCGAGGTTCGGCCCGCTCACTGCCACTTCGATCGGCGTCGGCGCGCCAAAACTCATCACCCGGCTGACGATGTCGCTTGGCTCGAATGAGAAGCGCACCCCCGCCAGTTCCTGGGGCAATTTCTGACGCAGCCGCTCCTTCAAATCCTCGATGCCGATCCTGGTGCCGGGCTTGAGCTGCACCTGGAGCACCGCCTCCTCGGAGCCGGAACTCCAGAGATAAATGGTATTGATGGGATAATTGGGCGGCTGCGTGCCGACAAAACCGAGACTGATTTGCACGTTATCCGGCCCGACCTCGCGCTTGATCACCTCGAGTGTCTGCAGCGCGATCTGCTCGGTGCGCTCGATGCGCGTTCCCGCCGGGGCCCGGAGATGCAATTGGAACTGGCCGGTATCCACGCTCGGAAAAATCTCGGTGCCGAGCGAACTGCCGACCACGAATATGATTGCGCCGCTGATCATGAGATAGGAGAGCACGACGGTGCGCCGTCGTCTCATGATGACGCGCAGGAACCGATCGTAGCTGGCACGCAGCCGATCGAAAGACGTCTCTCGCGGCTTAAGGTGCGTGCTCGGATTGCGCAGCATCCAGACCGACAACACCGGCACAAAGGTACTGGAAAGCAGATACGACCCCACCATCGAGAAGCCGACTGCCAAGGCCAAGGGTACGAACAGGTTGTGCGCAGCGCCGGTCATGAAGAAGGCGGGAATGAACACCGCCAGAATGCAGAGCATGGCGACGAACCGGGGCAGCTTCGTCTCGGCCGTGGCTTCGCTCGCGGCACGGGCAAGGCTGCGGCCGTCGGCAAGACGGGTATGGATGTTCTCGATGGTGACTGTCGCCTCGTCGACCAGGATGCCGACAGCCAGCGCCAACCCGCCCAGGGTCATGATGTTGATCGTCTGACCCGATACCCAGAGCGCCGTCACCGACGCGAGGATTGCGAGCGGAATGTTCAAGACCACGACGAGCGAACTGCGCCAATCCCTCAGAAACAACAGCACCATAAGGCCCGTGAGTACCGCGCCGAGAGCGCCTTCGACGAACAGGCCCTGGATGGCGCGCGTTACGTAGGGGGACTGATCGAACTGGTAACTGACCTCGACATCATCAGGCAGCACCGATTGGAAGCGTGGCAAATTGGCTTTGACGGCCTGGACCACCGCGAGTGTCGAGGCGTCCGCTCGCTTGGTCACGGGGATGTAGACCGTGCGGCGTCCGTCCACCAGCGCGTAGCCGGTCTGGATGTCGGCGCCGTCTTCGACCGATCCGACGTCGCGTATGAAGATCGTCTGCGTTCCCTGAGCGCGGATGGGAATGTTGTTCAGGCCCTTGAAATCCCCGACAACGGAATTGACCGGCACCATTGGCATGAGGTTGCCGATGCGGACGTTACCGGATGGGCTGACCGTATTACCGGTCCCCAACGCCTGCACCACCTCGTCGGGCGACATGTTGTAGGAACGGAGCTTCTCGGGATCCAGGCGAACGAGGATGGTGCGCTGACTGGAGCCGAAGGGTGGCG
>JAXDQI010000030.1:0-11776 GCA_034667965.1 Gammaproteobacteria bacterium
CGCCAGTGAACTGCGTCCCTGCCAATAGCGGGCGCCCAAGAAGCCGATGACGATCACCATGCCCGCCAGAAATAGCGGATGGGTGGCCGTCGCCAGAACCGAAGAGGTTGAGATGGTCATGGTGCGGGAAGTGATTCAAATCACATGCCGCAAGAGATACTCCAAGCGCGTCGGCGGTTCAAGGGCCACGCGCTCGCGATAAGGGCCACGCGCTCGTGATTGGGCAAAACGCCGGGTGAGCTTGGTCTTATGACATGACCCGGCCGCCGGCCACATCCAGGGTCGCGCCGGTGATCCAAGAAGAAGCTGAGGACAGGAGAAAGAGGGTCGCGGCGGCGACATCTCGCGGATGACCCAGTCGGCCCAGCGGGAAGGCGGGACGCATCTGTCGCTCCTGTTCGTCCGAGATTGACTGCCGGGTTCGCTCGGTCAGAACCGCCGACGGTGAAACGCAGTTGACCCGGATGCCGTACTTGCCTGCCTCGTGCGCCAGGTGGCGCGTCAGCATGATCACACCGGCCTTCGCAGCACCGTAGCCGGCGGGAGCGCCGGCAGCCATCCGGCCACCCGCCGACGCCAGGTTCACGATGCATCCGGAACCGCGCGCGATCATGGCGGGCAGAAAGCATTTGAGAGTGAAGAACGTGGACGTCAGGTTGTTGTCGATGCTCGAGCGCCAGTCCTGTTCCGTGATCTGCTCGAAGGGCATCGGCCGTCCGCTGCCGCCCCCGGCAAACGCCACGACAATGTCAGGTGCGCCGAACTCCGCATTGACGCGGTCGCGCATCGCTTCGACCGAAGACAGCTGGGCGCAATCCGCCGGCGCCGCAATGGCTTCGCCGTGGAGCGCACGGATGGCCTGCACCGTCGCGTGAATCGCCGCTTCGTCACGGCCGTTGACCGCAACCCTGACGCCGTTGCCCGCCAGTGCGAGGCAGGTTTCCGCCCCAATTCCACGCGAGCCGCCGGTCACGATGGCGACCTTTCCTCGGAGGTCGGGAAACACGGGAACAGTGGATGGCGGTAGAGGCATGGCAGCACCTGATTGATTGCATTGCCCCGACTTTGAGACGGTCGTAGACTAAAGACAAATCATGTATTGGTTACTCTCCCATAAAGATTTATATGTCTCATCTGGTCTATCTTCGCAGCTTTCTCAGCGTCTACCGGCACAACTCCATCTCGAGAGCCGCGGACGCGCTTCATCTGACTCAGCCCGCGGTCTCGCGGCACATCAAGGTTCTCGAGAGCCGCCTTGGCTGCAAGCTGTTTGAGCGCTTACCGCGCGGATTGGCGTCGACGCCCGGCGCCAACGAACTGGAGCGCCAAGTGGGATCGCACCTGGATGCGCTGGAAGCCGTCGTGGGCATCTCGGGCGGGAAGAATGAGGCGCTGGCGGGCATCCTTCATGTGGGATCGACCAGTGGATTCACAAAGCTGCTCCTCTCGGGGCTTGCGCCATTGCCGCAATACGGTATCCGTCTCGACTTGCGGTCGGCGCCGCCACCCGCGCTTGTGAAGGCCCTGGCCGAGAAGGAGTTGGATCTTGCCGTGACGCCGGCACGAATTCCGCACAGGGCCATCGACTACGATCTGCTGTACGAGGGTCCGCTGATGCTGGTGTGTGCGCCGCGCTGGCGCGAGCGACTTCCCAGGTCGGCCGCCCCCAAGGGATTGCCGCTGATCGATATTCAAGGCCCGCTGCCCGTGCTTGCCGGCTTCTGGCGTGCCGCATTCGGATCGAATCCGGACCTCCCCTCCGCGATCGTACCGGACTACCAAGCGGCGCTCGATGCTGCTGCCGCGGGAACCGGGCTGGCGGTGGTTCCCGAGTGCCTTTGCACCGACATGATGCAAGCGGGTCAGCTGATCAGCCAGAACATCAGAGCCAAGTCGCAGATATCAATCTACTTGGCGCGCGCCAAAGGCAACATCGCCGTCGACCGGGTTCGCATCAGCCATCAGCTTCTTGCGGAAGCAGCGAAGCGCTGGTAGCGACAGGACGCGGTACGCAATGACCGCCGGGGCGCTGCGCAATCTAGTCGAACTTCGCGGATTCGAGCTAGCGGCCCCCGGAGTGGAGCTTCCCCAGCAGCAGCCGCGTCGCGAGGCGGGTCAGCTTGCCGTAGGGCGCGGCGATGCGCTCCGACATGTTGAAGCGGCCGAGTTTCAGCACGGCGCGCGCATGCGAGAGGCGCATGAAACCGTCGCGACCGTGATAGGCGCCCGTGCCGCTCGCGCCGACACCACCGAATGGCAGATCTTCCTGGGCAACATGCAACATCGTGCCGTTGAGGGTGACGCCGCCCGAACTCGTGCGCCGGAGCACGCTCTCGATCGCGGCGCGATCGGTCGAGAAGCAATAGAGAGCCAGCGGTTTCGGCCGGGCATTGATCGAGGCGATGGCCTGCGGCAGATCGTCATACGGAACGATCGGCAGAATCGGCCCGAAAATCTCTTCGCGCATGAGCGTGCTCGCGTCGGGCGCACCGATGACGAGGACCGGCGGAATCTTGCGTTCCGCCGCGGCGCCGGCATCGCTTCTCGCCACGATCCTGGCGCCGCCCTCGCGCGCCTCTTCGATCATCGCGAGGAGTCGCTGATGATGCCGGTCGGCGATGATCGAACTGTAGTCGGGATTGCCGGCGATGGTGGGATACAGTTCGCGCGTGGCCGCCATGTACGCGTCGGCGAAGGCATCGATCCGATCGATCGGCACCAAGGCATAATCCGGAGCGACACAGGTCTGTCCGGCGTTGAATAATTTCCCTATCGCGAGGGTTCGGGCCGCCATCTCCAGCGGATAGTCGCGGCACAGAATCGCCGGCGACTTGCCGCCCAATTCCAATGTGACCGGCGTGAGATGCGCCGCCGCCGCCGCCATGACGTGACGGCCGTTCCGGGTCGAGCCTGTGAACAGCAGGTGGTCGAAGCGGAGGGCGGAGAATCGCGCGGCCACATCCGGCCCGCCGATCACCACGGCAACTTGTTCGTCCGGAAACAGTTCGTTCAGCAGGCGCTTGAGCAGGGCCGACGTGCGCGGCGTCAGCTCGGAGGGCTTGAGCATGACGCGGTTACCGGCGGCGAGGGCATCGACCAGCGGCCCGAGGGTCAGCAGGAGCGGATAATTCCACGGCGCCACCACCCCGACCACGCCCAGGGGCTGGTAGAGGACCCGGGCCGAGGCCGGCCAGAAAGCCGGATCGGCACGCCGTCGCTGCGGCCGCATCCAGCGCCGCAGATGGCGGCGGGTATGCTTGATCGCGTTGGACAATGGCATGAGCTCGCCGAGTTCGGTTTCGGGTGCGGCACGATTGCCGAAATCCAGAGAGACGGTCTCCACCAGGGCGCGGCGATGCCGGCGAATCATGCCGAGCACGGCATCGAGTGCCGCCACGCGTTCGCCGTGCGACGGCGCGCCATGGCGCGTCACGGCCGCCTGCTGCAGCGCGAATATTCGGTCCGCCTCATCCGGCGAGGTTGCAAATACCGTGTCGGGAATCATGCTCATCATTCGACTCCGAAGAGTACGCGCAAATACGGGGTCAGAAAGCGGCCGGCCGGATCCATCCGTTCCCGCAGCGCCAGGAAGTCGTTCCAGCGCGGATAAAGTTTCGACAGCTGCGGCGCTGCGAGCGAATGGCACTTGCCCCAATGGGGGCGGCCGCCATGGTTCAGGCAGATTGCCTGGACGCCGTCGAAATAGCCCTGGAACGGCATGCCGCGATATTGGTGGACCGAGATATGCACGCTGTCGCGCCCATGGTTGGGGCTGAGCCAGATATTGTCGCCTTGCACCCAGCGATATTCCAGCGGGAACATCAGCGGAAATTCGCGGCGCGAGATGAAGGCACGGATCTCGCGCAGCGCATCGGCGCCGCGATTCGCCGGCAGGGACCACTCCATTTCATTGAAGCGCACCCGGCGGACCGTCGCGAGGCTGGAATAGCTCGCGTCCACCTGAGTGCCGGCCGAAGCCAGCGTCGCGCACAGGCGGCTGATGGACGGGCACAGCGACGGTGCCGCTTTGCCGGCCCGGCACAACAACCCGAACGCGGCATTCTCCAGCAGCACTTCGGTCACGTAGCGCCGCCAGCCTACGGCATCCGCCGGCTCGTCGGTGACATTCCAGGCCTTGGTCAGCACCACGTCGGTGTGGGGCAGCCAGTAGAATTCATACGACCGGTTGTTGGCGATCAGGACGTCGGCCTGCGCCAGACAGTCTTCCAAATGCATCTTGCCGCGTTCGAGCTCGAGCCGGAAAGAGGGGACCAAGCGCAACTGGAGTTCCGTCAATACTCCGAGGCTGCCGAGCGCCACGCGGCCGCCGGCGAATAGTTCGGGATTCTCCGCGGAGGAGGCACTCATCACGGCGCCGTCGGCGGTCAGGAAATTCAGCCCGCAGATCTGAGTCGCAAGATTGCCCAGCGCCGCTCCGGTTCCGTGCGTTCCGGTGCTGGTGGCGCCGGCGATCGACTGGACATTGATGTCTCCCAGGTTCTCCATGGCGAAGCCGGCGGCGGCAAGCGCTGCGCCGATCGCAAAGAGCCGCGTGCCGCCATGGAGCCGCGCGGTCCGGCTCGCGGCGTCGATGTCGATGACCCCCTGCAGTCGATCGAGGGAGAGGATGAGGCCATCGGTTGCAACCAGCGGGCTGAAGGAGTGGCCGCCGCCGACGACGCGTAGCGAGATGCCGTTGCGGCCCGCTTGACGTACCGTTTCGGTGAGTTCCTCCATGCTGCCGGGCGTCGCTACGCGGGCTGCCGGGCACTCCACATATCCTGACCAGTTACGCCACATGCTCTCGTCCCGCTCAAATCGAATGGGTTTTCAGAAGAAGCACTTGCCGTCGCCGCGATAGGTGGTCACGCACTTGACGACTTGGCCGGCGCGGATCAGATGCAGCTGGTTGAAGTGCTCGCACAGTTCGCCGGACTTGGCGTGACGAAACAGCATTGGATCGCCGATCGCCAGGTCGACCGAGCGCGGGTGGCGAACCGGCGTTTGCACCTCGCCCGCCCCCTCGTTGAGCACCAGGCTGCAGCCCTCCGGTAACCACGGAAGGGGCAACCGGTCCGTACCCGCCGGACCTGACGCCGAGTAGCCGCCGCCCGAACAGGTGACGATGCCTGGCCGCGGCACCCGTGTGATGGGCAGAGCGAAGCCCGCGGCCGGCGCGCCCTGGAAGGCTGCGTAGTGATCGAACAACGCCGGCAGATAGAGACCGGAACCGGCGGCCAATTCGGTCACGCTCGAATCCTGTCGCGTGCTTTCGAAACTGCCGGTGCCGCCGCCATTGACGAAACGCAGGCGATGTCCGGCCGTCTCCAGCGCGGTCACGGTGGCGCGACGTCGGGCGTTCACTTCAGCAGTCGAGCGGCGCTTCAAAAATCGGACGATCCGATTCTTGAAGTTGCGACCCGGAACATCATCCATGAGGCCGGCGATCTGGCCTTCATAGCCCATCAATCCATCGAGCCGCAGATGGGCACGACGCGCGATCTCGTCGGCCAACACCAGTGCCGGCGCCGCGCCGTCGACCGGCGAACGATAGACGCCGAACCGGATGCCTGGAAATTCAGACGACATATCCAGATCGATTGCGACCGGCAAGATCACGCCGGCCGCCGCCGCGAAGCCATCGAGGCGATCGAGCTGGGAAGGATGGTCGACCATCAACGTGATGGTTCGCCCGGCGCGAATTTGTTGAGCCACAGCGCCGATCTCGCTGGGTTCAACCGACGGATAGGCCACGACCAGATCATCGAAGCCCTGCTCGGCGAGCCAGGCGGCCTCGGCCGGCGAGTAGCACAGCAAGCCTTGAAAGAAGGGTCCCGCGGCGAGCAGGCGTTGAATGATGGCAACGCAGCGGATCGACTTCGTCACGAGCCGAATAGGCAGCGCGCCGGCGCGCCGGCGCAGGCTGTCGACATTGGCATCCAAGCAATCGAGATCGATGAACGCCGCCGGCAGACGCTGACCGGCCAACGCGTTGCGATAGTAGGAATAGTCGCGCGTCCGCGGCGCGCTCATGGCGCGCTCATGGAGCCGCGTGGCCCGGCAGTGCCGCGGCGGCCGGACGGTGCGCCTCGAGAGTCGCGGTGAGCATGATCTTGAGCTTCGAGATGATCTGCTCTCGCAGCGGCGCATCGACAGCCAGAGACAGGCGCGCGGCACTGCCGGTTACCTCGGCCAGCAACATCGCCAAGGCGAAAGCAGAGTCTCGATCGGCCAACGACAGCATCACCATGATCGGGGACGTCAGAAACTCCGCCGTATGCCGGGTATCGCTGGCATCGAGCTGCCGTAGCACCGGATCGGCTTGGGCGCCGGCCCACACGGCGGTGGCGGACGGGTGGTCCCGATAATGGGCATAGTAGGCATCGACCACCCGGTTCACGGCCTGCGCAGCGGTTGGCCGGCCACCGTATTCGACCAGCAGCCGATCGATCTCCATCTGCAGCATCGAACCCACGCGCTCCAGATTGCGCTTGGCCAACTCGCGCATGATCGCCGTCTTCGACGGGAAATATTGGTAGAGCGAGCCGATGGGAATACCGGCGCGGCGCGCCACCTCGCGTACGGCAAGATTTTCCGCGCCGGATTCGACGATCAGATCGAGAGCTACCTCGAGGATGGATTCAACCCGTGCCCTGCTACGTTCCTGTTGAGGTTGCCGCCGAATTTGGGCGTCGTTCATGCGCGCAGAGCCTACAACAGGCCCATCAAGAGCGCCACTGAAAAAGTGAGCATCAGTCATGTCATGAATCATAATGTGCATCCGGTCCGCCGGGTGATTTTTCACAGTTACCCTTGTTACCCCTTGGATGGCGCGATTTACCAATTGACACCCGAGCATCGCTCACTTCATGATCCGTTCAACACTCAGGGTTTGAGGGGAGACGGATGTTCAGGGCCCGGCAGCGCGACAGGGCGATTCTCCTCCCCGCGATCGGCGCCCAGCTCATCGCGACGACCGCCATGTTCATCGTGCCGGTGTTGCTCGATGCCCTGCAAAAAGGCGGCCTGAGCGCCACCACTGCCGGCTTGCTCTTCAGCCTCGAGCTGGTCGCCTCCGCACTGACGACCCTGCTCGCGCCGACGCTTTGCCCGCCGCATTCCTTCCGCCGTGGCGCTGTCTTGGGAGGCGTACTTGCGATTCTGGGCAATGCGTTGACCCTGATTACGCCGGCCTTCTGGCCCTTGGTGGTCGCGCGCTCCATGGCTGGATTCGGGGCGGGCATCGTCGTGGCGGAAGCGACCATGGTGGTCGCCCGCGGAGTTGATCGGGAGCGCTTGATCGCGGCAATGACCATCGCGGCGATCGTGAACGCCGCCTTCTGGCTGGCGATCCTACCCTACACGGTGGATGCGCTCGGCTATCGCGGCCCCTATGTCTGCCTGCTGCTGATCTGCATCGCCGGCACGTTTCTGCTGATCCGACTGCCCTCACCACCGATGCAGCGGCGCGTTGATCGTCGGGCGCGGCGCAGTCCCTGGCGTGCGACGTGGGTGCTCGTTGCTGCGGCGATCTTCGCAACCCAACTCGGCCAGGGCGCTTTTTGGGGGCTCGAGGAGACGTTCGGATCGGCGGCTGGTCTGGGAAGTCACGCGATCGCCACGCTGCTGTCGCTGGCCACGCTGTTGCTGTTGGCGGGAGCGACGGGTGTGGCGTGGGCAGGCACCCGGCTCGGCCGCTTCGCGCCGCTGCTGGCGCTCACCGTACTCAATGCAATGTCGATCCTGGTGGTTGCAACGCTCGCGTACCCGATGGTCTTCATCATGGCCAATCTCGTGCAGTCGGTCACGAATCTTTCCTCCGTGATTTATCAGCTCGGCCTCGCCGCCAGCCTCGACCGGTCGGGCCGCGTGGTTGCGGCGGGTACCGCCCTTATCACCCTCGGCAACGGCATCGGACCCAGTCTCTCGACCAGTCTGCATGCGGCGTTCGGCAGTGGCGGTGTCGCGAGTCTTCTGCTCCTTTTATACGGCGTCGCCATCGCTCTGTATTGCCTGGTGCGCGTGCGCGTCGCGCGCGGCGAGGAGCCGGGAGACTCGGTCGCAGCGGGAATCAACGTGTGAGGAGCGGAGCCAAGATGAACAAGAAATCCAAGAAATCTCTCGTGGGATGTGGTTTGTTGCTGACGCTGACGGTCGTCCGGGCCGCGGCGGCCGCCCCGGCATCCGGTGACGAGGAGAGCGAAATCGCGACCATCGTGGTGACGGCGCAATCCCGCACTCAATCCGAGCTCGACGTTCCCATTGCCTTGCAAGTGCTCAGTGCGCAACAGATACAGGACCTGGGTGCCGAGAACCTCGCCGACGTCAATGGGTATGTGCCGGGCCTGCACGTCGACGGTTCTCAGGCCACCCAGCCGATGTTCTTCCTGCGCGGCATCGGCTCGGGGGACTTCGGCATCAGCACCGACTCTCCCGTGGGTGTGTATGTCAACGGAATCTATACCGGCAAATCGGGCGGCTCGCTGATGGACTTCAACGACGTGCAGCGCGTCGAGGTGCTGAAGGGGCCGCAGGGCACCTTGTTCGGCCGCAACAGCGCCGCCGGGGCGATTTCCATCATCACCAACGAACCCACGCAGGAGACCGATGCCGAGGCGTTGGTGCGTTACGGGCGTTTCAACACCGTCGTTGTGCACGGTCTTTTCAATGCGCCGCTGTCGGACACGACCGCGATTCGCCTGACGGTGGTCAGCAATCGCAGCGATGGCTGGGTCACCAACGAGACCACCGGTCAGAAGATGGGCGGTGATGGCGAATGGGGAACGCGCCTGGCCTTCAAATGGGCGCCCGCGGAGAACACCAAGCTGGTATTGACCTGGGAGCATGAATCGCTCGATCAACCCGCCACGCCGGCCTTTGGCCTGGTACGCGTGCCCTCGGGGACCACTCCCACCATTCCGGCGACGGGCACCGAGTTCATCGATCCGCTCACGGCGCCCTTGGAGAACGCGGCACCGAGCAGGGAAACCCGCACCTTCAACGGCTTCACGGCGCGCCTCGAGACGCAGCTTGACGGCCTGCAGTTCAGCTCGAATACGGCGTTCCGCCATTTCACCTCTTACAACGAGGAAGACAACACCGGCACGGCCAGCGCGCTCACCTACCTCGGTACGATCAACGCCGAATCGAACTCCAGTTTTCAGCAAGAATTCAAGCTCGCGTCGAAGAACGATCTACTCGACTGGGTGGCCGGAGCGAGCTATTACCATGTGCGCGCCGACCAGACCAGCACGGTCAACACCACCACGGATTCGATCGATACGCTGTTCACCAACAATCCCGGTCCTCCCTTGTTTGGCCTGCCGCTGTTCGGTCTGCTCGATCAGGCGCTCGGTGCGAGCGGGTTGGGATTCGGGAATCCCTGGTCCGAGAAAATGGTCAATACCAGCGCGACGACTTCCTACGCCGTCTATGGTGACGTGATCTGGCATGTGACGCCGACGACGAATCTGACCACGGGTGTGCGTGAAACCATCGATCGCAAGAGTGTGAGCTGGTACGTTCCCGGCTATTCGGCGGGCGCCTTGGACGCGCAGTTCATCGCGGCGACCGGCGCGCCCTTCGGCGCGACTGCCGGCGCAGTGCTTGGTGCACTCACAGGCCAACCGGTCCCCCCGCTCACGAACATCATTTTCAGCAACGCCGCGGCAACCGCCGGCACTCCCGTCTCGGCAGAACATCGCTGGACCAACACCAGCCCGCGCCTGGTTCTCGATCAAAAGATCGGGGCCGATACCATGGCCTTCGCCTCGGTGTCGCGCGGCTACAATGCCGGCGGCTACAATGTCTTCAGCCCGCTGGCACGCTTCGATGCCGAGTACATGACCAACTTCGAATTGGGATTCAAGAGCGCGCTGCCGGAGTTGCACGCCTCCTGGGAAGGATCATTGTTCCGCTACAAGTTCACGAACCTGCAGAACATCACGCTGGTCAATGCAGGTGTGGTTCCGGTCTATGATGTCACCACGAGCGATCAAAGCGCCTACGGCGCCGATTTGAGCGGCAACATCGAAGTCGTGCATCATCTCACTCTGTTCGGTGCGACCGAGTATCTACGCCAGCGCTACGACCAATACTCCTATGTCGACCCCCTGACCAATCTGTCGGTCAATCTCGACGGCCAGCCGGTCGGCACCCCGCTGCTGACCATCACGGGCGGTGCCCGCATCGCCTGGTCGTCCTTCGGCGGCAAGGCAGGTTTCGAGATCCAGGCCAGCCACACCACGGCGACCCGCTGCAACGCCCAGATTACCGAGGAATATGGTTGCCTGAACACCCCGGCGGTTCAAACCGGCACGGCGCAGACCCGGGTGGATTTGCGCCTGGGTTGGCAAACTCAGGACCAGCGCTATGGCGCCGCGATACTGGTCAACAACGCGTTCAACAAGCAATACGTCGTGGTCCCGTCAAACCTCGGAGGCGGTCAGGGCGCCTTCACCCTGGGCACGCCCTACGCCAACGTCACCGTTCCGCGGTTCATCGGCGTCGAGTTGAGTGCGCGCCTGTAACCTTACCCTGCCGCCGGGCACCGGCGCCGCTGCGTGAGAATTGTTATGCGGGATTCCTTCGATGTCATCGTGGTCGGCGCCGGTCTCGCCGGCCTGGTCGCCGCGACCGAGCTTGCCGATGCACACAAACGCGTGCTGATACTGGAGCAGGAGCCTGAACAAAGCCTGGGTGGCCAGGCCTTCTGGTCGCTCGGTGGCTTGTTCTTCGTCAACTCGCCCGAGCAACGGCGCATGGGCATCCGCGATTCGCATGCACTGGCCTTGGGGGATTGGCTGGGCACGGCCGGCTTCGACCGCGACGACGACCGCTGGCCGCGCCGCTGGGCCGAGGCGTACGTCGATTTCGCAGGCAACGAGAAGCGCGCCTGGTTGCACGCCATGGGTATGCGTTGGTTCCCGGTGGTGGGCTGGGCCGAGCGCGGCGGCTATGGATCGGTCGGACCCGGCAACTCCGTGCCGCGCTTCCACATCACCTGGGGAACCGGGCACGGCGTGATCGAGCCGTTCGTGCGGCGTGCTCGAGCAGCCGAGGAACGCGGCCTGCTTCGCTTCGGGTTCCGGCATCGGGTCGATGAACTCATCGTCGACAACGGCGCGGTGACCGGCGTGCGCGGCGCCATGCTGGCCGCTGATGCAATCGAGCGCGGTCGCCCAAGTTCGCGCGAGGTCACCGGCGGGTTCGAACTGCGCGCGCAAGCGGTCATCGTGGCATCCGGCGGCATCGGCGGCAATCACGAACTGGTGCGCAAAAACTGGCCGGCGCGCCTCGGCGAGCCGCCGCGGCACATGTTGAGCGGCGTGCCCGCGCATGTCGACGGCCGCATGCTCGGCATCACCGAACGAGCGGGTGCGCGGTTGATCAACGGCGATCGCATGTGGCATTACGTGGAAGGCATCGAGAACTGGAATCCGATCTGGCCGATGCATGCGATTCGCATTCTGCCGGCTCCTTCCTCGTTATGGTTCGATGCCCGCGGCAAGCGTCTGCCGGGCCCGCTCTGGCCGGGCTTCGATACGCTCGGAACACTCGAGTATCTGCGCCGCAGCGGCCATGACTACAGCTGGTTCATCCTTGATCAACAGATCATCCGCCGCGAATTTGCCTTGTCGGGGTCGGAGCAGAATCCCGACCTCACCGGCAAGAGCTGGCGCCAGGTGGCCGGGCGCGCCATCGGTAAAGGTGCTCCCGCGCCGGTGGAAGCATTCAAGCAACACGGCAAGGATTTCATCGTACGCGACACTCTGCG
>JAXDQI010000031.1:0-27724 GCA_034667965.1 Gammaproteobacteria bacterium
CGGTATCGGCGCTGCAGACTTGCCCCGCGTGTTCGAGCCCTTTTTCACGACCAAGGAGATGGGCAAGGGTACTGGATTGGGGCTCGCCATGGTCTATGGCTTCATCAAGCAATCCGGCGGTCATGTCAGCATCTACTCCGAGCTCGGCCAGGGGACGTCCGTAAAGATGTACCTTCCGAGCACCGACTCGGAACAGGAACTATCCTACCCGCCGACGGAGCTGGAGCTGACGGGCGGGTCCGAAAGCATCCTGCTCGTCGAGGATGATCCGATGGTGCGTAGTTACGCCAACAAGCAGCTTGCCTCCATGGGCTATCGGGTGGTTGAGGCCGCGAATGCGCTGACGGCGCTCGACGTATTGCGCGGAGCCGAAGTCTTCGATTTGCTGTTCACCGACGTCGTCATGCCGGGCGGCATGAGCGGCAGGCAACTGGTGGACGAAGCGCTCAGGATTCGGCCCGCACTGAAAATACTTTATACCTCGGGCTATACCGAAAATGCGATCGTGCATCACGGCCGGCTGGATCCAGGAGTCAACCTCCTGCCGAAACCGTATCGACGGAAGGAACTGGCCGAAAAGATTCGTAACGCGCTCGAGCGGGCGTAGAGGACAGTCTATGGGAACTCTTTCATCGGGCGAGTCGGACCGGCAGCGAATCCCGGCGCGCCGCGGCGTGGCCGCGAAGGTCAAGCACCGTCAGGTGATCAAGGTCATCAACACCAGCGGTAAACAGGTGGTCGACACATGGGCATTCAACGCGGATGACCTCGACGAATATCTGTCGATGGAGCACAGCCGGGTGTCCCTGATGAAGCTGGTGCCGACGGTCGGCGACACCATGGTTACGAATCACCGCCGGCCCATGCTTTCTTTGGTCGAGGACACGACGCCGGGGGTCCACGACATGCTCATGGCAGCCTGCGACGTATACCGCTATGAGCTGCTGGGAGCGATCGGCTACCACGACAATTGCACCGACAATCTGAGGAACGCGCTGCTGGCGATCGGTTTTAGTGGCAAGACGACGCCCAGTCCATTGAATCTATTCATGAACGTGCCATGGGCCGGCGATGGAAGCCTTGCCTATCTCAGGCCCACGAGCGAGGCGGGACAGTATGTGTCTCTACGGGCCGAGATGGACCTCATCATCGTCTTCTCGGCATGTCCTCAGGACATGATTCCGGTCAACGACATGAAGTCCGCCGATGCACATTTCACCATTGCGTAGTTTATTGGAGAGGTGTGAGCGATGAGAGTTGCCGGCTGCGCTGCAGTATTTCTCATAGGGCTGTCGTGCCTGCGGTGGTCTCCGTGCGAAGCCGGGCCACACGATGGTGGTCGGTTCCCGGGTGCGGGGCGGCAGCTCATCGGCGCCTGGCGGCTCAAGGCGATCGAATATTCGGGACCGAAAGGTGAGACCGTCGACCCCTATTACCAAGGCGGTTCATCCGGCATCATCATCTATGACTCATCCGGGTGGATGAGCGTGCAGATCACTGCACAGAATCGTCGCAAATGGGAAGCTCCCGCCGTGCGAGTCCCCCGCCGTGCGGAAGAGGACGTGACGCTGAAGGCGGAGGCTTTCGACACGTACTACTCGTACTTTGGTACTTGGGACTTCGATGCCGCCACGTCGGTGGTGACCCATCACGTCAAGTCCTCGGTGATTCCCGCCGAAACGGGAATGGAATACACCCAGACGGTAACTCTCGAGAGTGGGCGGCTCATTTTTACCGTGCGTAGCGGCAGCCCCGGCATGGAGACGGTGCGCAAGAAGGTCTGGGAGAGGCTGTAGGGAGCAGCGGCTTCCCATGCGCGTCGCCTTCGCGATTTGATACAGTGTGAAGGGCAAGTGTGCCCTCGAGGAAATGAGAACGTACGATGAAGTTCAATTGTCAGAAGTGCCCCGGTTATTGCTGCAGTCATCCGCGAATCGCCGTAACCGATCACGACATCCGCAGGCTCGCAGCGCACGCTGGAATTTCGGAGGCGGCCGCGCGCAAGCGATTTACTTACCGGTATAAGGCGGGCGACGTCGATGAACAGATCATGAGGCACCATAGGGATGAAATTTATAGCTCCGTGTGCCGCCTATTTGACCGGGAGACGCGGAAGTGCACCGTGTATGCGGCTCGACCCTATGTGTGCCGAAAATATCCGTACGGCAACACGTGCGGATACTACGATTTCCTCAAATTCGAGCGCGCCCATCAGGGAGACGAGGAATACATCCCGACCGTCTGAGGGGCTGTCGATGACAGTGTGGTCCGCGTTGATCGAACCCCTACAGGGCAAGACCTCATTGTCGAGGGTGGTCTGGGGCTACGGCTTGCTGGGCTCGATCGTGTATGGCGCCTTCGAGTTCCTGCTGGATCCGGGCAATGAGTTCGCGATGCGGGTGTATACCGTCGGCGGTCTGCTGTTCAGCGTCTATGTGACCATCGCCACGTATCGCTGCGCGGGCAACTGCGCATCCAAGTTCTGGGCCAGGATGGCGCGGATTTCGGCGGTGCTGTCGCTGTTGTTATTGCCGGTGTTGGCGTATCTGGACCTGACCGGTGCGCTCAGCCTGGCGTTGCTGGGCGAGCAATGAATACGGAGCCGGCCCGCCGGCTCCGCGTACCCTTGGTCGGGGTACCTACGGAGCTGCGGGCATCGCATCAATTTTTCATGCACGTCCAAGTGGAGGAGGCCGTATCCGGCACCGTCGCGATAAGGGTGGTGTAGTCCGCACTGCCGCGCATCGCTCCGCTGGTGGCGCGTCCATCGTCGTAGGATACATCGATTTGCTGCGCCGCCTTGTTGGGCAGGCCCTGCCAGCACACCGCTGAAGCCGCCACGAAGGTGGCCGGGATGCCGGTGCCGGCGTTCGAGTTGAGCGTCACCACGCCGCCCAACGGGTGTTCCGCAGAAAACGTGCCCTGGCCGGTGAGAAAACCCGAGAGGCGCAGGTGATAATTCGCCTGACAGACCTCGAAACCTTGAGCGCCCAAAGGGAGACACATATTGCCGCCGCCCGTAATCAAGCCGTTGCCGTTGCCGCTGACTATCGGCGGATCGCCGGCCGCTATTTGAAAGCCTCGGCCGGTTGCGTTGGCGTCATCACCCGGCAGCGCCTTGTAGCGGTCCTGGTAGCCGTACATCGCGGCGGTGTACTGGCGGTAGTTGTCGTAGGTGGACTTGACCTTCTGGTTGTAGATCAATTCCTGGCCCTTCAGCACTCCGCCCAGGAGCAGGCCGATAATGACCAGCACGATCGCAATTTCGACCAGGGTGAATCCACGTTGGTGGTTTCTCTGAGTATTCATCGGCGCTCCTTTAGCGTTGGGCGGACTCACAAGGAGTTCCGTCTTCCCTATTTAACGGCGTCGATCGGATATCCTGAATGTGAGGTCGATCACGGATTTCCTTTTAAGGGCGGCAGTCGCGATTCGAGGAACTTAAGCTCGGCGGGCGAGCGAATTTGGCCTGCGGCAACCAGCCCTCCTAAGATGGCCCTCGCGTCCGCGGCTTCGCCAAGATCAGCATGCAGTAAAAGATCCATCTGGCGTACCCAGCTTGGCGCCTTGGGATCAGTGACTCGGGTGCGCAGCGCCGCCGCATAGTACTCGGCCAGCGCGTTGTCGTTCAGCACGTGGCGGGCGACGTAGACTGCATGCACCAGCCACTCCCAGCGCTGGTTTGGCCGCTCCTCAAAACGGCGATACACCCAGTCGAGCATCAATCTTCGCTGCTCGGGGCTGCCCGTTTCGGCGAAGTGACCGGTCGCCAGCAACAGGGGATAACCGCTGCCGGGGTCGAGATCCGTCACGAGGTCGAGCCAGCGAAGGATCACGGGGCGATCGATGGCTGCGAGCGGTGTCGCAAGGCCCAGGTGGACGTTTAAATTCTGCACATACAACATGACCAGATAGCCTGCAAATACAGGCTCGCCCAAGGTCGCCGCGCGCACCGCCGCCGTCGGCGGAGGATTGCCGAGAACGTAGGCATCGGACCACGTGGGCGGGTTCAGGCGCTGGAACAGCACATTCGCCGCGAGACAGGCGCCAAGCAGCAGCCACGCCCGCAGTTGAGCGGCGATGCGCATCTAGAATTGCTTGCGCCGCAGCTCGATGCCGGCCACGGCGCCGAGCAAGGCAATGTAGATCAGCGCTTGCAGGATATCCGGCCCAAAATGAATGGGACCGCCCGCCAACCACGAAGTATCCGCAAAGCGATCCATGCGCGGCAGCAAGTAACTCGCGAGCTGCACATAGCGGGCATCGAAACGCTCGAACGCCGTGCCATCGACCGCGCCCGTATTGGCGCTCAGCAGCACCAACAAAAAGCCGACTCTCGCAAACAGATACATGGCGCAAAACGCGAGCATGGCGGTAATGACCCGCCCCAGGGCGAGGGCCAACAGGAGTGCGAGGCTCACCACCACCACCGCTTCCGCCGCGAAGCTCAAGGCCCACGCCAGCCGTCCCGGTGTACCGGAAAAGGCCAGCAGCGGGAGTGCCGCCGACAGGCCACAGACTATTCCCACCGCGCTCCAGCCCAGCCACTTGCCGAGCGCGTACTGCATCCGTGTCAGGGGCAGGGCGAGAAAATTATCGATGATACGTTCATTGAGATCGCGCACCGTGTTGGCGATGATCGCCTGGCCGAGAATGAGCACGATGGCCAGGCGCACGATGACGGCATAGGTCACGACGGTGGCGCGGTCTTGTTCGGTGAGCACGATTCGGTCGACGAATAGCGCGAGGGACAACGCAATGATCATCGCGGCCAGCGCCGCCTTGCCGACGGCCGTTCGCCGGGCCTCCAACAGAGTCAGCCGGGCGAGCCCCATCACGGCGCGTGACATGGGCTGCATTACGGCACCAGCCACGCGGTCATGAGCTTATCGGCCACCATTCCCCAGGAGGTCCAGACGACGAGATCGTCGAAACGGCCGGCTGCGGCCGCGGTATCCGAACGATCGCGCATCACAAATGTTCCCGGGATCCCCGGAGCGCCCAGTTGGGCCGAGTTCTGTGTCTCGTTGGCGGAGTTGCCGAGCGCATCATTTCCCGTGGGTCCTTGCGACCAGATCACCGCCACGGCATTCATCGCCAACGAGTTTGCGGCACCGCCACAGCGGTTGCCGGCCCCGACGAGGCCCACGGACGATCGACAGACGAATAAGCCTTGATTACCGCCCGGGGCGGCGCTCAGGAGTGTGCCCACAGCCGAACGAGTAGCACCGGGCACGTTGAGGGAAGCGGTGGTCAGCGCGTTCGCCAGTGGCGTGAGCGTCAACCGCGCTACCGAGTACCTGATGGCCCGCGGATAAGACATCGCGCCGGTGTTGTCCTGGGTACTGCCGTCCGCCCAACCGTCGTTGAGCAGCCCATTGGCATCGAGATTGGGCAGCCCCAGCGTGACGGCCGGTAAGAATCCGGCCGCGGTGGTGCAGATACCCGGACCTCCTGCGGTCGATTCAAGGCCGTTACTCGCGGCAACCGCCGGGCAGGGCAGGCGGCCATTCGCGACGACGTAAGCGGTCAGCGCTTCGTTCGCCTGCGCAAGCGTGGTGCGCGTATCCAACAATCGGCGCTGCTCCAATTGCTGCGACAGGGAGACCACCAGTCCGGTCAGAACCAGTCCCAAGATCACCATGGAGATGGCAATCTCGACCAGCGTGAATCCTCGGCTGTGATGTTTCATAAAATCCCGTACATCCGGTCGTTGTAGTTGGCCCTCGGTGGCGTGCCGGCAGCGTCGAACGTGGGTCCGGTGACATTGGCCGCACTATCGAGGAAATCATTCAGCGAACCGCTTGCGACCGGTGCTTGCGCTGCGCTCTTCGGTACTGCGTATGGAAGGTTGCGGATCGCCCGGCCGGGACTGAATAGTACGGCATTGTAGGGCGTGGCGGAGGCACCCAAGCGCAAAGTGGGCGTTGTACAGACTGGCGCGCTCGCGACGCAGCCGGAATCGACGGCGTAAATGAAATAAGATCCCCAACCGGCGTCGGTGAACCAAAGCGGGTAGTTCAGCGGACCGCCGCAATTAGCATTGTTGGGCAGTAATCCAAAGTGCAACCCCGACGAACAATTGCCGGTAAGGGGCGTGTTGCCGGAGTAAGGCATGTAGGAGTGGGCCGATCGGAACGCGGCGAGCGTGCTGAGTGCGGTCTTCCGCGCCCGTTGTTCCATCGCCTCGAAATACTCTGTCGCGGTGATGTAGATCAGCCGATCGTTGAACGTGAACGGCTGCGCGTAGTAAGCCGGCTGCTGACCGAGCTCGGTGCTCGACGAGGCGTTCACGAAGGTCCACGCCTGGCCGTTGACCACCGTATAGGCGGCGTTGTTGTACGTCCCGGGAACACAGGGGGCGGGGCATCCGGCCGCTGCCACCGTCAGGCCCTCCAGGTAAGCCGACGGTGAAAGATCAATCGGCGAGGTGCGTCCCTGCGCGCCGTTGACCGGCGGCCCGGGCAGAATGAGCACAATCGCGACTTCCGACGAGAGCAGATTACCCCGGCCATCGACCACATTGAGCCAGGGGAACGGCACCGGGGTGGTGCAGCCGCCGGTGTAGCCGCTGCTCAACATCAGCGGATTCAGGTTGCCGAGACAGGTGGCACCGACGACCAGGTTGGCCGATAGGAACATCCAGGGGACTTCACCCAGTTGATCATCCGGCGTGCTCGGGCCCGCAAGTCCGTAGCTCAGCCAGGGGAACCGGCCGAAGCAACGCACGTTGAGCGATGTAGCGAAGGTATTTGGGTCGATGAGGGCCTGGCCGGGCGCCCAGGTGCGGGTCGCGCATCCTGGTTTACTGAGCCCGTCGTAGGTGGTCCCTGCTGTGATCGGCAAATCCGGCGTGAGTGAAATTTGCCCTAACCGCCGGCCGGCAACAGGATCTGCGTCCGGATTGCTCGCATGGGCAAGGATGGCCGCCTTGGCATCGATGAGAGTCTGATAGCCGCGGCCGCCGGCGGCGTTGTGCACCTGCCATAGCGTCAATCGAGGTGCGAAAACGATGGTCAGGATGACGATCAGCGTGATGATGAGGAGGAGGGCGCCGGCACCCCGCTGCCGGCGGCGACTTGCCCGATCTCCTCTATTTTGCCGCGCGCGCACGATAGTTCCGCGCTCAGCGTCGAATCACGGACCCGGGAGGCAGCAGGTCTTCGATCGCCCCGCTGCGGTCGATCGACTGGCCGGGTCTTACGAGGTGTGTTCCCTGCTTCCCATTGTTCAGCCACACATTGCCATTCCGATCGGTCCATGCAGCTTTGTTGACGGCAGTATTCTCGACGGCTTGACCGTTGACCCACACGGTGCGCGCCTGCGTACTTGAGCTCAAGGCGCCGTTGACATAGAGGCGCTCACTTGCGGTGATGCGAGGAGTTGCCGGGGCGGCCGGTGTCGCATTGAGCACGCTGGTGTGACTGCCTCGCCGTTCGGCCGGTGAAAAAAAGATTCTACCGATGCGTGGTCTGGGGGCCGCCAAGGCGTGGCGTTCGGCAGGTACGGCCGGCTCGGCGCCGTTGCACAGTGCGGGTATCAGCCATAGCGACAAGGCGAGACATGGTCCGGTGAGACAGGCATTCTGACGGCGGCGCGAGGAGTCGGGGCTCATGACTAGTTTCCCGGGTTTGCAGCAGGGTCGGCGCTGCTGGTTGTAAATTCATACCAGACCAGAGCACACCGCACGGTAAGCGGCTGTGCGCCGACCGCCGACTCGCGATTGCGGGTGAGCGCGCAGGCTTCCTCCGCGGTAATGCCCGGCACACGCCTCTCGATGGTCGTCACGAGGTCGGCAAACTCATCCTCGTGCGCCACGTTCGCGGTAAAATCAAGCCGATGCGAGACCACGCGAAAGGCGGTGAGGTCCGCGGTCTCAGGCCCGGTAAAGGGCGAGTCTTTGCCGATCACGTAGTTATCGACCAGGCCGGCGGCCGTCGTAGGGATCGCCGCTTCAAACCAGTCGCCGGCGACGGCGCGGTCAAAGCGTACTTTGAGTCCTTCACGCACCAGTTGCTGGTATCGTTCTTGATATTTATCGATCAGCGCCCGGTGATTGGTGGCCTGCTCGAGACGGCCGCGCGCAGCCTGAATCTCCTGATCCGCCCGCTGGGAGCGACGTTCCGCGGCCGCGCGTCGCGTGCTCATGAAACCAACCATCAAGGCGCAGACGATCATGGAAGCCGCGCACAATTGCAGCGTGGTTTTCAGAGCGGCCTTCGAATAACGGGGGGACTTCATGCGACTCTCACGAAGCGGGCTTGAAGTCGGCAGGCACGGCCACGGTCACTCTGAAATCCGCTTTCTCGGCTGCGCCATCGTTGGGTTTGCCGGCGAGAGTACCGGCGGGTGTCACATCAAAAGGCAGCTTCTCGATGCTTTGCCGTCCGTGCAGCTCCTTGGCAAGCGCAGCCGCGAGGCCCAATACGGCGGCGTTTGCGTCGGATTTCAGTAGATTCACGCCGGTGTGTCCGCCCATCCGCAGTTGAAAGGTGACGGGCGCCGCAGCCGCCGTAGCATCCGGCGGCGGGGCGGCGGCATCGGGGCCCGCGGCGCTCGCCGCGTCAACATAGGACCACTCCAACAGGTCGACATTCAGATCGGGAAAGGGAGCCAGCGCCGCCGCGGTGCGTTGCATCAGGCCATAGGCGCTGATATTGCGCGCCATCAAGCGATCGCGGGATTGCACGACGGCGCGAAGCTGCTCCGGCTCCAGTTCGGTCTTCGGCGCCCCACGCTCGCCGGCATCCGCGGCGGCATCGATATGGTCGGCAATCATCTCGGCGGTAGTGGCGAGCTTGATTTTCTCCCGGGTGACGAATTCCGTGAAGGCCAAATAGCCGACGCTGACCGCTGCCACAGCCGCCGTGGCAACGAGCGCTGCGCGTCGGTAGTCCGCACGACGGCTGGCGTCCGGCAAACTGAGTCCCGCGGCGCAGCCGAACCCATGACCGCGCAAGGCCGCGCCGTTGAACAGGAGCCAGGCCGAATTAACGCCGTCCAGCAGCGCGGAGGGACCGTTCGGCAGGAGGTCACGCGGGCGTACTTCGTGAAGCTGCGCGCCTCGTAGATTGCCGGGCACAACCAGAGCTTGCGTGGGGGGCTGCGCGTCGATCACCGTAATATGCAGGGTGCGATGTCGGCTTTCCACGCCCCATAGCCTGGCCATGGTCAGGTATTGCAGGGTCTTGTCGATCTCCTGTCCCACATGCGCATCGTCGGTATTGGACTGAGCGCAGAGCCGGGAGAAGCGCAAGCCCGAGGGCGAGACAAAGGCGTGCCGATATCCCGCCGCCGTGCGCAACACGAACAGCGCATCGGAGTTCACCGGGAGCGCGAAATGCGACAACAGCGCCGGCATCAGCGCCCCCAGGCTGTAGAGGCCACGGACGTTCAATGCGCGCCGCTCCAGCACGTCGAGCCAGGGGGCGAGCGTTTCCGGGCTGATGAGCGCGTACAGGATGCGCGTCGTGGTCTTTGAACGGCGCTTCGCCAGCTTGCGGATGAACGCGTACGGACGTGAACGATGCGGCACCACTGCGCGGTAGCGGGTGGTTCGATAGCGCTGTTCCATTTTACGGGTCAACAGCATGCGTAGATCGCGGCCGGACAGGTTCGGAACAGTCTCAGCCTGGTAGGCCTCGGCTTGAGTATCGGTGATCACCAAGAAGCGGTCGTGCGGATAATTCTCCAGGTGGGTCTCGAATTCGAGCACGCTCTGTTCAAGCGTGCCGCGATCGCGCGAGAAATTGCGTGGTATCGATATGCTCACCAGGAGATCGAGCCCGGTGGGCAACTCGCGGAAACACGCCAGCGAGCCGGCCGTGATGTAGATGTAGTGGTTGCAGGCCTTCATATCTTGAGCTTCGAGATCGTGTCGTACAGGGGCCCCAACATCGAGAGAATGAGCCAGCCGAGTATCGCGCCCATGAACACGGTCAGCGTCGGCTCGACCACCGCCTGCAAGCGTTCGATCGACTCGGAGATCTCACGATCGTAGAAATAGCTCACATTGACCAGCGATTTGTCGAGTTCGCCGGTCACTTCCCCGATACGCAACATTCTCAGCACCAGCTTGGGGAATAGTTTGCCGTGCTCGAACGACTCGGCAATGGTGAGTCCATCGGCGATTTTCGCCTTGCAATCGAAGACGGCCTTGGTGATGGCGCGGTTCCCCGCGGCGCCTGCCGACAGATCCAGAGCGGCGAGCACCGGTACGCTGGATGCATACAGCATGCCGAGCGTCGAAGCAAAACGGGCGAGCGCTATTTTTTGCAGCGTGGGTCCCACCAGCGGCAGGCGCAGCTTGAGGCTGTCGAGGTCGGTGAGCAGGGCCTCCGAGGCAAAATGCAGCACCAGGCCGATGGCCACGCCGATTGCCGCGGGCACGGCCAGCAGCACCCACCAATGATTGACCAGAAAGCCGGAGATGGCCAATAGAACCTGGGTTTGAAACGGCAATTGGCCGCCGGACATCGAGCGGATGAAGCCCGACAGCTGCGGCACCAGATAGATCATCAAAAACAGGAATACGCCGACGATGACGGTGAGCCCGAACGCCGGATAGATCAACAGCTTCTTGAAACTGGCGCGCAACTCATCCTGCCACTTCAGCGCATCGGCCAGCTTCTGGAACGTCTCCGGAATGTTGCCGGATTGCTCACCGGCGCGAACCAATGCAATGAAGGTTCGATCGAACACCTTTGGATAGGCGGCGAGCGCATCCGCGAGCTGGGTACCGGACTGGATCGCCTCGACGACGGCGCCGAGAATGCCGCGAAAGCGCGGGTGTTCCACCTCATCAACCAGGTCCTTCAGGCCATCGAGCAGCGAGATACCGGCGCGCGTGACCTGCGCGAGGTGCAAGCAGAGGGTGATGAGATCTTTCGGTTTGGCGGCGCTGCCCCAGCCCGTAAAAATAGACGCGGCCGTGCTCGCGCTCGCCTCGATCAACTCCAGTTGAGTCAGCTTTAGACGCGATTCCAAATCGGGCAGGTTGAGCGCTTCAGTCCGGCCGGTGCGCACCTGTCCCGATTCGGTGACTGCTCGGTAGCGATATGTCTGCATACCAAAGCTCAGTGCGCCTCGAGCGACGTAAGATCGATGGTGCGCGCGATTTCATTCAGCGTGGTCGTTCCATCGACGACGCGGCGAATGGCGTCGTGCGCCAGCGATTTGGCGCCCTTGTGCGCCGCTGTGCTGCGCAGTTCGCGCAGCGTGGCACGCCGCGCGACCAATTCATCGAGATCGGCGTCGAAGCGCACGATCTCCATGAGCGCGACCCGGCCGTGGTATCCCTGTTGCTCGCAATCCTCGCAGCCGACCGCCTCGTACAGAGGCTCGGGATTGCCGGAATCGAGTCCGAGCAGGCGTCGCTGGGCGGGATTCGGCTGGTAAGGTCTCTTGCAGCCGCGGCACAGGCGTCGCACCAAGCGCTGCGCGATTACGCCGATCATGTTGCCGGCGAGAATTTCCGGGTTCAACCCCAGGTCCAGCAGGCGCGCCAGTGCGCCCAGCGCCGAGTTGGTGTGCAGCGTGCTGAACACTTGGTGACCGGTCATCGCCGCCCGCAACGCCATGGTGGCCGTGTCAGCATCGCGGATTTCACCCACCAATATGATATCCGGATCCTGCCGCATCATCGAGCGGATACCGGATGCAAAATCGATTTTCAGACCTTCCGCCAGACTGGTCTGGCGGATCATCGGCATCGGATATTCCACCGGATCCTCGAGGGTCATGATGTTGACGCCCTCGGTGTTGAGGTCGCTCAAGATCGAGTAGAGAGTGGTGGTCTTGCCGCTGCCCGTCGGACCGGTCACCAGCATGATGCCCTCGGGGCGCGCGATCATGAGCTGCAGAGTTTCGAATTGATCCGGGGCCAACCCCAGCGCGTCGAGGGCGACGAGGCTTTGTACCTTGTCCAGGATGCGCAGCACGACGTTTTCACCGTAGGTGGTCGGCTGCGCGGCCACGCGGAAATCGATATAGCGACCCTGCAGATGCAGACTGATACGGCCATCCTGCGGCGCCCGCGATTCGGCGATGTTCATACCGGACATCACCTTGATGCGCACCAACATGGCCGACCAATACTTCGAGTGCAGCGCGCGGATTTGTCGCAACACTCCGTCGATCCGGTATCGTATGCGCACGAAGCCCTGCTCGGGTTCAAAGTGGATGTCGCTGGCGCGGCGCGATACCGCGTCGCCGACAATCGCGTCAATCAGACGTACGATGGGCTGCGTATAGCCGCCGTCTGCGGTGGTCACGCTCTCGTAGTCGACCTCACCGGTTTCCACTTCGTTCAGAATGCCGTCGATCGACAGCTCATGGCCGTAGAACCGATCGATGGCCCGCGTGACTTCGGCTTCCGAGGAAATGCGTGCTTCGGCCGTAAATTCGCCGTGCAACATCTCGTTCAGCTGGTCGAGTACGACGATGTTATTCGGATTGCCGACCGCGACGGTGAGGACGCGACGCGCGCGATCGAGCGCAATCGGCAACACGCTGAAGCGCATGGCGAACGTTTTGGGCACCAGGGCGAGCGCAGCAGGGTCCGCGACGACCCGGGAGACGTCGATGTCGCTTTGACCGAGATTCTCGGACAGCGCTTCGCGCAGTGTGGCCTCGCTCACGAAGCCGAGCTTGACCAGGATCTTGCCGAGGGGCACGCCCTGACGCTTTTGCTCGATCAGTGCGATTCTGAGCTGGTCCTCACTCAGAATGCCGCGTTCCCGCAGAATTTTGCCGAGCTGACGGCGCGGGACGGCGGGCGCCGCGGCGGCTGCCGGAGCAGGCGCGCCCGCCGCAGCCGGAGCGGCCGCCGGAAACGGAGTGGCATGTGTCGCGGCGCCCGCCGGTGCGGCGATAATGGGCGCGGACGCGGCGGGTTTGGCGCTCATGGCGTTGCTGCAACACGCAGGTTGAGCTGCTTGATACGCTGCTCGAGAGCGTGCAGGTCCATCTGGGCCGGGCGCTGACCGGAGAAGACGAGCGCTTGTTGATAGAACTTGAGGGCCATGGCCGCTTTGCGATTCTGATCCAGGCTCGCCGCCAAATTGAAGGCGAGGTCGGGATTGCCGGGATCCTTGCCCAGGGCGGTAAAGTATTCTTGCGCGGCTTCGGTCCAGCGCGCGTCGGCCGCGTAGACACCCGCCAACGCCGCATGCAGTGCCGGCCGGTCGCCGTCGGCTGCGATCAGGATTTTGAGGTGGCTCTCGTCCGACGCACTCGCCGCTCGATCATGATGCAGCATAGCCGTCGCGGCCGTAGCATCGGGGTTGCCCGGTTCGAGTTCGAGCACTTTCGCGTAAGCCGCGGCGGCCACTGCCGGCTGCCCATCGCGCGCAGCCACGGTGGCCGCGCCCATGAGGCCATCGACATTATTCGGGTCAAGCGCCAATGCGGCCAGATATTCCTTCTTGGCCGTTGCCATGTCACCGGTACCCAGTGCCCGGTAGCCCGTCTGCACATGTCGATCGATCGGCGATAGGCCCAGCGATCGAGTGACGGTTAGCGTCGGAACGGCGACACGCGCTGTCCTGGTGGCCGCCCCCGGGGCGTGCCTGGCCAGGCCGCCGGCTTCAGATGCCTTGGGCGCTTCAGATGTCTTGGGCGCATCGGTTACCGCGGCGGCCGGATGTGTGTCCGTATCTTGCAGGTCTATTTCCGGTGCGTAGCCCTGGTACGCGAACTGGTCCGCCGGCCGCGCCGACGATACTTGAACCGCGCTGGTGGAGGACGGCGTCGGGGTGGTGTCGGTGGTCGGCAGGGGCTGCTGAGCCTCGACTCTCTGCGGATAGGAGAAGGCTTTCGGGCTCGGCTTCCACAGGAGCATGCCCGCCGATGCAATGCCCGCAAGCGCGAGGAGCACCGCAAGCAAGAGGCGGTATCTTTTTACCGGATGCACGGCGGCCGGAGCGGGGTCCAATACGCGGGCGGCCGGCGTCGCTGCAGGACTTGGCGGCGAGACGCTGGGCTCGGGTGCGCGAGCGGAGATCGGCGGTGTCCGTACAATCTCGACGACGGGCTCGGGGACTGCCTCGGCTGGCGGGACGATCGCCATCTCGGCGGCCGGTTCCAATGTCAGGGGCGGATTTGCAGCCGGCTTCGCGCCGAGCAGCGCCAGGGTCTCGAGCGCATCAAGCGGCTCTTCTTGAGTTTCATTGACCGCCGCGGAGTGCGATTCCGTCGGTTTCAGGGCGTCCAATAGAAGGCTCATTGAGCCTCCGCAGCCGCCGGCACCGTGTCAGGATTGCCCAGCAGCCGGCTGTCGCGCTGTGCCACCGCTCTGTATTCGTGGTAATCGCCTTCCAGACTTGCGTCCCGGATTACCACCGGCCGCAAGAAAATTACCAACTCGCTTTTCGTGTGCGTGTTGTTCTTGTTCTTGAACAGATTTCCGAGATAAGGAATCTGGCCCAGTACGGGAACCTCGTCCGAAAGATTGTTGGTGGCATCTTGCATGAGACCGCCCATGACGGCGATGTCGCCGCTTTTCACGCGCAATAGCGATTCGATCTCGCGAGTCTGGATTTCCGGAATCTTGCTGACCACGTTCGCCTGGGCGAGCGCCGGATTCGGATCGTTGACGTAGCCGATGATTCGCGAAATCGTGGGGCGCACATCCATCATGACCATGCCCGCCTCATCGACAGCGGGAGTGACGCTCATGACGAAACCGACCGGCACGGTGGCCGGCGTCGAGGTGTAGGTGACGATCGCCGCGGTGCCGGTCAGGCTGTTGCCGGGGGTGATTTGCACCCCAATGGTGAAATAGATCCGGTTGTCGACCACTTTGAGGAAGGCGGTTTGATTGTTGAGAACACTGAGTTTCGGGCTCGAAAGAACCTTGACCTTGCCGAAGGATTCGAGCAGCGAAACAGCCACCGATAGATTGCCCAGGAAACTGGTGGGATTCGTACTCAAAGCCTGGAGCACCAGCAGGCTCGGATTCGGGGTGCCGGTGGTCGATGACGTATTGTTTGTCGGAAAGATCAAGCCGCCGGGTCCGCTGCCGGGAATGCTGCCGCCGGGCAAGGGCGCCGGGCCGAGCGGTTGCTGTACGGCGGAGACTGCGCCTCCACCGAACTTTTGCCAGTTGATGCCTTGCTGATATTGATCCGAGAGTTGCACCTCGGCGATGGTGGCTTCGATCAATACCTGGCGGCGCGCCGACCGGAGCACGACGTCCAAGAATTCCTGCACCCTTTCGTGTTGGCGAGCGGTCGCTCGGACCACCAGCAATCCGGTCTCGGGGTTTGCAATGACCAGGCTGGGCAGCTTGGCCCCGACCGTGCTGGGTACCGAATTCGCCGCGCGCGGCGCCGGGCCCGCACCGGCAGCCTCCGAGCGCGCGTTGGCAGGCGCTGCGCCCGGGGCGGCAGTTGGCGCCGCTACGGGTGCCGGCAGCTGCGCTGCGCTGTTTGCGCCGCCGCTGTTCATACCGGTCGGCCCTCCGGTGTCGTTGACCAGTGCCTTCACATTGGCAATCAGGGTCGTCCAGAACTGGTTCCGCGAGAGGCTGGTCAACGCGGATGTCGAGTTATTGTTGCTGGATTCAGCGCCGCCGCCGCCGCCGCTCGATACCGCGCCGCTGGAAGCCTGAATCTGCGTGGCGATATTGCTTGCAGCCTTGGCCTCGCGCTCGATATTGACGTAGTCGATCTTGTATATGCGCTCGACCGGCGTGTCGGATCTGACGACGATGGTCGACCCTGTGAATTCGTACCGCATATCGACCTGGTCGGCGATGCGATTGAGGATCTGGTGTAATGTTTGGTCGACGGCGATGAGAGTGATCGTTCCAGTGACGGTCGGACTGATATCGAGGCTGACTTTGGCGTCGCGGGCCAGCTCGAACAGCACGTCGGCGACCGGGACCTCGTTGACGGTGATGTTGAAGGTATCGGTCTTGCCGGTTTGCCGTGGCGTAGGCGGCATGAGGGGCGTCGCGTTTGGCTGCAACGGCGCATCGTTCGAGGTCGCTGGGGCCGAAGCCGTCACGGGGGACGCTGCGCGGTGCGCCCAGTTTGCGCAACCCGCCAGGGCGACTGCCGTGAGAGTGAGAGCGACACGCAGGCATACCCCGCCTGTAGGCGTCCGCTTCGCGTAAATCGCCTTGTACGGCGACATTGTCCACATATTGTGCATATGCGAAGCAATTCCATGCTCTCGCTCGACCATAAAGACTCTCCAGGTCCGATCCACAGAGTGTTGTCGGCCGGCATCCAGCCAACTTAACAATTGCAGCGAGAACGCCGTCACTCTTCCCGCGGGCCGCGAGCCCCTTCCGGGAAGCGCTATGATTCAGGCAGTATCGACGAGGGTCGGCGGGGGAGTAGGGTGCGCATGGCGAACGCAATAGAATTTGATCGAGTCAGCAAGCGCTTTGGGGCGCAGTCGGCCCTCAGCGCCGTCACGTTTGCCGTACCCGAAAGCTGCATCTTTGGCCTGGTTGGCTTGAACGGCGCGGGCAAGACTACGCTCATCAAGTCTCTGCTCAACTTCACGTTTCCCGACTCGGGCGACGTGCGCATTTTCTCCGTGACGGCCACCAATGCGATCGCGCGCCGCCCACTGGCCTATTTGCCGGAGCGCTTCATCCCACCTTCGTATTTGACCGGTCTGGAGTATCTTCAAATGATGTCGCGCCTTTACGGCGCAGCGCCCGACAATCAGCGCATCGAGGCGGCAGTCTCCGCCATCGATCTTGATCCCCGCTATCTCGCCAAACCCGTAGGTTCCTACTCCAAAGGATCCGGCCAGAAGCTCGGCATTGCCGCAGTGCTTCTGTCGAACCGCGACCTGCTCGTCCTTGACGAACCGATGAGCGGCCTGGATCCGCGCGCGCGCGCCTACCTGAAGGCGGAAATCAAGGTTGCGCATCGACGCGGCGCCACCGTGTTCTTCAGCTCTCATTCTCTCGCCGACATTGAAGAGCTTTGCGATTCTTTCGCGCTGCTTCATCAGGGCGAAATCCGCTATGTAGGCGGCGCGGAGGAGCTGCGCCGGCGCACCGGGGCCAGCTCGCTCGATGCGGCATTTTTAGCGGCCCTGGATGAGCCCACACGTTGAGCCGGCAAGCGTGTCGCTACGCGGCTATGGGCCTACGCCGGCCAGGAAATGTACGGCCAGCAGCAATGAAATGAGGGCGAGGGTGAGATTGAGAACCACTCCCACGTTGGTCCAGTACCCTGGCGGCACGACCGCTGGGTTCAGCGCCTTGACCACCTGTCGAAACTGACGAGCGGAGATCAACGCCACCACCGCGCCAAGGATGAGAAGAACCACGCCGAGTCCAAGCGAAAACGCGCGCTGAGATCCGCCGGCGGACTGGTGCAGTACCATCTGGAGGAACAGTCCGAACCGCTCGACGACGAAGCCGAATCCCATCAGTGCAATCGCGGTGCGCTGCCATGCCAGCAGCGTGCGTTCCGCGGCAAAGAGCACGCGTGGATCACCAAGATAAGCGCTCATGTTTGGACATCCTTTGAGTGGCGGCAGGCAAGACCATGGTATCCGACCCGCAAGCCCCTGCGATCCTCAAGTTCCGCGCTTTGCTGCCGTCACAGGGAATATCACGTTTTCCGTGTTGGGCGACGTTTCCCAAGAGGTTCACCGATGAGACCCGCCCAGGATTCCGCAATCCTTCCCCTCCTTGGCGGGCCACGTGCATCCGACGCCAACACGGGCCGCCAGGCGTTGCGGGTATTGATCGGCGCAGGCATGGGGGTGACGGTCGCCTTCGTAGGCGCACGCTGCAGCAGCAATTCAGTCACTGCGCACTTTCTCGACTGTCTGCATTGGTCCGTCGCCTACATTGCCGCGGCGGCACTCGCGTGGCTCGGGGTTCGCTGTTCGGACGGACACGTGCGTAACGCGCGCCGTCGGATTGCCTACGGACTCACCTTCAGCGCGCTGGGGCAGGTGGTGTACGACCTACAAGCCACCTCGCCCTGGAACTCTCTTCCCACTCTTTCCGATCCTCTGTTTCTGGCGCTGGGTCCGTGTTGCGTTCTAGGCCTGACCGCCGATCTGCGGCCGAACTCTCCTCTCCGGAGCCGTCCGTTCCTGCTCGATGTTACCGCGCTGGGCCTGGTGATTTTGACCCTGACATTGGACCTGTACCTGCCGCGGCGGGAGGCGATGACCCTATGGGACCTGACCCTGTTGGTGGTCTATCCCATCTGTTTACTGACGCCGGGCTGTCTGGCCGCCGCTCTCGCTCCCACCCTGCGATGGAGGTTCGACCATCGTTGGGCGCTGTTCGTATTTGCCGTGGCGCTGAACGGCGGCTTGTGGATGGTATGGAATTTAGATGTCGTACATGAATCCGAGGGGAGCGGCTCCTGGCTCAATCTCGTATTCTCGATCGTAGCGCTGGGAATGGGCTACGGGGCATTCGTATGGCGCACAGAAGTCCGAAGCGACCCGTCGTGGCAGCGGCGCTGCGAAGCGGTGCTGCGTCTAATCCCCCTGTTCGTCGTCGGTACGGCCGTCGTCAGCGTGGCGGTGGTCCTGATATTGCCGAACGTATTGGCGTCGGTGAAATTCGCGACGTTCGGCGGTGCGGCCTTGGTCGTCGTTCTGGCGGCGCTGCGACAGAACCTCTCGCTGCTGGAACACGATCGGCTCGTGACAGCCGAACAACACCTGGTCGAGCGCTCGCGGGAGCTCGAGGCCGGCAATACCCGCCTCGCGGCGCTCAATCAACAGTTGCTGGAGGCCACGGAACGCGCCACCGACATGGCGCGGGCGGCGCAGGTGGCGAATCAAGCGAAGAGCGAATTTCTCGCCAATATGAGTCATGAGATTCGTACCCCCATGAATGGAGTGATCGGCATGACCGACTTGTTGCTCGAGGCGCCGCTCGGCGATGAGCAACGCGACCATGCGGAGACGATTCGCGACAGTGCACGGGCATTGTTGGCGGTGATCAACGATATACTCGACTTTTCCAAGATTGAAGCCGGCAAACTCGAACTCAACGTGGGACGTGTCGACGTGCGCGATCTGCAGCAAGAGGTGGTGCGCCTCATGGCGATTCAGGCGCGCGCCAAGAATCTGGAAATCACCGCCTGCGTCGATCCGGCTGTTCCGGAGTTCGTGCAGGGAGATGCGGGGCGCCTCCGCCAAGTGCTGGTCAATTTATGCGCTAATGCCGTCAAATTCACGCAACGAGGCGAAGTGGCGCTGAGCGTCCGCGTCGCTGCACAAGATCTCGAGGGTGGGACGCTGCGTTTCGAGGTTCGCGACACCGGTATCGGAGTACCCGAGGGGGGGCTGCACGCATTATTCAAGCCGTTCTCGCAGCTGGATACCTCGACGACGCGGCGATTTGGCGGCACCGGGCTTGGCCTCTCCATCGTCAAGCGGCTGGCTGAAATGATGGGCGGCGAGGCGGGGGTTGAGAGTCGTGAAGGAGTCGGCTCAACATTCTGGTTCACGGCCCGATTCGCCAATTCCACGGCGGATCCGGTCGACGCTATCGCGATGCGGCAGGACCGCAGCGCGCCGTTTGCCGGCCAAAGGCGCCGTATCCTGTTGGCTGAAGACAACGTGGTCAATGAAAAAGTCGCCACCCGCGTGCTCCGGACAATGGGCTTCCAGGTCGATGCCGTAAGGAATGGTCGCGCAGCGGTGGCCGCATGGGAATCAGGTCACTATGACTTGATCCTGATGGACTGCCAGATGCCGGAACTCGACGGGTACGAGGCTACCAGGGAGATTCGCAACCGCGAGCGAGGCACGCGGCACATCCCTATCGTGGCATTGACGGCACATGCGATGAAGGATGATGACCTCAAGTGCAAGGCGGCCGGCATGGACGACTACCTCACCAAGCCGGTCGATCGAATGCGCCTGCAATCGTGTCTCGAGAAGTACTTGAGTGAAGTGCCGATCGAGCGTCTACTCGTGCACCAACGCTAGCACGACAGGCCAATCAGGCATAGACCGGTACAAGTCCGTCGCGGTGCGCCCGATTGAGTTTGAGTACATCCGCCACTTCCGCTTCGGGCAGCGGCCGGTGCAGGAAATATCCCTGGACCGTGTCACACCGCAGATTCCGCAAGAACTTCAGCTGAGCCGCGGTTTCCACCCCTTCGGCGACCACTCTGAGCCGGAGGCTATGGGCCATTGCGATTATCGCGCGGGTGATTTGTTTGTCACCGGGGTCGGCGGGGATATCCCGGATGAATGAGCGATCCACTTTGATCGTATCGATTGGAAAGCGCTTGAGGTAGGCGAGCGATGAATAGCCCGTTCCGAAGTCATCGATGGCAATCCGCACACCGATCGCCTTCAGTTTCTGGAGTACGGCCACGACCGTTGCCCCGTGCGACATGACCAAACTCTCGGTGATTTCCAGCTCGAGATTCAGCGGATCGAGCCCACTGTCGCTTATGATCTGCGTCAGCTTCGGAAGGAGCATCGGATCGGAAAATTGGCGCGCCGAAAGATTGACGGCGACATCCAAATTGGAGAGCCCCTGATCCTGCCACGCCCTGGTTTGCGCACATGCAGTGGCAAGCACCCATTCGCCGATGGGAACGATCAGCCCGGTCTCTTCGGCAAGAGGAATAAATTCCATTGGCGACACAAGCCCGCGACGCGGGTGTTTCCAACGCAGGAGCGCCTCTGTCCCGGTAATCAAACCGGTTGCGACTTCCACTTTCGGCTGATAGTACAGAAGGAATTCCCGCCTCTCCAGGGCGTGTCTGAGATCCGACTCCAACTCGAGTCGTTCCACGGTGTGTACGTTCATCGCAGCCGAGTAAAACAGGTAGTTGTTCCGCCCGGTATCCTTGGCCCGGTACATGGCCACATCGGCGGCCTTGAGCAGTGCCGGCGCATCGCTGCCGTCAGCAGGGAAGACGCTTATGCCTATGCTTACCGTGACGTGGCAATCCTTGCTCCCCAGTATATAGGGGGCGCTCAATTCCTCGACCAGGCGTTGAGCGCGCGTGGCGATATCCGCCAGGTTCTCGTGATTTTCGATCAACACCACGAACTCGTCACCGCCCATGCGAGCGACCGTGTCGCCCTCCCGTGACTGGGCGCGCAGGCGTTCGGCAACCTGGCGCAACAAGACGTCTCCGATTTCGTGCCCCAACGAATCGTTGATCACCTTGAAGCGGTCCAGATCCAAAAAAAGAATCGCGAGTTGCGTTCCGGCCCGCCGTTGCCGGCTCAGGGCTTGATCAAGGCGCTGGCTCAACATCAGTCGATTGGGCAACGATGTAAGTTCGTCATGAAAGGCCATGTGATTGACGCGGTCCTCCATACGCCTCCTTTGTTGAAGGATGCGCAGCGATAACGCGATTCCAAGCAACAGAAGTGCGGGGGTTGCGGCAAACATGATTCTCTGGAGCAATCGGTAGGTCAGGCGGGACGCGTCGCTTATGGCGGCAACGAATTGGTTTTCGATGAGGGTAAGCTTATCGTTGATCCCGGAGACCTCGGCCAGAATCGCTTGAATCCTCTTGGAACTGGGTGCGGGAGACGCCATCTCGAGCTGCAGCAGCGTTCCGGCCTCTTCGAGCCGCGCGATGTAGAAGTCGCCCGCTTCCCAGGAGTGGATCGCACGCTGCATGAAACTGACCCACTCGAATCGCCGGTACAGATTGAACATGCCGTCGATGTCGTCGGGATGAATCCCGCCGCGAAGAAAGGACTGCCGTATTTTTTCCATGTCCGGCTTCAGCTTGTTCATCTCGATTCGAGCGTCATGATCGCCCAATGGGATGGCGATGTCGGTGCGAAATTGCCGTAGATCCTCCGGGTCGTGATTGCCGGCGAACTTTTGTAAATGAAAGACGGCGTCTTTCTGGGATTTCGACCACAAGCTCTCCCCGCCGACATACCCACGCATCGATGACAGGAGCTCAAAGCTGAAATTGGCGAGCATCAAAAGACAGAGAACGATGGCCGCGAACATCCATATGATCGCAAACGGGGAGCTGCGGTCCGGTGTCCGAAGTGAGGATAGTTCTCGGATCATTGAGATGACCATTCTATTCCGCCGCCGCAAGTGTGAATGTGAGGTAAACACCACAAACGCGTCCGATCGCGCCCGATCGTGCCGCTCGTCATTGAGAGCGACGCCGCACGGTGGTGATGGCTCTGTAGTGCAATACCTTATTCGGTCCGTTGTTCATAATACATACGCGACGCGGCGCGCGCGGAAGCGTCGAATACGACGGCGACAGCGGCACTATGAACACAGGTCGAAGGGACGAGTCATGCGGCACGATGCAATGGATATCGATATCAATGTCGATCGCGCGGCCAAGATCGATACGGCCACGCTCAGCGATGCCCTTGACCGGCATGGAATCGCCGGCCAGTGCCACCTCATCAAACCACTGGATCCGGCGTTTCGCCTCGCCGGACGCGCCTACACGGTACGATACGGTCCGGCGGCCAATCCGCCGGGGACCATCGGCGATTACATTGACGATGTTCCGGCGGGCGCCGTCATAATCCTGGACAATGGCGGCAGCGACGACACCACGGTTTGGGGCGACATCCTTACGGAGATCGCCAATCGGCGCGGAGTTGCCGGCACGGTGATCGATGGCATGTGTCGCGACGTGGCGCTGAGTCGTTCGCTGCGGTATCCGGTCTACAGCCGCGGACATTGGATGCGAACGGGGAAGGACCGCGTACAAGTCGAAGCCAGCCAGGTACCGGTCAATGTCGGGGGCGCACGCGTATGTCCGGGCGACATTGTGCGTGGCGACGCCGACGGCGTCGTGATCATACCGAAGAATCATGAGGATCGAGTTCTCGACGCAGCCGAGCACATTGAGACCACCGAAAGCCTCATACGCGACGCGGTGCGCTCGGGGCTGAGATTGGATGAGGCCCGCAAGCTATTCAAATACCACCAGCTGCAAAGTCGGCCCAAATAGTTCGATCGACGCGACTTCCGGCGGACGGTGCGCCGACCACGACGCGGTGACTTTCGGCCTGGAATTCGCCGGTCACAACGGCGATGATCATGGCAATGACAATCAGGGAACTGCGCTATCTGGTGGCATTGGCGAACCGCGCGCATTTCGGCCGCGCCGCCGAGGACTGCCATGTCTCCCAACCCACCTTGAGCAATCAGATCCGCAAGCTCGAGGAATATCTTGGGGCCACGCTCATCGAGCGCAATGCAAAATCATTCGCACTTACCGCGGTAGGGCAGGAGGTGGTTGAAAAGGCGCGCCGGATCGTGGCGGAGGTCGACATCCTGCTGTCTTCGACGCGGAAGCCCCGCGGGCCGTTGGCCGGGCCGCTGAACTTGGGCGTCATTCCGTCGCTGGCGCCGTATTTCCTGCCATGGCTGCTCCCCCTCACCAAGGAGCGTTACGCGAGCTTGCAACTGGTCGTGCACGAAGATCTCACCCAACACCTGCTGGAGCGGCTTCAGAATTATCATATTGATGCCGCACTTCTGGCGCTGCCGCTGGACGGTGAAGAATTCGAGGAACTACCGCTGTTCGATGAGCCGTTCTGGTTTGCCTGTCCCGCGGGCCATCCCTTGGCAGGATTGCGAACCGTCACTGAAGACGATTTGCGCGACGAGCCCATGCTGCTGTTGGCCGATGGTCACTGCCTGCGCGGTCAGGCGTTGGCCGCTTGCGGGCGCGTCGCCGCCGAGGAGGAGGGCCTCGACGACTTCCGCGCCGCGAGTCTGGAGACGATTTGTCAGCTGGTTGCCGCAGGATTTGGCTGCACTCTGTTGCCGGCGCTCGCGGCGCGTCCGCCGCAGGGGCCGGAGCCATCATTCGTCATCCGGCCGTTGCGAGCTCCCAACGCGAGCCGCCGAATTGGCCTGGTCTGGCGCCGCGGCTACCCGAAAGCGCACGACCTTGCGCTGCTCGGCGAGTTGGTGCGGAACAACCCGCCGCGCGGCACCCACTCCGTTTTGAGCGAAGGAAGCGATTTGCGCACCCGCAATCAGCGCTTGCCATAATCCAGGGGCACACCCTTGCGTTGGGCAATGATATAGGCTTCCAGTGCCCGCATCTTGGGATCGTCGGGAGCCAGCACCTTGCCTCGCACCGGGTGCTCGATGCACCAGTTGATCATGTCGCGAAGCAGCGCCACGCGGCCCAGCTGCGGCTGGAATTTCGGGTAGGATTCGGGATGCGTGTTGGCTGCTCTTGGATGGCACATGTCGCAGGACACGGCGATCTCGCTGCCGAGCTCGTCGCCGCTATGGAATACCTTCGAGCCGTACACCGCCGTTTTATAGGTTTCGTTTTTCCACACCTGCACGTCCTGTTGCGTCACGGCTCCATAGGTGGAGGACTGGCCGGTGCCGACCAGTTTGGAATTGTCCGCGGGGGTCACGACTTGGTGGGCCTCGACCTCTCCCTGCACCCAGTTGTTGTCCGGATTGGTTGCCTTCCATTGCGCCATCAGGGAATCGGAAATCTTCTGGCCCTCGGCGCGGGTCTTGGGCGCGTCGCTTGCCACCCGCACCGTCGTCTTGTTGTCGCACAGCTTGACGGTCTTGCCGCCGGAATCCGCTGCCGGTGACGACGGCTGGGGTGCCGCGTTCTGGCTGTCGGCCTTGGCGGCCAGCATCGACGCCAGCAAGATCAGTGCTAGTAAACTGGGGTGGTTCATGGGGTGCTCCAATCGGATCCGATCAATAGCTGGCGAGGGTGGGTGCGACGGGCGTATCGCTTTTGCCGCCGCTGCTCAAATAGCTGGCTTTTACCTGCATGGGATCGCGGTTCCACAGGTTGTACAGCTTGTCGACGAGACCGTCGGGGTGCACCGTGACCGTGCCGTCCCCCAGGCCGTCATTCGAGTCGAAGGGATTGGGGCGATTCATCTGCACCGTCAGTGCCGGCAATCCCTGCGGGGCATAGGGCCAAGGCCAGGCGGTGGATAGCATGCCATGGAACTGGATATTGCCGATTCGATTGGTCAGGACCTGATGGGTATGTCCGTGCAGCACCGTAACCCGATCAAAGCGCTGCAGTACCGCCTGCACATCCTCGGCGTCGTCGGTCCAAAAATTCCAAGGACGATACAGCTTGTAAAGCGGCGAATGCGAGAAGACGATGATCGGCGTCGATGTCGGCACCTTCTCCAGATCCTTTCGCAGCCACTCGCGCTGCGGCGCCCCTACTTCGAACGCGCTTTGTACGGCATTATCGAGGCCCGCCACGGTATGCATGCGCTCCGCCGGGCTCATGCCGCGCACGCTCCAGAAATCTTTTTCCTGCACGCTCATCAGCACGACGAAATGCACACCCTTGTGATCGAAGCTGTAGGTTTGCGCACCGAATAGTTCATTCCAACGGTGGCCCATGTCGAAATACCAGTCGTGTTCGCCGACCATCATGTGCACCGGCGCCTTGACGCTCTTCAATATCTGCGCGCCCAAATCCAGTTCTTCCTTGCGTCCCAGCTGCGCCAGGTCGCCGCCATAGAATACGAAGTCCGGCTGCGGATCGAGCTTGTTGACGTCATCGACCGCGCGCAGCAACTGTCGCACGAAGCGCTCATTGGTCCTTTTGACGTACAGATGCGAATCCGAGATATAGGCGAACGTGAAGCCCTGGGACCGCCCGCCTTCCGCGGCATAGGCCACATTGACCGGCAGGAAGCTGTGAAAGTGATTGGACACTCCCGCAGCCACCGCCGCGGCCGCGGCGCCCGTGGATACCTTCAGGAAGCTGCGGCGGTCGAGACTGTGCAGCCCGCGGAACAGCGTCTCGCGCTCCTCCTGATACCGTGTCTCGACGCTCTTGATGTGGGGTATTTTTGTGGTGTCATTCATGATCCAGCTCCGTATTACTTGAGGCCCGCCGGGCCGATCACCCGCTGTTCAAAGGGCAGCATTTCCCGATGCGCCAACGCGTTGTCGCGGAACGGCCGGGTCTTGGCGGCGATGGCCTGCTGCTCCCGCAACGCCGCTTCGTTCTGTGCGGCGAATCGCGTATCGGTCAGGGCGAACAGAAACGCGACCACATCGTTGATCTCGTCCTCGCTCAGGTTCAGCGGCTCGATGCCTCCGTCCAGGTAGGCATTCGTCTCGCCGCCCTTGTTGTAGTGGTCCATCACGTCCCACAGGGTATGCAAGGAGCCGTCATGCATGTACGGCGCGGTGAGTCCCACATTGCGCAGCTGTTCGGTCTTGAACGCGCCGATGTCCTGGCGTCTCTTGCTGACGAGGAATCTCCCGAGCTCCGACATATCGGTTTCGATGGCCAGCTTGTCCAGCGCTTGGCTGTTGTCGGCCTGGCTCAGCACACCGAGCGCCTGCCCCGCCAGCGCCTCGAAATTTTTCGTGCGGGCCGATACGCCGATGTTGTGGAAGAGGTTGTCGGTACCGAGCGGGTTGGAGGAATTGATCATATGGCAGCTGACGCAGCGCGCCTTGCCGTTGAATAGCGCAAGGCCGCGCTGCGCGGCGGGCGGTAGAGCCCTGGGGTCGCCGGCGGAGAAACGGTCGAACGGCGCGTTCAGAAAGATCAGGGTGCGCTCAAAGCTGGCGAGGGCGCGGCCGAGATCGTCGTAATTCGGCGCGCGCCCGTAGGCTTTCTGGAACAGACCCTGGTAAGACGGATCGGATTGTACGGCCGCCATCGCGCTGGCGGAGTCAGAATGGCCCATTTCGATGGGGTTGAGGATCGGCAGCTTGGCCTGTTCCTCCAGCGACGGCGAGCGGCCGTCCCAGAACTGGGTCTGCAGGAGCGCCGCATTCATCGTCGTCGGCGCGCTGCGTTTGCCGAGATGATCGCCGATCCCTTCCGATACGCTGCGGTGGTCGGTGAAGCCCCGGCTGACGTCGTGGCAGGTGGCGCAGGCCAGCGTACGGTCTTTTGACAAGTGGGTATCAAAATAGAGCTTGCGGCCCAACGCGATGCGGTCCGCGGTCAATTCGTTGCCCGCGGGTACATAGATGCTCGTCCAGGCCGTCGGGTCGATGCCCGGTGGGGGCGTGGTCAAACCGGGGATCAGTTGATCCAAGCGCTGCTGCTGTTGCGGCATCGGTAGGGCGCCATGCGGCGCAGTTGCGCGTTCCCCGGCAACGGCCGGCGCGCCGCAAGCGGCGAGCGCGAGAATGAACAGCGCCGTCCTGCGCGACGACCATACCCCGTCTGACTTGTTCATGCTCCCCTCCGAAATTGGCTGCTGGGGAGGAGAATGCGTCATCGATGATGCCGTTCCCAATTGAATGTCTGAATGGGGACGATAGCGCATGGCTATAAGCCTGCAACGGCCCGCCGGTTTGCCTCAATATTGACGATACGTCAATATGACGATAGCCTATTGTAAGTACTCATCGCGGCGAAGCGCCCATGACAGAACAAGAGGCTCGAAATTGAGCAAACACGCTTTCAAGATAAGTCTCCTGCTGTTATGCGGCCTCAGCGCCGCGCTTCTGCCGGCCCAGGGCTTCGCTGACGCAACGGCGCCGGGTTCAATATCGGAGTGTCCCTTCATCAAGCCGATGCACGGCTTGCTTCCGATTCTCTTTTGGATCGGCTTGCTGCCGAAGCCGGCCATGGCGTCAACCGTTGCAGCAAGCGACACGAGCACCAGCGTCGTGATTCGGCCCAATCCAAAGGACCAGATCGCATGCGGTAGGACCAGGCTTACGGCGATCAACGATGTCGTCTTCGTGCGGCGAACGCTGTCGAACGGGAAGATGCTGGATTTGTCGATGGATATACAAATCCCCGATTCACCGAAGAGGAGGCCG
>JAXDQI010000032.1:0-23503 GCA_034667965.1 Gammaproteobacteria bacterium
ATCAACAGCCGCAATGCGACCATCGTCGATGCGACCGGCATGGTCCTGGACGGCCAGGGCTACAACCAAGTCGTGTATGGCAATCTGAACATCGCTGCCGGCGGCAACATCACCGATACGGCAGTCGGCAATGCGAACAATGCTCGACTCCAGGTCACCGGAACCACCACCCTGGACGCCGGCCTCACGCATGACATTACCCTGCTCAACGACGACACGTTGGTGGGAGCTGTTTCGATTGCACATGGGCGCAACGTCACCCTGAGCCCGGCGGTCGGCGTCATTCTCGGTAATTCGACCATTGCAGGAACGCTGTCCGCGATTTCGTTCAACAACCTGACAACCGGAAACACGCTGACCCAGGTCGCGGGCAGCGCCGTTACCATGACGAACAACGGCACCACGACGTTCAATAACTTCAAGGACGGCATCACGCTGCCTGAAGCAAGCAACGTGTTCGGTCCGCTCGCAATCACGGGCGGTGGCCTCGTGACTCTCCAGGAAAACGCCGTGATAGCACAAGCCTCGGCCTGGACCGACACCAATACCATCTCGCTCACGACGACGAACAATCAGGCCATCACACTGACCCAGGCCAACAACGACCTGGGGCCGCTGATTCTCACACAGCTGAATTTTGCTGCCGGCGCCGGCGCGGTGTCCGTGACCAACAACGGCAACGGCGCGACCGGGTTCCCCGGCTTGACCCAGGGCGGCGCGTGGTCGGTGGACGGCGCCACGACGCTCAATTCCGGAAGCTTCTCCGTCGTGCTCAACAACCCCGCCAACGTGCTCGGGCCGCTGCAGGTCACGGCCACCGCGGGCACCACCAACTCACTTCCCTCGACCATCACGATTTATGCGAAGAACACCGCTACCGCCGATGCCATCACGGACGTAGGCTCGGCCGGCGCCTGGAGCACGGGCGCGGACATCGTCAAGCTGGTCGCCTACGACACCGGCGGTACCATCGGTCTCGGCAACATCACGCTCGGCAATGGCGCCAATCTCCTGGGCGCGCTGTACCTGAAGGGCAATACCGTCACCATCACCGAGAGCGGCAGGATTGCCGACGGCCCCAGCCTCACGAACTGGGACGGCGCCGGCGTGGGTGCTCAAGACAGCGGCTGGGCCACCGGCACGACCAATCTGGTCGTCAATAACCCGGCGGGCACGGGTACGATCGCGCTTGCCAACCTCACCAACAGGATCGGGCCGATCTCCCTCGGCACCACCGGGGCCGGCGCGCTCGCTTCGGTGTTGATTACCGACGACCAGGACATCACGCAGAACGGTCCCTGGATCGTCGGCACGGCGCCCGTCACCCTCAACGCGCAAACTTTCCTCATCAACCTGCCCAATGCCGCCAACGTCATGGGCAACATCAATGTCGCCACCGGCAGCGGAACCACCACCGGGGTGACGATCGCCGAGAATGATGCGATCACCCAGGGCAGCCCTTGGATATTGCCCGGCGTGCCGGTCACCTTGAATGCGGGTAGCAACGCCGTCACCATGACATCGGCAGCCAACCTCGTGGGAGCCCTGACCATCACCGGCGGCGTGGTCAGCATCACCGAGAACGGCAACATCCTCCAGGGCGTCAACCCGTGGCACACCACCGGTGTCACGACACTGGATGTCTCGGCCGCCACCGGCTTCGGGATTTCACTCCCCGTCACGGGGAACGTCTTTGGACCCATCGCCATTCCCGGCACGCCGGCGAATGGCGTCACCATCGCCGCCGCCGCCGACATCACGCAGGCCTCCGCCTGGGTGCAGCCGGGCATACTCTTCACGCTCAACTCGGGCGCCGCTCACGATATTCTGCTGTCGCAGCCCTTGAACCAGCTCGGCGATTTGAAATTGACCGCGGCGAACGCCACGGTCACCGAGAACAATACGCTCGGCATCACCGACGGCGGCGCCTGGAGCGTCCTGGGGACGACGACGCTCACCGCGGGCAGCGCCAATCCGATCGTGCTGGACGCGTCAAACAACTTGGGCACCGTCAGCATCGCGTCCGCATCGAATGCCGACATCAAGGATGTCAGCGGCATCATTCTGGGCGCCTCGACCGTCGCCGCCGGGGGTGCACTGACGGTCACCGCGGCCGGAGCGATCACGCAGTTGGCCGCCACGGCCATCAGCGCGCCGTCGCTGGCATTGATCGGCGCGGGCAGTGTGACACTCACCAACACCGGCAACAATGTGGCTACTCTGGCGGCGACCCGCTCGGGCGGCGATCTGAGTTTCACCAACGCGGGCGACTTCGCCGTCGGCGTGGTCGGTATCGCCAACGGCGTGACCGTGGGCGCGCACAACGTAACGCTCGCGTCCGTCGGCGGCACCGTGACCGGCCTGGCGGGCGTGTACGCCGGCAGTTCGGCGCTCACCGTGTCGACCGGAGCTCCTCTGTCGCTGCCGAGTTTGAGCATTGCCGGCGCGCAAACCTACACCGCCGGCGGCGCCGGGATCACGCTGACGGCCGGCCTCACCAGCACTGCCGCCGGCGCCGTCAACTTCATGAGCCCGGTCACACTCAGTACGAATCTCACCGTCCAATCGACGAATTCGCCCATCAACTTCACGAGCACGGTCGCGGGCGGCGCGAACCAGTTTACCGTCGATGCCGGCGGCGGCTTGGTGGTTTTCACGGGCGCCGTCAGCGCAGTAGGCACTATCAGCAACGCCGGCGCCGCGCTCACCTTGAGCTCCGGCGGCGCCACGTTCATGTCCACTCTCAGCGCCAACAACGGGCTGGCAATCACCGGTCCGGTGACGTTCGGCGACACGGTGACACTCCTCAACGGCGGCTCCGCATCGGTCTTCACCGGCCTGGTGACGCTGGGCAAGGCCGGCGGCATGAATCTCTCCGGCTACAATGGAATGACCTTTCAGGGCGGCGTGCTGCTGCAGGCGGGTTCGACCGTCATCACTTCCAACGATTCGCCGTTATCCTTCACGAATTCGACCACCGTCTCGGGCCCCTATGCCCTGGCTTTGGATTCCGGTTCGGCCGCTCTGACCGGCCTCGACCACATGGGTGCGAACCTCACGAGCCTCAGCGTAACGGCTTTGAACCCGACCATCCCGGCGGCGGGTCTGTCGATCGCCGGTCCGCAGACCTACACGGCGACCAACGGCAGCAGCATCTTTCTGGGCGGTAACGTCACCAGCACCGCCACGGGCGCGATTACATTCGCGAGCCCGGTCTCGGTGAGCGCGGCTTCCGTCGTCACCAGCAGCAATTCCGCCGTGGTGTTCAGCAGCACCATCGACGGCAGCCATGACCTGACCATTGCCACGGGCAGCGGCCTCAAGACCTTCAGCGGCGCCGTCGGCAGCGGCGTGTCCGTGGGCGACAGCGTGGGCGCTGCGCTCATCCTCCAGGGCACGGGCGCGGCCACTTTCAGCAGCACCGTCCAGACCCGCTCGGGCCTCACCGCCGCCGGCGCCGTCACGTTCAACGACGACGTCACCCTCGGCAACGGCAGCGTGGGCTCGGCCTTCGGCGGCCTCGTGACCAGCGGCGGCGGCGCCGGAAACATCATCAGCGGCTACGACGGCATCACCTTCAGCGGCGGCCTGACGTTGATCGGCGGACCGGTGAGCGTGGCATCCAACGGCGGCGACATCACCTTTTCGGCCGCCGTCGCCGGCGCGCACAACCTCGCTCTCAATGCCCTCGCCGGCGCAGCGGGCACCGTCATCGGACTCGACCAGATCGGCACATCCTCGAATCTGACCGCCTTGACCGTGACGGCGCAGACCCTGAGCCTGCCCGGCACCGGCCTCGCCGTCGCCGGACCGATGAGCTTCACCGCACCCGGCGGTATCACGCTCAACGGAGCCGTCGGCAGCAACGCCGCTCCCGCCACTGGGCAAATCGATTTCAACAGCCCGGTGACCCTCGCCACCGGCGCGATCACCGTTGCCGCCCACAATGCGCCCGTCAACTTCATGGGCACGATCGATGGCGCCGAGGCGCTGACCGTGAACGCCGGCAGCGGCGCGACCACATTCGGCGCGGCCGTGGGCACGACGACGGCGCTGACCAGCCTGACCACCGACGTGGGCGGCGGCACCGCGATCAACGGCGGCAGCGTCCGCACCACCGCCGCGCAAACGTATCACGATCCGGTCACGCTGGGCGCCGACACCACTCTGACCGGCGTCAACGTTCAATTCGGCGGCAGCCTCGACGGCGCGCATGCGCTCATCGTCAACGATTCCGGCACCACCACCTTCGCGGCACTGGTCGGCGGCATCGTGCCGCTTGCAGCCATCACCACCGACGCCCCCGGCAGCGTCGCCGTGAACACCGCGGCCGTGACCACCACCGGCGCGCAAATCTACAACGAGAATTTGGCGCTCGGCGCCAACACCAGTTTCAGCGGTGTGGGCTTGACCTTCGGCGGCAGCGTGAATGGCGCGTTCAGTCTCGCCGCGAATGCCAATGGCGGCGCCCTTCACTTCGTCGGAGCGGTCGGCGGCTCGGCGGCACCCACATCTCTTACGGCGAGCGGCGGCACCATCGTCGCGGCCGCGGTGACCACCACCGGTGCGCAGTCGTACATCGCGGGCGGCGTCACGTTGAACGGCAATCTCAGCACGACGAATGGCGCAATCGGCGTGACCGGCACGACCACGGTGGGCGGCAACGTCGTTGTGGCAAGCACCGGCGGCACCGTCACATTCACCGGCCCCATGACGCTGGGCGGAAATCTCAACGTCGCCGGCGGCGGCGGGGACATCACATTCGCGGGCGCCACCAGCACCGTCGACGGGCAACACACATTGACGCTCACGGCGGGGACCGGCAACGTGTTGCTGGGCGGCGTGGTCGGCGGCAACGCGCGGCTTAGCGGCATCACCGACACCGGCAACAATCTGACGCTGCCGAACATCTTCACCGTGGGCGATCTGAACCAGACTTACACCGCGCTCGGCAACATCACGCTCAATCAAAGTCGCACCCTGAGCGCCCCCATCAGCTTCACGGCCGATTCCGACAACGACGGCACCGGCTCGTTCATCCTCCTGGACGGCGTGTCCCTGACGGCCTCGAACAATACGCTCTCGATCCGCGCCGCGGACCTCGATCTGCAAGGGAGCAGCACCCTGTCATCGGGCAGCGGCTTGATGAGCATCACCGCGAGCAACGGACGCAACATCGCCCTGGGCGGCCTCGACGGCCCCATCCCCGGTCAGATGACGATCACCGGCGGCGAATTGTCGCGCATGACCAGTTCCGCAGGCCTCAGTCTCAATACGACGGGGGCCGGCTGGTTGCACGTCGACGGCATCACCGTCCTGCAAAGCGCGAACATCACCGGCACGCTCGGCCTCCATGCCAATGGCACGGGCGACGTGAGCTTCATCGCTCACGCGTCTGCCTTCAATGCCGTCACGGCCAGCGCCGCCGGCGGCACCATCAACGTCGGCGTGAACCTCTCCACGACCAACGATCCCATCGACTTCGCGACGAAGGTGACGGTGTCGGGCGCCTCGACCATCAGCAGCGGTCCGGGCGCCAGCGGCGGCAACAACATCAATTTCGACGGCGCGCTGCAGGTGGACAACAACCTGACGCTCAACACCGCGGGCGGAGCCTTGACCTTCGCCGGTGCCGTCGGCAGCAACCAGACGCTGACCTTGAACTTGGGCGGCGGCTCGGTCGCCGGTTTGAACAACTTGCAGAGCACGCTGACGGGCCTCACGGTGACCGCCACCTCCAGCGTCACGCTGCCGGCGCTCACGATCAACGGACCTCAGATTTACAACGCCACGACCACCGTCACGGGCGATCTCGGCGGCAACGGCATCACGTTCAACGGCCCGGTCAACGTCGTGCCATCGGGTTCCACGCTGTCATTGAACGCCGGCGCCGGCACGCTGGCGATCAACAATCCAGCCGCATTCAACGCCATCAACGTGACGTTGACGGCGGACCAGATCACGTTCGCGGGCGCCATCACGGGATCCGGCGCTGTGGCGATGCAGCCCTACTCCGCCGGCCGCGGCGTCATCGTCGGCGGCGCCGGCGTTTCGCCCGGCAGTCTCAGCGTGACGGCGGCCGACCTCGGCTTCCTGCCCAACCTCTCGCTGGCCAGCGTCACCATCGGCAGCGGCACGGGCACCGGCGCGCTCAACGTGGCCGGTCCGATCAACTTCCACACCACGCCCCTCACCTTGAACGGCGGCGGCGGCCTCACCCAAAGCGGCGGCTCGATCGCCTCGGGTCCCCTGACGCTGTATTCCTCGGGGGCCGCGATCAACTTGCCGAACGCGGCCAACGCCTTCGGCGCCGTCGCCATCAACGGCACACCGTCCGCGGTAACCTTGACCAATTCGGCGGACATCACTCAATCGGCTGCCTGGGTCCTGGGCGGCGCCGTGGCCACGATCAATGCCGGCACTCACGACATTACGCTCAATACCGCCGGCAATACCTTCGGCACGCTATTTTTGACCGGCGGGAATGTCGGCGTGACGGAAGCCGCGGCCACCGATCTCGGCGTCTCGAGCATCACCAAGAATCTTGCCGTCACGTCGAGCGGCGGCCTCAACTTCAGCGGCGCGCTCGCGGCCACCGGCAACGTCACGCTGAACTCCGGCGGCGTGGTCACGCAGACGGCGCCGCTGACCATCGGCGGCAATCTGTCCGTGACCACGACGGTCGCGGCCGGCGACGTCACCCTCGACAATTCGGCGGCGGCCGCCACCTCGATCGGCAACACCTTCGTCGGCGGCGACTACGTGCTGACCGCGACCGGCAAACCCGTATCGCAGGCGGCCGGCGCCAGCCTGCAGGTGGTCGGCAATGTGACGGTCACCGGCTCGGCCATCGTGCTTGGCGGCGCGGGCAATTTCATCGGCGGCATCACCACGCTGCCGAGCACCAGCACGGCGGCAGTGACCTCGGCGGGAGTCATCACCCTCGGCGACCGCAACGACCTGGGCAATCTGACCGTCATCAGCCAGCGCACCGATCGAAGCTTCGCCGGTTCGGCGATCCACGGCACCGCCATCCTCCTCAACAACGCCGCGAACAATGTCGCCGGCAGCATCTCGGTGAGCGCCAGCGCGCCCACCATCACCACCGGCGGTCCCGACGTGCAGACCGGCATCAGGCAGGGCGCCAACACATCCATCTCGGTGGCGGGCATTGCGAGCTTCACGGCGGAATCATCCGGCGCGGGCAGCCTCGGCGTCACACTCACGAACATCGGCAATCATTTCAACACCCTCCTGCTGAGCGGCAACATCGTCAACGTGACGAACGCCGCCGCCGGCCTCACCACGCTGGGCAATTCGCTCGCCACGACGAGCCTGACCCTCACGGCGCAGGGCGGCGGCGTCGCGCAGACCGGACCCATCATCACCCCGGCGCTCAGCATCACCGCCGCCGGCGCCGTCACGCTGAACAACGTCGCCAATGACGTGAGTACACTGAACGTCGTGTCGGGCGCCAACAACGCCATCACCTACGTCGACGCAAACGGTTTCTCCGTCGCAGGCCTCAACGCGGGCGGCGCCAACGTCAGCCTGACGGCCGGCGGCGGTGGCGGACTGACGCAGAGCGCTCCGCTGCTGAACGTCGCTGCGTTGACCGCAAGCGCGGGCGGGGCCGTCAGCCTCACCAACACCTTCAACACGATCGGCTCGCTGGCGGCATCGACGGCGGGCTTGGGCCTGCAGGTGTACGACGCCATCGCCATCGCCGTGAACGGCGCTGTCAGCACCGCCGCCGGCGACCTGATCCTGCAGGCGGTCGGCAACCTGACCCTGAACAGCGGCGGCAGTCTCATCGCCTCCGCCGGCAACGTGTTCGCATCCACCGAAGGCGCGGGCAATTTCCTCAACAACTCCACCGCGGGCGCACTGGCGCTCGCCGTCGGCAGCGGCCATCGCTGGCTGGTGTACAGCGACACTCCCGACCTGGCCGGTGCGCCGCACACCATCAAGGGCGGCCTGACGTCGGCATTCCGCATCTACGGCAAAACCTATACCAGCGAGAGCCCGGGTTCGGTGACCAACACCGGTGACGGCTTCATCTACAGCGCGGCCACGCCCACGCTGACCGTGACCGCCACCCTTACCGGCACGCCTTCGCAGGTGTACGGCAGCGGGCCGAATGCCACGTTGGGCTACGCGCTCACCGGCTTCGTCGACGGCGAAGACAGTGCTCTCAATGTCATCACTGGCGGCACGGCCGCCTACACCACCAGCGGCGCCACAGCGACTTATACGGCGCTCAGCAGTTCGATGAATGCGAGCGCCTACACGCTCAAGTACACCGGCGGCCTGACCACGGCTGCGAACTCTTATACCCTGACGGCGTCCGGCATCGGCCCCACGTATACCGTGACGCCCGCCGTGCTGACGTACACGGCCACCGCCGCATCGCGCCTGTATGGCGCTGCCAACCCGGTGTTATCCGGCACCATCGGCGGCTATGTGAATGGCGATACCAGCGCCGTGCTCAGCGCCGGCCCCGCCACTTGGACGACGCCGGCTACGCCCGCCTCCAACGTCGGACCATACTCGATCACCGGCGCCGGCTACTCGCTCCTCAACGGCAGCACCAACTACACCTTTGCGCAGGCGGGTAGCAACGCCACGGCATTTACCATTACCACCACCGGCCTCGTCGTCACCGCCACCGGCGGCACCCGGCCGTACGACAGCACCGCGTTCGGCAGTGGCGTCCCGTTCGGCGGCGGCTTCGGCGTGACCTACAGCGGTTTCGCCAACGGCCAGAGCGCCCTCGATCTCACCGGCCAGCTGGTGTATGGCGGCGGCTCGCAGGGCGCACGCAATGCGGGCACCTACCTCATCACGCCCTCGGGACTCGTCGACGGCAACTACGCCATCAGCTTTTCCAGCGGCAACCTCGTCATCTCACAGGCTCCGCTCATCTTGACCACCGGTGCCGTCACCAAGACCTACGACGGCAGCCTCACCGCCCCCGGCTCCGCGATCGCCACCGGCGGCACGCATCTCTTCGGCACCGACAGCGCCGGTGGCGGCACGTTCGCCTTTACCGATGCCAACGCCGGCGCCGGCAAGACCGTCAACGTGAGCGGCGTGGCCATCAGCGACTCCAACGGCGGCGCCAATTACCACATCACGTATGCCGACAACACCGCGAGCGTCATCAACAAGGCCGGTCTCACGATCGGCTCGGGCAACGTCGTCAAGACCTACGACGGCACGACGGCGGCCACCGGCGCCGCGACCGTGGTCTCGGGCACGCTGTACCAAAACGCCAGCAACGGCAACGCGCTCGACTCCTTGAGCGGCGGCGCCTTCGCATTCACCGATCCGAATGCCGGGGCGGGCAACAAGACCGTCACCAGCACCGGCGTGACGGTGCTCGACGGCAACGGCGGCGGCAACTACCTGGTGGCTTACCAGAACAACACCACCAGCACCATCGGCAAGGCCCCGTTGACGTTCGTGGGAACGATCGCCGACAAGACTTATGACGGCACGACGGCCGCCACGCTGTCCGGCTACACCTTGACTGGCCGCATCGGCACACAGACTCTGATCGCGAACGACACCTCGGCCACCTTCGACGATCAAAACGCCGCCACCGGCAAGACCGTCACCATCGGCGGCATCACGCTGGCCAACGGCACGAACGGCGGCCTGGCATCGAACTACCAGATCGGCCCGACGGCCACCGCCCTGGGCAACATCGATCAAAAGCTTCTGACGGTCAGCGCCACGGTCGCCAATAGAACATACGACAGCACGACCAACGCCACCGTCACCAACTATGGGTTTACCGGCCTCGTGGGCGGCGAACTCGTGACCGCCGCCAGCACCGCCAACTTCGGCACCAAGAACGTCGGCGTCGGCAAACCGGTTACTATCACCGGCATTACGCTGGGCGACGGATCCCTCGGCGGTCTCGCGCGCAACTACACCGTGGCGCCCACCGCCGCCGGAAACGCCACCATCACGCGGGCTGTCATCAGCCAGGTCACCGGCGTCACCGCCGCCAACAAAGTCTACGACGGCACCACCGCCGCCACCCTGGTGAGCGGCACCTTGGGCTTCGTCGGCGAGTTCGGCGGCGATGACCTCACGGCGACGGCCACCAATGCGACGTTCGACACCAAGCAGGCCGGCACCGGCAAGTCCGTGACCATCGGCGGCGTGGTACTGGGTGGTGCCGACGCCGGCAACTACATTCTGACCGCAGGCGGCCCCACCACCAGCACTGCCGACATCACGCCGCGCAGCCTGTTGGTCTCGGCGACCGGCATCAACAAGGTGTACGACACTTTCACCACTGCCTCGGTAATTCTTACCGACGACCGCATCGTCGGCGATTCCCTGGCCGCGACCTCCACCAACGCCTTCACCACCAAGGACGTCGGCAACGGCAAGGGCATCACCGTCACCAACATCGCCATCAGCGGCCTGGACGCCATCGACTACAGCGTCAATATCAGCACCGGCGCATCGGCGAACATCACCAAGGCCAGCCTCACGGTGACCGCCGTCGGCGTCGACAAGGTATACGACGCCAGCACCGTCGGTGCGGCAACGGTCATCGGCACGCCCTTGAGCGGCGATGACGTGACTTTCAGCGCATCCACCGTGACCTTCTCCAATAAAAATGTCGGCACCGCCAAGACCGTGACCGTGAGCGGCATCACCGACGCCGGCGCCGACGCGGGCAACTACGCCTTCAACACCGTCGCCTCGACCACGGCCACCATCACGCCTGCCACCATCACGCAGGTCACCGGCGTCACCGCGGCAAACAAGGTCTACGACGGCACGACCGGCGCCACTCTGATCGCGGGCACGCTGGGTTTCGTGGGTGAATTCAGCGGTGACCATCTTTCGGCGATTGCCACCAATGCGGTGTTCAATGACAAGAATGCCGGCCCGAACAAATCCGTGATCATCGGCGGGGTCGTATTGAGCGGCGCCGACGCCGGTAATTACAGTTTGATCGCCGGCGGCCCGACGAACAGCAGCGCGGACATCACCCAGCGCACCCTGACGGTGTCGGCCACCGGCAACAACAAGGTGTATGACACGACCACCGCGGCAACGGCGAGTCTCGCCGACAACCGCATCGCCGGCGATTCACTCACCATCTCCTCGACCGACGCATTCCTCGACAGGAACGCCGCGATCGGCAAGTACATCAGCATCTCGGATATCGTGCTCGGCGGCACGGATGCCCGCAACTACTCCGTGAATGGCGGCGCTTCCACGTTCGCGAACATCACCAAAGCCAATCTCACGGTGAGCGCCGCGGGCACGAACAAGGTGTACGACGCGACGACCGTCGCGGTCGTCACGCTTGCCGATCATCCTTTGGCCGGCGACGTGGTGTCCTTGAGTTACTCTGCGGCCAGCTATGCCGACAAGAACGTCGGTGCGGCCAAGATCGTGACCGTGAGCGGCATTACCGGCAGCGGCGCCGACGCCGCCAACTACGTCATCAACGGGTCAGCCACCACCAGCGCCACCATCACGCCGGCAGTCCTGACGGTTACGGCCGTTGATGTCCCGCGGCCGTACACGGGTACCACCCGGGCGGACGTCGTTTTGAACGACAATCACTTTGCGGGTGATCAGCTGACGCTGACGGACGCGAGCGCAACCTTTGCAGATGTCGGCGTCGGCCGCGGCAAGCCCATCACGGTCAACGGCATTCGAATCGCCGGCGGCACCGATCAGGCCAACTATGTGCTCGCGAATACCAGTGCCGAGACCACCGGTGAGATTACGGGCGACATTGCCAATGGCGCTTCCGTTCAAGCGTCGCTCCCGCCGGCGCTGCCGTCTGCGGTGAGCGTGGCGGTTCCGAGGCCGGCGCCGGACGCGCTCGATCTGACGTTGCCGGCTCACTTCGTCGTGTTCAGCCGTGCTGAGACCATCGCCGACGACGCCGATGAGGCGGATGGCGCCTCCGATGCCGGCCGCGAGATAAAGGTGTCGCAGGTTCAAGCCGGTTGGGGTCAGCTCGCCGGGACGGTTTCAGTCTTCGTACCCCAAGCCCTCATAGAGTCCGGCAAGCCGTTCAGTTTCCTCTTACCGAACGAACTGTTCGAGGCGGCACCGGATGGAGATGCGATGGCGACTCGCATGAACCGAAAGAATCTGCCTGCCTGGCTGCATTTCGTCCGCGAGAAGAGAACCTTCAAAGCCAAGGCAATTCCGCCCGGCGCCCTGCCGATAGACGTACTCATAACCACCGGTGCCCAGCGCTGGAAAGTGAAGATCACCGATCGGCCGAATCCAGAATAGGCGATTTCCCCGGCGCAACGCCCGTTCCTTGCCTATACTCGCGCGGGAACACACCCGGAAGGCAGATGCGGAGCTCATCCAAACACTTCATGACCGTTGCGTCGCTGCTCGCGGCCGCGACGGCGCTCGCGGGAAATGCCTATCCACCGGCGCGTTTTACGGATCCCGATCGGGTCCCGAAAATCGAAGCCGCATTCCCGCAGATCGACGAGATCTTTCAACGGTACGCGGACGAGGAGAAAATTCCGGGATTGGTTTGGGGTGTCGTAATCGATCAACGGCTGGCGCATGTCGCTGCATCAGGCGTCCAGGACCGCGGAACCAAAGTCCCGGTCAGCTCCGCCACCGTATTTCGAATCGCCTCGATGACGAAGAGCTTTACCGCTCTCGCCATCCTGAAGCTGCGCGATGCCGGGAAACTGTCCCTCGAAGACCCGGTTGCCAAATGGCTCCCCGAATTTGCGCACATGCCATTGCCCACTCGCGACTCGGCCCCCTTGCGGATTCGCCAACTCTTGAGCCACAGTGCGGGACTGCCCGAGGATAATCCGTGGGGCGACCAGCAGCTGGCGGCGAGTGAAGCCGATCTCACGAAGTGGCTGCTGCGCGGACTCCCTTTCTCCACGGCGCCGGGAACCCGCTACGAATATTCGAATTATGCGTTCGGCCTGCTGGGCCGAATCGTCGCCAAGGCATCCGGGATCCCGTACGAATCCTACGTGCAGCGCGAGATTCTCGCCAAACTTGATATGCCATCCTCGACGTTCGAATTCTCCCGCGTGCCGCAGAATCGCCGCGCGGTGGGTTACCGGTTGCAGCCGGACGGCACTTATCTCGATGAACCCCCGCTGCCGCAGGGCGCCTTCAGCTCGGCGGGCGGGCTTCTCACGACGGCGACCGATCTCGGCAATTACGTCGCGTTTCATTTGTCCGCGTGGCCGCCGCGCGACGCGGCCGAGACCGGCCCGGTGCGGCGTAGTTCGCTGCGTGAGATGAGCCACATGTGGAACTCATCGAATCTGAGCACGCGGCGCAGCGAGGGGAGACTCGAAGCAACCGCAAGCGGTTATGGCTACGGCCTGCGCATCAGCACCGATTGTCGATTTGAGCACATCGTCGGACACGGCGGCGGCCTGCCGGGATTCGGCTCATACATGGCCTGGTTGCCGGACTACGGTATCGGCATCTTTGCCATGGCCAGCCTGACCTACTCGGGGCCGTCCAAACCCATCAGCCGAGCGTGGGATGCCCTCCTGAAGTCCGGCGGCTTGCAAAAGCGCGAACTACCCGCCTCTCCCATGCTGGTGCAATTTCGGAATCGAATTCTGGATCTTTGGACGGAATGGGATGATTCCAAAGTGAAGAGCCTCGCCGCCATGAACCTTCTGCTGGACGTACCGCCGGCCCAACGCCGTGCCGAGACTGAAAACCTCAAGCAGGACGTCGGACAATGTACCGGCGCCGGTCCTGTGATGCCGGAGAACTGGCTGCGCGGCCAATTCAATCTCAGCTGTGAACGCGGCACGGTCGGCGTGTTCTTCACCTTGTCCCCCACGGAGCCGCCCGCGGTTCAATACCTCGCGTTTCGCAAACTCGACACGAGCAGTAATCGCATGAGCGCACCCACGGGACCGCCGGCAGGTGTCAGTTGTTCCGAATAGCGCACGTGTTCATCTTTGTTGACAGCTTATGGAGCGCGGCCTAAGAATCGCACTCGATTACAACAAGGGAACAAATCATCTAAAGGGAACACTCATGCCAAACCTTCACCCCAGGAAGCTTCACAGTCGATATTTAACAATAATCTCGGCTCTCTCGGTCGCTACCGCCTGCTCTCTGTTTGCATCCGCGAGTCCGACGTCGCAGGCGCAGGCAGCGAGTCCGGCCTCCGCGCAATCGGTCGGGCACCTGACACCGGTAGCGCAGTCCATCATTCATTCCATTCCGCAGGGCGCGAATGTCGTTTCGCAGCCCGAATTTGTCCTGGACGATTCGACGGTCGGCGTCAAGCCGCAGACGCCGGGCGCCGCTGCCGTCATGGGCCCTTCGGTTTTGAGTACTTCGATTGCAAGGAGACACGGCCTCGCGATCCCCGGCAAGAACGGCGCTCGGGGTTTCGCCGCGATGTCGTCCATCACCTCCGCCACGGCAGCCTTGTCGGGCCGTTTGCCGCCGCCGCCGACGGCGATTCCATCGCCGCGCGGAAATCAAGTCATCGATTATCCGGGTCGAGGAGTCAACGGCTTTCCGGGGCTGACGCATCTGGATCAGCGCTTGGCGAACAACGGCAATCAATATTCGCTCGAGCCGCCGGACCAGGGCTTGTGTGCCGGTAACGGCTTCGTGCTCGAGGAGGTCAACAACGCGATTCGCGTCTATGACCGCTCCGGAAACGCGCTCACGGCCGCCGAAGACTTGAGTACGTTCTTTGGCTTGGCCACGGAGATCGATCGGACCACCGGCGTCGTCGGACCGTTCATCAGCGACCCCAAATGCATCTACGATGCGCAGACGGAACGCTGGTTCGTAACGGAGTTGATGCAGGATAATGGAACCAATCCGGGCGCCAACGGCCGCAATTACAATTTGATCGCCGTCAGTCAGACCGCGGATCCGCGTGGAAGCTTCACGGTTTTCAAATACGACGTCACCGACGATGGCCTGAACGGCACTCCGAATCATGCGGGCTGTCCGTGTTTCGGCGATCAGCCGCTGCTCGGATTCGACGAATACGGCGTCTATCAATCGACCAACGAATTCTCCGACACGTCGTTCAACGGCGCGCAGGTCTATGCGTTATCGAAGAAGGCATTGGTGCATGCGGCAACGCATCCCCACACCCTGGTCAACGTCGTCAGCATCGATGCATCGCAGCTACTGGCGAGCTTCGGCGGTTTGTCATACACAATCCAACCGGCGGTTGGACGCGGCGCATCGGCGGATGGCATCGAGTTTTTCCTGAGCGCATTGCAATTCGGCTCTCCGCCGTACCAGCTTCTCGACAACCGCATTGCCGTTTGGGCGTTGAGCGGCACCCAATCGCTCGACAGTAAATCTCCCAAGATTTCGCTGACGGTCGAGGTCATTGCGTCGGAAACCTACGGGCAGCCGAACCCCGCCGCACAGAAGCCGGGCTCGATACCGCTGGGCGCATCGCTCGGAGAACCGCTGGAGTTCATTGCAACCAACGACGATCGAATGAATCAGGTCGTATACGCAGATGGGCTGTTGTACGGCGGATTGAATACGATCATCGGCGATGGCAGCCGAACCGGTATCGCGTGGTTCGCCGTGGCTCCGAGCTACTACGGGTCGTCGGTGCACGGCCATGTGGTTCATCAGGGCTACGTCGCGGTCAGGGACAATAACGTCATCTACCCGTCGGTGGCCGTCGTTGGTGAAGGCAAAGGCGTGATCGCCTTTACGTTGGTCGGACCCGACTACTTCCCGAGCGCGGCCTATGCCAAGCTCGGCGAGGAGGGCGTCTCGGCCATCAACATAGCGGCGGCCGGCGCGGGGCCGGACGATGGATTCACCGGTTACCCGGAACTCGACCCCTTCGACGCGCCGGTTGCACGCTGGGGCGACTACTCCGCAGCGGTCGTGGACGGCTCGAGTATTTGGATGGCGACCGAGTACATCCCGGGCAGCCCGCGCACCGTGAATGCGAATTGGGGCACTTTCATAGCAAATATCAAACCCTAGGGAGCGAATACGACATGGTATCCGCAGCGCAGGCAGGGATGCTTGCGCTGCGGACGGAGGCTGCAGCCGTCGGGATCAGGACGATGGGGGGCCGGTCTAGGCCGCGGCGATGAACTTCCGGATATGGAGCTCGGCAAATTTCCGGACTCGGGCTTTGGACAGCACCGCGGCCGTCAAAATGAGCACCAGGCCCAGGCTCACCCGCAGGATGAGTTCCATCCAGTCCAGTGTGCTATGGCCCGGCAGGCGCGGAGAGTGACCGCTGAAGAGCCCCAGATGCAGGACATTCAGGATACAGATGTGGCTCAGGACATAGCCCACGATCACTTCCTGCAGCCAATCGGCGAAAGAACCCTGCCGCAGCCGCTTGACGATGGCGGAGCAAAGGACGCTTGTGGCCCCCAGTTCACCCGCGACGAAGAGGGCAACGACCGCCGCCGATTGCGTCGGTTCATTCATCAACATGAATAGACTGAATGCCCCAAAAAACAGCAGTTGCAGCATGGCACTCATCAAAAGATTCGTCGTTTTTCTCATTCCTCCCGCCCTTCCGCCGCCCCGCAGGCTCATGCCGAATAATGAGCGATCGGGGGTTCGCAAGCACTCAGGGATTTAATGTACTTGACGTACGGATGTTTCCCCTCAGGGCGTGGGATCTTTCCCGCAGGGCATTGCTTATCGCACGATGGACGGATCCCCCGGACCGCTGGGAAAAACCGCAGTTGTGGGACCGCGGCTCCAGTTTCGGAGCAATTTCGTCGACAACGCGCTGAGACGTGCCCCAAAATCAGCAGCACCATATGTCCAATGCCAAAATCGTGATTGTGGATGCCGATGCCAAAACGCTCAGGGAAGTGACGCGTGTGCTGGCTCAAGCAGGCTACGAGGTGACGACGGCGACCAGCGGCCACGAGGGAGAGGTACGCATTGCGCCGACCGACCACCGGCTGGCGGAAATGAAGCTCCACCGGCTCAACCGACTCTATCAAGTGCTGAGTCGCACCAACGAAACCATCGTTCGAGCGGCGAACGAATCGGATCTGTTCCCCGCCGTATGCCGCGTCGCCGTGGAGCAGGCGCACTTCATGATGGCGGCGGTGGTGACATTCGACATGGCGACCGGACAGGTGAGGCCGCTTGCGCATTTCGGCGCCGAACATGGCTATTTTTCCGAAGTGTCGATCGTGGTATGCGATGGTGCGCTGGGTCAGGGTACGATCGGAATGTCGATCAAAACCGGCCATCATCAATTTTGCAACGACATCGCCGATGATCCGCGAATGGTCCCTTGGCGAGCGGCGGCCCAGCGTCGCGGCTACCGATCGACGGCTTCGTTCCCGATCTCGCGCAATGGAGCGCTCATTGGGGCTCTGGTGCTGTTTTCCCGAGAAGTCAATTATTTCCTGCCGGACGAAGTGCAACTTTTGGTCTCGGTGGCTGCGGATATTTCATTCGCACTCGACTCGTTTCACTCGGCGGCTTCGCTGCGCGTGTCACAACGCCAGAACGAGCTATTGCTTCAGTCGATCGGTGAGGGCATCCATGGGATCGACCGCGCAGGACGGATAACATTTGAAAATCCGGCTGCCATTGCCGTATTCGGCTGGACCGAGGGCGAGATGATCGGCCGGGCGGCGCATGCCACCATACATCATCACCGGGCGGACGGATCGGAATATCCGATGGAAGAATGCCAGATCCTTCAAACCTTGCGGGACGGCCGGACGCGCCAGGTGAAGGACGAAATTTTCTTCCGCAAGGACGGCAGCAGCTTTCCGGTCGAATATGTTTGCTCTCCCATACGGGACGAAACCGGCGGCGTTGCGGGGGCGGTCCTCGTCTTTCGCGACGTCACGGAACAGCGGCTTGCCGTGGAGAAGCTGAAACAGACGCAAACGCGCTATCGCGATCAGGCGATCCTGCTCTCGAATGCGCAGCGAATAGGTCACATGGGATCCTGGAGGTTGGATATCGGGGACGAGCGGATGGTCTGGTCGGAGGCGACCTGCGCTTTGTTCGGAATCTCTCCCGAAGAGTTTGCCGGAACTCGTGAGCATTTCTATAGTTTCGTTCTTCCGGAAGATCGACCCAGGCTGAGCGCCGACTACTCGCGCGTCGTCGCCTCCGGCGGACTGTTGGACGTGGAGTCGGAATTCAGAATTCGCAGGCCGGACGGCAGCGTGCGCTGGATGCTGGTGCGGGGCAATGCGCACGTCGACGCCGATGGCAGCATCGGACCGCGTTTCGGCATGTACATGGACATTACCGACCGTAAACAAGCCGAGGCGGCGCTGCGCGAGAGCGAGGAACGCCTGAGGGCCATTTACGAGCAGGCGGCGGTCGGGATTTGCCTCATCGCCCTGGACTACCGCTTCGAGCGGGTGAATCGGCGCTTCTGCGAGATTTTGGGCTACGACGCCGACGACCTTCTCAAGTTCGCCAGCTCCATCGATACCACCCACCCGGATGATCGGGAGGCGGATGCCCAGGCTGTCGCAAAATTGTTTGCCGGTGCCAACAGCATTACCTTGGAAAAGCGCTATCTGAAGCGGGATCAGCAGGTCGTCTGGGTCCGGCTCACGCTGTCGGTGCTGCGTTCACCGGAAGGCGACCCGCGTACATTCATCGGCGTCATCGAGGACATCAGCGCACGTCAGGCCCTCGAGGAGCAGCTGCGCCGGTCACAGCGGCTCGAATCCATCGGCCAGTTGACGGGCGGAATAGCGCACGATTTCAATAATCTGCTGACGATCATCCTGGGCGGCGCAGAGATGTTGACCGGCGAGGCGGCTCCCGGCTCGCAACCGCGCGTCATTGCCGAGATGATTGGGAGCGCGGCCGAGCGCGGAGCCGATCTGACGCGGCGGCTGCTCGCCTTTGCTCGCCGCCAGTCGCTGCAACCGGCGGCCATCGACGTCAATCAGCTGGTGCTTGGTCTGGATAACCTGCAGCGCCGCACGCTCGGAGAGAATGTCGAGATCGAGTTCGTTCGGGCTGCGGGCTTGTGGAATGCGCAGGTGGATCCGGGGCAGCTCGAAAGTGCGCTGCTCAATCTCACCATCAATGCCCGCGATGCCATGCCGGATGGCGGACGCTTGACGATCGAGACGGCGAACTCGTGGATCAGCCAGGACTACGCGGATCAACATGTCGACGTACAGCCGGGCCAGTACGTTCAGCTATCGGTCTCGGACACCGGCGTCGGTATAGCGCCAAAGGACCTGGGCAGAGTATTCGAACCCTTCTACACCACCAAGGAAATGGGAAAGGGCACGGGACTTGGCCTCGCGATGGTGTACGGCTTCATCCGGCAATCCGGGGGGCACGTCGACATTTATTCGGAATCCGGTCACGGCACGACCGTCAAGATGTATCTGCCGCGCGCCCACGACAAATTGGGTACCGCTACGGGGCACAAGCGGCAGCTGGACGTCTCATGCGGAACGGAGACCATTCTACTGGTGGAGGACGATGAGATGGTGCGCCGCCTGGCGCGCGACCAACTGACCTCGTTGGGCTATGAAGTGATCGAAGCCGCCAACGGCCCACAAGCGCTGGAGTTGATCCGTGGCACACGGACCATCGACCTCCTGTTCACGGACGTCGTCATGCCCGGTGGAATGAGCGGCCGCCAGCTCTCGGAGGAAGCCTCCAAGGTGCGTCCCGCCCTCAAGGTTCTATACACCTCGGGCTACGCGGAAAATGCCATCGTGCATCACGGACGGCTGGACCCTGGCGTGCAGCTGCTGGGAAAGCCGTACCGGCGGACGGAATTGGCGAAAAAGATTCGCGACGTCCTGGCGTGACCTACCGTCGCCGCAAGGAGACCTGTCAGGGCCTGTCCCCTGCCCGGCCGCGAATCGGAATTTCGATATAGCTGTCGTTATACCATCGTAGCTTGAGCGGAATCCTGCCATCGGCCATGGATTCCTCGCTCACGTCGTTCCCCGAACCATAGTTGATCTCGCGATCCGGCCGCTTGCTGATCCCGATAACCAACACCAATCGGCTGCCTTGCTGAAGCAGCCGGCTCGTCAGGCGTTCACTCTTGAACGTCAACTCCTGGCGTTCACCGGCCTTGAGGAGATGGCGATGGGTTCGATCGCGCGCGTAACTGGCGCGAAATTCGTAGGCCGGAGCGAACAGCCGGACATAATCGCCGTCGGCACGTTGTTCGTAGAGCATGACGGAGAGATCCATGTCCATCTTGTTCACCTTGAAATCAAGCCGGCCCGAGAAGAAGCCGTCCACCTCGGTTGAACCGTCCAGCGGTTCAGTCACGAAGATCGCCCCGTTTGGTGCTTCCAAGCTCTTGCTGATGAGTTCGGTCGACGGCGCCCGGCCGGCATCCGCGCGATCGACGAAGCTCACGGTCTGCTGAACGTACGCGGACTTCGCATTCCGGCGCTGCGTCAACAGATGTATGTGATTGGAAGCTTTGGCGTCCAGAAAAAGCTTCAATGATTGCCCCGCCATCGCTTCGAGCGATGGCGCGTGACGCCACTCGTTCGCGCCCATGATTTCGAAATTGATTCTGTCCTTCAATAGAGACGGTGCAGCGGCGCCCTTCAGTACGTGGTCGAACCACTGATAGCGTAGTTCGCGAAGGTCGACGAGAGCGGCAGAATCGACGTGATAGCCCTGCAGCGTGGCTGAAGGTCCTTGCTCCATCACGCCATCGCCGTAGGGCCCGATGATCAGGGTATGGTCGGCGTGCGGGTTATATCGAAGGTGCTGGCTGAAGAAGTATAGGTCCCCCGATTGGCTGTCCGCGAAATAGCCGGTCGTCGTCAGAACGGGAATATTGAGGTTCGCGAACTGCTCACGGTACGGCGCCAGCTTTTGCCAGTACCGATCGTAGCTCGGATGATTGAGCCAGCGGATGAAAATCGGATTGGGCTTTCCGAATACGCGGCCCAAATCTCGATACCGACGTCCGCTCCGATACCACCTCTGGTCGAGGGCGGACCATTGCGCATCATCGTCATCGCCGCTGTTGTCCCCTGCCGCGGCGGCGGGCTCGCGCAACGACCAACGGTACGCGGAGTTGTGAAAAATGCCGCCCTCCATCGGAAAGCTGATGCCCGGGGCGGTCGAGGCCGATGTTGCAATCGCCTTGAGCGCGGGCGGTGGCCGTTTGGCGGCCGCCCATGGGGTGTAAGCGCTATATCCGTCGCCGTACATGCCCACGCGGCCATCGCTCCAGGGCTGCCGGGCGATCCACGTGATCACCGTCCGCGCATCATCGCCGTCATGCTGGAAGGGGAACAGCCCATCGGGACTACCGCGGTTCCAGCGGACATGAGCCACGACGCCGGCGTAGCCGTGGGCAGCGCACTCCTTGGCGTAATTTGGTGATCCGGAAAGCGTAAACTCGAACAGCGCCGGCAGTGCATTGGTGCGGCCCTTCGGGCGAATCACCATCGCAGTAATACCGGCGCCGTCCGCGGTCTCAATCCTCTCGTTGTCCACTGCGTAGCGCCGATTGTCGTCTTCGGCCGCGAGCGCAGCTATCAACGGATTGAACGCACGGTAAGCATCAAAGGAGACGTAGCTGCGAATCAGCTCCACCGCTTCGCCTTGATCGATTCTGTCCTTGTTTCGCAGCCCGTCCAGTGCCGCTTGCAGCGCATTCCGCATGTCTGAAAGAGGGGCCTCGAGCCAGCGCATCACGGTGTACGCATCTTGATCGTCGAGCCCGGATACCATGTCTCGGAAGGATTTCGCAAAATTCTCGGCAAATGGCAATCGGTTCTCCGCCTCCATGGCCCTCGCCCGGGCATACATGTCGTAGATGATCCCTCGCCCAACCGGCAGGCCGGCTTCCGTGCTCCGCCGGCGGTCACGTAGCGAAAGCCGCGAGCCATCGGCAGCCGTAAAGTCGAGAGCGGCCATCTGCAGCACCGACAAATTTGCGAGGTAGCGGTCGGCATCGGGCTCCTCATACACGGGAACGAGTCGCGACGCCAAATCGCGCATGATCAGGGCTGTCTCGACGTGATCCGCCGCTGATGGCGGGCGAAATTCGATATCGGGTGTCTCTGCCCACGCCGCGGAGACCACCATGAACAACAGCAAGATCAGCGAATTGACCGCGCACGTGCCGCTGATTGACGGGATTGGCTTCCATGACTTTTTCATTCGCGGTCTCCTGCCCGTTCGTCCGCAGGCACCGCGATTCTCGGCGCTTTGACGAGATGCAGGATGATCGGGAAGAGGGTGTGCGCCTGACCGGCGCCCCCGATATGAATGACACCGAGTTGCCGTAGCTCGTTCGTGAAGACGTCGACGACGAGTTCGAGCACTTCATCGTCGAGCGTACCCAGCGTTCCATCCATGAGCAACCACGGCGGCGCCTGCAACAGCACGCGAGCAAATGCGAGACATAGCTGCTCGTCTTGACTCAACTCCCGGTCCCACCGGTGGGTTCGATCGAGCAAGGGTGCGAGCCGTTCAAGACCAAAACGATAGAGCGCACGGTTGAAGGCGTTCGTGCTGAACCTATCGGCCTTCAAGGGATAGGCGAGCACCTCCCGCAGTGTCCCGCGGGGCAAGTACGGGGTGCCGCGGGGCAGGTAGAAGATCTGCTCGCCCTTGGGGCGTGCGATCTGTCCGGAACCCCACGGCCATAATCCCGCCAAAGCCCGGAAAAGTTGCGTCTTACCGGTACCCGGAGCACCCAAGATCAGGGCGCGATCCCCACCCCTGACGACTACATTCGTTTCCCTCAGCATATCGGAGTTGGCCGAAGAGACGATCTGCAGGTGATCGATTGCCACTGCCCCGGGCTCCCCTTCCGAATATGCGATGCGGCTGCCGAAGCCCGCCGGTTCCTTGGTGGTCACCAACGCATGCCGGAAACCCGCCACCCGCAGCAACGAAGCCCGCCAGTCCGCAATCACGCTGAAATTATCGATGAACCAGCGCAGCGAGGACTGCGCCTGGGTGAAAGCGCCCGCCGCCATCATGAGGCCGCCGAACGACACCTTCCCCATGAAATATAACGGCGCGGACACCAATATCGGCGCGACGATCGTAACCCAACCGAAACCGGCGGTGACCCAGGTCAGGTGGGTGTGACCCACCACAATTCTGCGAGTCGCCGCGAGCACATTGCCGAGATGCAATTCGATACGCCGCTTTTCGTCCGCCTCACCCTCCGCCAATGATATTTCATCGACATGCTCATTGACTCTCACGAGGGAAAAGCGCAGATCGGCCTCGCGCGCGTAGCGCTCCGCGTTGCGATGGACGAGACCCCGCCCAATCCAATAGCTCACCAGCGATCCCGCGCTGGCATAGATGACGGCAGCCCAGACCATGAATCCCGGGATCGGATAGTCCTGGCCGCCGAAGCGTAACGAGAAATCGCTCGAGAGCACCCACAGCACTCCGGCAAACGTGCCGAACAGGATCGACGCTTGAAGTAGCCCGATGCCAAGATCGGCCGAGAGCTCGCTCAGTTTTCGCGCATCCTCATGGATGCGCTGATCCGGATTCACGCCCATCG
>JAXDQI010000033.1:0-7008 GCA_034667965.1 Gammaproteobacteria bacterium
GATCCGGGCACGTTGGGGGATTCCCGCAAGTATGGACACAGCGATGGAAACAGCTTTGCGCAGTCCTTGTGCGGACTGGCAGCGCGGCACGGAGGCAACAAGACCTGCACACTTGCAGATCGACGCCGCTGCGTTTCACGACGCGTTCGACCGAGAGCCATTCACGTTCTCCCACAACCTGAGCGGACTCCCGTTATTTTTCGATGGCGCGCTGCGCAACCTGGCAAATCGTTACGACGCGCATCCCCGTGACTACTACGTCGCGGCCGGTGCCCCTTCGGCCGGCAGCGAATTCTTTGCCGTGCCGAATGGGCTCTGCAAGCCCAGCGCCGCGATGGATCAGTTGCAGACGCACTCCATCCGACTGTTGCTTAAACGTCCCGAGAACCATGATCCCGCTTTTCGCACATTGCTCGATGAGCAATTCAAGGAGGTTATGGCATTGCGCGGCGGCCTCAGAGGCGAGCGCCTGGTGCGCTTGGAGTCCGCTGTGTTCATTACGTCGGCCGCATCGACCACGCCGTTTCACTTTGACCCGGAAATCGGGTTCTTCTCGCAGATCGAGGGAGAGAAGATTTACCACGTCTACTCGCCATCGGCGTTGCGTGAGACCGTCCTCGAGAAATTCTACCTTCAGGGCCTAACCAGCATCGGACAGGTCGAGTTGAAAGCCTGCGACCCGGCGCTCGAACATATCTACAAATTAGGTCCCGGCATAGGATTTCATCAGCCGCAAAATGCGCCGCATTGGGTGGAAACCCGAGCCTCACGCTCCGTATCGTACGCGTTCGTATTCGAAACCGACGTGAGCCGGCACCGCGGGCAGGCTCGCGCTTGCAATCACTATATGCGTAAGCTCGGTTTCGATCCCTTCGCTCCAGGGCGGCGACCGGCGGTCGATGAGGTGAAAGCCGCCGCGATGCGCATGCTGATTCCTGTCCGTAAGCGTGTCGGTGCAACGCTCAAGGCCATGCGCGGCAACCAACTACGCCGGCATGGAATACCTCTGGCGCCGGGCGCGGCACACAGGCAGGTCATTCATCCGGCCGGCGTCACCGCCACCTCTCGTCGCAAGTGACCTTCGCTTCCCCTACCGGGCAACCGAGGCTTTTTGCGCACGGATTTGCTCAGGCGTAATGGCGCCCTGGCGGAGGCCGAATTGGCCGATGACGAAGTTGCCGATCGCGGCCAGCTCTTCATTCGAATAGCCATCGGCGAATGAATGCATGAACATCGACCCTTGTCGGGTCTCGATCTGCGAGCCTTGGATCAGTACCTGCACCACGTTTGTGCCCGACGACTCGCGCGTGCTACGGTCGCCGCGCAGCGCAGCCCAGGGCGATTGCCGACCCTCGCCGTCCAGCAGGTGGCACCCAGTGCACGCCTGTACGAACAATCGACGGCCGCGTGAATCCATCGACGCCGGAGGCGCCGCAGCTTGTATCTTGTAGCCGCCGCTCTGCGCAGGAAGGCCACGCAAGTAAATCACCATGGCCTGGATATCTTCGGGCGTCAAATAGCGCGTGCTATTCTCCACGACGTCGGCCATGGGTCCGGCGGCGGGTCCGTGATTTTCCGCATGCCCGGTCGAGAGAAACTGCTGAAGCTGCGTATCCGTCCACTCGCCCAATCCGCTCGCTGGATCGCTGGTGAGATTGTAGGCATCCCAACCCGATACCTCCGCTCCCGCGAAGGCTTTGCCTGTGCTCATACCCATCAAGATATTTCGGGGCGTATGACACTCACCACAATGGCCGAGCGCGGTCGATAGATAGCTTCCGCGATTCCGCGACCCGCTGCGCGCCGGGTCGGCCCGAAAGCGATGCTCATCCAAAAACATCCATTTCCAGAAGGTCAGTGTCCAACGCTGATTGAAGGGGAACGGTAATTGGTCCGGCGTGTCGGGCGCGTGCGCGGTCGGTAGTGAAAACAGATAAGCCTTGATTGCCACCGCGTCATCACGAGTCATCGCCGTGTAGGAGGTATAGGGGAAGGCTGGGTACAGATTCCGGCCGTCCTTCGCCACTCCCTGATGCAGCGCGCGCACGAAGTCATCATCGCTCCATTGACCGATGCCGGTCTCATGATCGGCCGTGATGTTCGTGGAATAGAGCGTGCCGAACGGAAGTTTGAAGGCGACTCCGCCGGCAAACGGCTTGCCGCCGGGTTGCGTGTGGCACGCCGCACAATCCGCCGCGCGTGCAATGTACTCTCCCTGCGCCACCAGTTCCGCAGTGGCCGGGACATCGGGAACCGAAGGGTCGATCTCTCGCGTGGCGAGACGCCGAGCAATGAAACCCACCGCAACGACCACCGCCAACGTGATCAGGCTCAGGCTGATACGAAGAATCGAACTGCGCGAGGTCGCACGGGTAGTCATGATCGAGCCATCGCCGCCTTCACCTTGTCGGGCGTGAACGGCACCGAGCGCAAGCGCACGCCGGTCGCCGCGAAGATGGCATTCGAGATCGCCGCCGGGACGACCGATGCCGATGGCTCTCCGCTGCCCCAGGGTTTTTCGCGCGGACGATCGATGAGGTCGATCACGACGTCCGGCACCTCTGGAAAGCCGATGATTCGATAGCTCCCCCAATCGAGGCTGGTGACCCGCGAGCGATTGAACGTCACTTGTTCCATCAAGGTCCGGCTCACGGTCTGCACGATGTTGCCCTCGATCTGGTTCTTGACCCCGTCCGGATTGATGATTTGGCCGCAGTCCTGCACCACGAAGAACCGCTTGACGCGAATTTCACCGGTGCTTCGATCGATTTCGACATCCGCAACCACACCCACGTACGTGCGCACGAGTTCGTATTTGACGAAGGCCAAGCCCCGGCCCGTCGCGATCCGCGCGCCATGATCGCGCGGCTTCGCCCCCGCTCTCTCCCACATCGCGACCGCCGCGAGACGCTCGAGAACTTCGGCGCCTCGCGCGTCCTTGAGGTGGCGCAGCCGGAATTCGAGCGGATCGGCGCCGGCCGCCGTCGCGAGCTCATCGAGAAATGACTCGTTGGCAAAGGTATTTTGCATGCGACCCGGCGCTCGAATCCACGCAGGCCTGAGAGGTGTCGTTTCCAGTCGGTGCGCGACTGTCCGAATATTCGGCACCGTGTAGGGTATCGCCGTGTCATTGAGGATGCCGCCCGGTCCAATATCCATTTCGCGCGGCAGATTGGCCAGGGTTGCCGGAACCAAGGCGACCGGGGTGGCCGCGCCCACCGGCAGAAAAAAAGCGGAAGTCCAAGCGACGAGATTTCCCTTGGCGTCCAGCGCGGCGTCGAGATCGATCAAGGTCGGCGGGCCTTTTGGATCCCAGCCGTGTTCGTCCTCGCGCATCCACTGCACGCGAACCGGGCGCCCGACCGCTCGCGACAAGAGCGCGGCATCGCCCGCCGCGTCCTCGTGGCCGTTTCGGCCATAGCACCCTGATCCGTCGATATAAATGCAACGGACCTGCTCTTCGGGCATCGACAACATCGCAGCCAACTGCTTCCTCAAGGCATGCGTTGCCTGTGATGCGCTCCAACACGTGAGTGCTCCATCCTTGAACTCGGCGACGGAACACGAAGGGCCGATCGATCCATGCGTTTGAATGGCAAAATCATAGGTCGCACGTAATCGGGTCGCGCCCCGGGGCAAGGCGGCCGTCGCTGCGCCGACATCGCTGGTGACATCCTCCTTGAGGATCTTGGTGGCGCGGACGTATTCCCAAAGTGCGCTCTGATCCGGCAAGCCCTCCCATGGCGACCAATTGACTTTGAGCCGCCGAGAGGCCTGGACCGCGCCCCATTCGGTCTCGGCGACGACGCCGACGAAGTTGCCGATGTGCACCACGCGGATCAAACCCGGAATATCGTTGACGGAATCTTCCTCGATGCTTTGCAATGTGGCGCCCATGCCTGAGGGGCGAACCACACGACCATGCAGCATGCCCGGAAGCCGAAAGTCCTGCATGTAGATGAATTGTCCCGTGACCTTGCCGGGAATGTCGACGCGCGGAATAGACCGGCCGACTATTTTGAAGTGGCCAGGGTCCTTCACCGCCGCCGCCTTGTCGACCTTCAAAGAGAAATTCTTGCCGCCGATGAGAGTGCCGTAGCTGATCGACCGACGGGTCGCGTTCGACGTGATTGTACCGTCGGAAACCGCGAGGTCGCTGGGTTCCACGTTGAGTTTCTTGGCCGCCATACTCAACAGCGCTTGGCGCGCGGTCGCGGCGGCCTGCCTGATCTGCAAGCCTCCGTTTTGAATTGAGAAGCTGCCCGAAGTCGTTCCCTGATCGGGCGTGAGCGCGGTATCTCCCTGAATCACGGTGACGGCGGCGAACGGCACGTCGAGTTCCTCCGCAGCTATCTGGGCAAGAGCCGTTCGAACGCCCGTACCGAGATCCACTTTTCCGGCGAAAACGGTCACCTCACCCTTGGTGTTGATGCCGATGAAGCCGTCCACTTGCTCCGTTGAAATTGATTTCGGCGACGCCCCGGCCTGGGCCCCCGCAGTTTGATGCTTGTCGATCGAAAAGCTGACAACGAGGGCGGCGGTTCCTTTGAGGAACTGGCGGCGAGTCGTCGCGACGTCGCGCATTCGATGGCTCCTTAGGTTTGCGCCGCCGCCCGTTTTACCGCCCTCAGGATTCGCAGATGCGTGCCGCATCGGCAGAGATTGCTGGCTAGCGCCTCGCGAATTTGCGGGTCGCTCGGATTTCTCGTCTTGGCGAGAAAGGCGGCGGCTTCCATGATCATGCCGTTTATGCAATATCCGCACTGCACTGCCTGCTCATCGATGAAGGCCTGTTGCATCGGATGAGGTTTCTCGGGTGTACCGAGCCCTTCCAAAGTGACTATGGACCGATCACCAACCAACGACAACGGTGTAATGCAAGAGCGCACGGCCTTACCATCCATGTGGACCGTGCAGGCGCCGCACTGGCCGAGACCACAACCGAATCGCGGACCACGGAGGCCAAGATCGTTGCGCAGTGCGTAGAGCAGCGGCATGTTCGGATCGTCGACCATGACCCGGACTGTCCGTCCGTTGACGTTGAGAGCTATTGATGTCGTCATTAGATTGGCTCTCCTACGTTTGCAAAACCCTGCTTGCCCGGTGAATGACGATCGCCATCTCGCGGCACGACGAATGCTATCGAATGCTCGCGGCTTTGTCTTCGTGCGCTTGGATCAGGTACGTCCGAATCGCGGTTGCGGCGTTGCGATCGAGCAGCTTCCGCAGTACAGCACGAACGGGTCGACATGGCGCAGGTCGAGGCGTTAACCTCCACTTCTCCATGAAACTCACCAGGCTTCCTGTGCTCGCGCTCGCCTGCACCGCTCTCGCCGCGGCTTACGGTACCGCCCTGGCCGACGATAGCGCGCCGGCGCCCTTGCAGGTGCCGGCGAAGAGCCTGCCGGTACCGGCGGATGTCAGCCCTGAAATGCAGAAGATCATTGCGGCGCCGCGCAATCCCGCTTGGAGTGTGTTGTGGAAGACTGGCGAGGAATGGCGAACGGCCGCCAACGCGCAGGCTGCCAAGACCGTCGAGGCCCTCCCGTCCATGCGCCGGCGCCTGCACGTCACGGTGCAGCCCGGGACGATGGACGGGGTGAGAATCTATGTCGTGACGCCCGACATCATGCCCCCCGAACACCGTGACAAGCTGCTCATTCACCTTCATGGCGGCTGCTATGTTTTGTTTCCCGGCGAGTCGGGAACCAGCGAGGCGATCATGATGGCGGGGTTTGGGCACTTCAAAGTAATCTCGATCGATTACCGAATGCCGCCCGAGGGTTACTTTCCCGCGGCCCTCGATGATGCGATGACGGTGTACAAAGCGGCATTGAGAACAACCGACCCGAAGAATATGGCGGTTTTCGGCACGTCCGCCGGCGGCGCGTTGGTGCTCGAGATGATGCTGCGGGCGAAGCGGGAGGGGCTTCGGCTGCCTGGCGCGATAGCACCGGGTACCCCGATGTCGGATGTCACGAAATCCGGCGACACGTTCTACACGAACGAATTGGTCGACAACGTCCTGGTATCCCGAAATGGATTCTGCGACGCCGGCACGGTTGTCTACGCCCGCGGCCATGATCTCAAAGATCCGCTGCTCTCACCCGTCTATGGAGATATGCACGGCTTCCCGCCCTCGATTCTGACCACCGGGACACGCGATCTTCTGCTGAGCAATACCGTGCGCGTGCACCGCAAGCTTCGGGACGCCGGCGTCGATGCGCAACTCGAAGTCTACGAGGGCCAGTCGCACGCGCAGTACGCGTTCGATGATCGGGTGCCAGAGACCAAGAAGGCGTTCGGGGAGATCACCGAATTCTTCGACCGCCATCTCGGCCATTGAAACTGTCCTATCGACGCCGCCCGGGGCGAATCATCCCTCTAGACGTGTAGAACCAAGGTGAGTCCCTAATTTCTCCGAGACTGTAGTCCACCAGCTTCGTGGCTCTGCGGCCGGCCCTCATGGTCGGATCTTCTGCGCTCCTCATGGTCGGGTCTTCTGCGCTCGCCCAACGGATTTCCTATGAACACCGGATATGAGTCATCCACGGGATAGGAGTCATCCACGGAATAGGAGTCGTCAGCGGACTGTTGCTCGCTCGGGTAGGAGTCTGCTTGCTGGCTCGGCTCGTAGTACCTGGGCTGGGCGCTCGATTCCTGCGCATAGGAGCGAGGGTGCGGAACTGCGGGTGTTGGATCCATGATGTTGATTGGACCTATTTCGCGAAGTGAGGCTTTGTCACCGCACCGATAGTCGGAAAAGGTTTTTTGACCGTTGATCGTGCATTCCCAGATTTGGCGGTGTTGCACTATCGGCGGGGTCACGTTGTGCATTTGTGCGACCGCTAAAGTCGGTGCAGGCGCCTGTGCGGGTGCGGCCGTCGAATTATTTGGTGCAATATCTTGAGCCCAACCAACACTGATTGCGATTGCAAAGGTCGCCATCGATAGGCCGCCCAAGATCCACGGCTGGAATTTTCTACGCTTGTCCATTTTCAGATTACC
>JAXDQI010000034.1:0-5047 GCA_034667965.1 Gammaproteobacteria bacterium
CCGGTCATTGCGCGTGCTCCATCCTTTCCGTTGCGCTCACCACATCGGTCAGTCGAATGCCGAATTTGTCGTCGACCACGACGACTTCGCCGCGCGCAATGCGCACGCCGTTCACCAATACGTCGAGCGGCTCTCCGGCCAACCGGTCGAGTTCGACGATGGCGCCGGGCGCGAGCTGCAATAGATCGCGCACGGACATCCGTGCCCGGCCCACCTCGAGCGCCAGCGTGACCGCGACATCGAGAATCAGGTTCAGATTCATTTCCTGACCCGTGCCGCCGCCGGCGTTTGGGCCCAGGTCGTTGAATTGCGCGCGCGCCACGTTCGCGGCTTTCAGATCGGGAACACTCATGCAGGACCTCCGGGAAGAATTTTGAGAGAGTTACGGCCCTCGGAAACGCCGAACCGGCCTCGGTATAGAGGAACGTCGCCTGCCAGCAGCGTGACCTGCTGCGGCGGCTCGATGGGGATGATGTCGCCCGGCGACAGGCGCACCAGATCCCGCAGGCTGATCTGGGCTTGCGCCAGAATCGCCCGCGTCTCGAGCTCCGATTCCATCAGCGCCGACGCAAGAGCCGGCGCCCAAACTTCCTGCTTGCGGACCGGCGCGGCGCCGCCGTCCGAGGCCAGCGATTCGCGGATCGGCGCCAACAGCGTCTCGGGCAGCAGCCACTCGATACGGCCGCTATGCGCGCCGAATTCCACCGTAAATTTCAGCACCAGCATGAGCTCCTGCGGTGCCCCGAGCTGCATCAGCCGAGGGTTGGTTTCCTGCTTCACGAGTTCCAGCTCGAGGGGCATCACGGGGGTCCATGCGGCCGTCAGATCGGCGGCGAAGGTACGCAGCAGCAGCGCCAGAAAGCGCAGCGCAGCCGGTGCGATCGCCGCTCGGGCTTCGATGGTGGCGCGTCCCGAGCCGCCGAAAAATCCATCCAGCAGCGCGAGCAAGAGCGCGGGCTCGACGGTGATGAACGCCAATCCCGGCAAGGGCTTCAGGCGCACGACGGCGAGGCTGGCGGGCACCGGCAGAGTGACCTGCAATTCACCGGCCTTGGACGAGTCGAGCGACGTGAACTGTACCGTCGCCTCGCGCCCGAGCAGCGCGGACAGCGACAACCCCATCCGATCCGCGAAACTCTTGCTGACTATTTCCAGCATGGGCAGCTGGGTACGGTTGATGCGTTGCCCGCTGAAATCGTAGGGCCGCACGTTCGTGGGCCCGCTCTTCTCCAACAGCGCCGACACTTCCTCGTCGGAGATTGCACTCTCTGCGCCCGAGCCGGCCGGGCCGCCGATCGCCCCGGCGTCGGCCGCCATCGCGTCGGCCATCACTGCACCACGAAACTGGTGAACAGAAGATCCTCGATGTCGGCGCCGCCCTGCTTTTTCTGCACGGCACGGATCTCGTCCAGTGCTTCCTGCCGCAGCTTGTCCTTGCCCTCGCGCGACATCAATGATTGGTAGTTTCGATTGCTCATGAGCAACAGGAGATTGTTGCGGATCAACGGCATGTTCTTTTGCACGCTGTCGATGCCCTTCTGGTCCTTCCCCATGACCTCCATCGAGATCTGCAGGAAGCGCACGGCGGAGCCGTCTTCGAAATTGACGACGAGCGGGGGATCGATGGGGTAAAAGAGAGAGGCCTTGGCTTCGGTTTCGCCGTGCGCTCCCGGAGGAGGCACCGGCACGACGGCCGTGATCTTGCCGTCCTTGTCCAATTTGAAATCGGGCAGGGGATGCAGCTTGCCGTTGATCGCACCGCCGGCGACGACGGCGGTCAATGTCAGCACGAAGATGCCGAACCCGTTTATCAGCATGCCCATCATTCCGCCGGATTTTCTCGCGGGCGGGGGAGTGGCTTCTCCAGCTTCGTCGGCCATAGTGTCAATTCCTAGCGCGGCGCGCCTGCCGCCCAGAGGATTGAGCAAGTTCTATGCCACGCTATTTCTTAATTGCTTTTCTCCAATATTTTCAATGTCTTAAAGATATATTCGAGCATCCACTTTCGCGCCGCCGGGGCATGCGACGGAAATTTGACGCCGCCGCTACCAGACGCTGACCCGCTGTTCCGGGGGCCGGTACATCTTGTCGCCGGGCTTTATCCCGAACGCGGCGTAGAACCCCGTCTGATTGAGCAGGGGAGCCGTGCCCCGCACGGCGGGCGGCGCGTGAGGATCGGTTTTGATGCGCTGCACGGCCTCATCCTCGCGCACTTTTCCGCGCCACACCTGCACCCAGCCCAGGTAGAAGCGCTGCTCGCCCGTGAACCCGTCGATGACCGGCGGGGTCCTGCCCGACAGCGAAAGCTGGTACGCCTTGTAGGCGACCGCCAAACCCGAGTTGTCGCCAATATTCTCGCCGAGGGTCAACTCCCCGTTGACGTGATAACCGCTTACCGGCTCGTAGGCGTTGTATTGAGCGATCAAGGCTTTCGTCTTGGCGGCGAACTTCGCGTGGTCCGCCTGCGTGAACCAATCGCGCAGGTTGCCTTCGGCATCGTATTGGCTGCCCTTGTCGTCGAATCCATGGCTGACTTCGTGCCCGATGACGGCCACGATGCCGCCGTAGTTCACGGCATCGTCGGCCGCGGCGTCGAAGAACGGCGGCTGGAGGATCGCCGCGGGAAACACGATTTCGTTCATGACGGGATTGTAGTAGGCATTGACCGTCTGCGGGGTCATGTGCCATTCCGCGCGGTCGATCGGTTTTCCAAGCTTCGCGACGCCGCGCCGGTGTTCGAATTCCGCCGCTCGCAGGACGTTGCCCCACAGGTCGTCGCGCGCAATCTGAAGCGTGCCGTAATCCCGCCATGTGGCCGGGTATCCTATCTTCGTCACGATTTTTGCGAGCTTTTCCCGGGCGCCCTTCTTGGTTTCCGGGCTCATCCAATCGAGCGTGTCGATGTCGCGCCGGTATGCCTCGAGCAAGTTGCGCACCAGTTCCTCCATGCGAGCCTTGTTCCGCGGCGGGAAGTATCTGGCCACGTAAAGCCGGCCGATGGCCTCGCCTATCGAGAAATCCAGAACCGCGATGCCGCGCTTCCATCGCGGCTGATTCTGCGGAATTCCGCGCAAGTTGGTGCCGGTGAATGCAAAGCGCTCGTCCACGAAGGCTTTCGAAAGATAGGGCGCGGCGTACGCCAGCTGGTGCCACTTGAAGTAGCTTTTCCACACGGCCAGCGGAGTATCGGCCATGAGTTTGTCCAGGCCGCGGAAGTAGCTCGGCTGGCGGACAATGACGTAGTCGGTCTTCCCCCGCAATCCGCTCCCCTCAAGGTAACGCGGCCAGTCATAGCCCGGCATCAGTGCGCCGAGTTCGTCCATCGGGATTTTGTTGTAAGTCTTTTCCGGATCGCGGTTTGCGACCCGGGTCCACTGTATCTCCGCCAGCGACGTCTCGAGCTTCAGGATGTCCGCTGCGCTCTGTCCAGGGTGCGGCACGCCCGCCATCGCGAGCATCTTTTCGACGTGCAGCAAGTACTTGCCGCGCGCCTCCTTGAGCTTGGGATCGTCCTTCAAATAGTAATCCCGGTCCGGCAGGCCCAATCCACCCTGACTGATGATGGCCGCGTACCGCGTCGAGTCCTTCGCATCGGGGTTGATATCAATGTCGTAGGGCGCGCCCGCACCCATTCGATTGAACCGTGCGATGAGCGCGGGGATATCCCGCTTGTCGGCCAGAGCATCGATCTCCGCGAATTGCGCCTCGAGGGGCTTAAGCCCGAGGGCTTCGAGCCGCGGCTCGTCCATGAAGCTTGCGTACAGATCGGCGACTTTTTGCGGATCGCCGCCCGGCGGATCGCCGCCCGGCTCGCCGGCGGTCGCGGGGGTGCCGGTGCTGGCCGGGGTGCCGGCGCTCGCAGCGGTCAGACTCTCGACGATCGCGCGCAGCTGTTCCTGCGACTGGTCGTCGATGAGCGTAAACGCTCCGTACAGCCCTTTGTCTGCTGGAATCTCGAACGTGTCCAGCCATTTGCCGTTCAGGTGCCGGTATAGATCGTCCTGGGGCCGCACCGCGTCGTCCACATATTGCGTCTGCAAGCCGGACAGCAAGCCGGCAGGGTGGGCCGAGGAGTCCGGCGTTGTCGAATGATTCCCGGTGGAGCAGGCGGTTGCGGTGAGCATCGCCGCAGCATATAGGACCCGTCGCGGCGTACAAAACTGCGGCATAAAAAACCTCAAAATTTAAGTGAAACTCGCAGACCGGGCTCGGCGTCATCAAGAATCAGCCGCGCCCCATGCAATTTGGTGACGGCCGCCACCAACGACAAACCCAGTCCGGACCCGGGGAACTTGCGCGCCTCGTCCAATCGTACGCGCCGACCCAGCACGATCTCGCGCTTATCGGCCGGTATTCCCGGCCCGTTGTCCTCGATGACGACCTCGGGCTCGGCGGAGGGCCCGCGCAGCACCACGCGGATGCGGCCGCCGTCGGGGGTGAACTTGATCGCGTTGTCGAGCAGGTTGGCGAGCGCCTGCGCCAACAGCTGCCGGCTGCCTTGAACGCGCGCCCCGGGCTCCACCGTGCTTTCCAATGCGATGCCGCGCTCCTCCCCGACCGGGGCGTACAGTTCGACCATGCTCACCACCAATTCCGACAGGTCCACCGGTTCGCGGGCCACCGTGCCGGTCTCGGCGAGTGCAATGCGCAGCAGCGCGTCCAGGGTGCCGCGCATCCGGTCGACCTCCGTCGAGACGCGCTCCAGCACGCGACGTTCCGCCGATCCTGGTGCGAGCTGATGCATCGCGCCCTCGGCCGTGGCTTGCAGCCGGTTGAGCGGAGTGCGCAGATCGTGTGCCGCGCTGTCCAGCACGGTGCGCATCCCGAGGGTGAGCTGCTCGATCTTATCCAGCATGCTGTTGATCTCGCGCGCCAACGTGCTGATCTCGTCATCGGCCTCGCGCACCGGCAGCCGCTGCGACAAGTCGCCGCGCATGATCTGCGTCTCCAACGCCGAGATCTCGACCGCCTGAGAGTGGATGCGTCGGCCCATCCAAAATCCGCCTCCCAGGCCGTGCAACAAGGTCAGCTCCACCGCGGAGATGAG
>JAXDQI010000035.1:0-9888 GCA_034667965.1 Gammaproteobacteria bacterium
AGGAAAGTGCCGAGCGTGGATATCGATCTGCAACTCGGCTGGGCTATGAGAACTCTGACATCGACGTGCTCATGTCCGAGGAGACGCGCAACCGATACTTCTCCCCCGGGCACGACACCAAAACGGCTCTGAGCAGCAATGCGACAAAAGATGGAGAAGACGGAAAATCTGCCGACAAGTTGGGTGGGCCCGCCGGTGGAACGATCGGCACGATTGCCCCAGCGCTCGCTGGAGTGGGCGCGCTCTTGCTCGTTCCCGTTTTGGGCGTTTTTGCTGCTGGACCCATTGCCGTAGCGCTGACCGCTGCTGGGGCTGTCGGCCTTGCGGGTGCCTTGATAGGGGCGCTTACGAAATGGGGCATTCCCGAACGGCGCATCGAGGAATACGAACGGGGTATTCGTGCGGGCGGTATTCTGATGGGAGTGAAGCCGCGCTCCGATGAGGATGCGAGCAGCTTGGTGCGGGAGTGGCAGGCCAGTGGCGGAGAGCTCGTGCATTCATAAGCGACCCTAGATCGTAAGCCATCTCGTGATTGACACGCGAGCACCATTGTGAGCAGCCTCTACCCAGATCTTGCGAGACTTTCCCTCTCGGTCGGTCATTAGTGCAACGTGCTCTTCAATCTCCTTAAACGCATATCCATGGTCGCGAGCATCGGCGAACCATTCGGCGACCTGTTCCTCGGAGACGCATCCTTTGGCGTCCGGTGCTAACTGGCTGTTGTCGATACCCTCGGACATTATTCTAAAACCTGCTGGCGTGATCATATGTTTCCAGTCCTTCGTTGACCGACGGTTGCACGGAGCCGACAAGCTACGCCGACTGATAGCCATCAGTGCCCGGGCATCATGCGACGTTTCAAATCTGGGATAATCCAAAGGGTGCCTATCGCCATCAATACGCCAACTATCGCCGCAAAGGCAATATCAAATGATATCCATGGTATGGAGAGAAAACGTCAGTGATAGTTGGCGACGAACGCGTCTGAGCCTCAAGCTCGGATTGGCGCTTGCTGTCTGCGGCTGCGGCTTCTCGAACGGGTCAGCCGACCCTGCTCGCGCAGATATCAAGCGTGACGCGCGTGGAATGGCTGCAAAGGTCTTGGGTGTCCCAGGGAAGAAACTGCCGCGTGCATGGAGTTTTTGGTGCAACCAAGAACATCGAATCACATGGATGTCGAAGATTCCCGGATAGAGTGGAAAGAAGCACAGGCCCCATTTTACAAGGTGGCCACAATCCGTATACCGAGGCAGGTATTCGATACTCCAGAACAAAACGAGTTTTGTGAGATCAACACGACGAAGAGGGATGAGTCTCAGTCGTTGCGGTAATCGGCCTGGGCGTGGAATGGCTCCGCCTGCGCGAACCAGCGCGGTCTGCATGTCTAAATGGCGACAATTGAAGATCACATCGGCGCGATTGCGTCAGATAGGGCCGACAGTGCTTCACGCCCACCGCCGATGACGCGGTCACGACGCCGGCTGCACGCTTCTCTCCGCGTCCGCTGACCGAAAGCAAAGGTCCCAGGCAGACACGCACGCTCGATTTCATTAAGAACGTCACTGCCGCCATCAATGTAAGGACAAACCATGGATACCGTCGTCATTATCATCATTCTCTTGCTGTTGTTCGGCGGTGGCGGAGGACTCTATTGGGGAATGGGTGCGGGTTGGGGGATTGGGCCCATCGGGCTGATCCTGGCCGTACTCGTCGTCGCGTTTCTTTTAAACGGTCGTCGCGGCAGGCGCCTCTAGAACTACTTCGAGAAGCGCTCACAATCAATGAGTTGTGGCGATGTTTGCCGCATTGCCGCGGAGAAAGCGCTGGGGCCATCTATCGACCTGACGGCGGGTGCGCATTGCGAGCGCTCGGGAAGTCATCCAGTCGCGGTGCCGCCTCCCCGCGGATCGGCATTTCACATCGGATTTGGCGGATGCGAGCCCGGTGTCCTGGTATTTCCGTTCTTAGCTTGCGCTTCGGTATAAATATCCTTGACAGTTTTGTAGCACCCGCAGGCAAGTGCTACCAGGCCTTCATGATCTAGAATAGTGATGGTGCCGCGGCTGTAGATGATGAGATTGCGTTCCCGCAGATCGCTCATTGCCGCGCTGACGCCGACGCGCCGAACGCCGAGCATGAGCGCAAGAAATTCCTGCGTAATGCGAAACTCATTGGAATTCACACGGTCGCGCGTCATCAACATCCAGCGAGCCATGCGTTGTCCCACCACATGGAAGCGGTTGCACGCCGCCGTCTGCGCGATTTGGATCATCAGCAGGTGCGTGAAGAGGAACACCTCTCTCTTCAGCGCGGCGCTGTTGCTGAAACTGCGGCGAAAGTCCCCGGTCTTCAGGCGCATTGCCGTCCCGCCACCTTGTACCACGGCCCGAAAGGGAGAGACCGCGACGCCCAGCGCCATGGGAACGCCGATCATGCCCTCAGAGCCGATGAGTCCGACTTCCGCGGCCCGGCCGGTGTCCACGGTAGTCAGCATCGAGACGAAGCAGTCGTTGGGAAAGTATACGTGCCGAATCTGTGTTTGGGATTCATAGAGAATCTCCCCAAATGTCAGATTGACCGGCTCGAGGATGGGAAGCAGTTTCTGGTATTCCTTGCGGGGCAAAGCGCCAAGTAGGCGATTGGGAACTACGACTTTCTTTGCGCCGGGCATAGAGACTCATCCAGTGTGCCGTGTTTGTAACTCCTATAGGGGAGCCCTTCTTCGAATTTCGAAGGTCGATTGCGAATGAGTTCTAGTCGAACGCTTCACAGGTCCGAGAGTATAAATTAATACAATAAAAACAAGCAATTGTGTGCGATACCGAACACAACAGTTAGGAGCTGTGTTCTCTAGCGAACATAGAGATGTAATGTCGTGCCGTCCGCCAGTACGCCGTTTGTCGATCTGACGCGTCGTTGGCCAGATCGCTGAGCGAATTGAATTTCAAACGACTGACAGTCAGTACGAATCTGGCCGGCCGCGCTCGGCACATATTTGGAGGGAAACCCTTAAAGCAGGTGCGTGATAAACTGATGGGCGACTAATTGTCCTGATAACGCGTGATATCTCTCCCCCTCAGTTGACTTCAACACACCTGAAGATGCGGGCCTTGCGGGACTCTATTTTCCGACGCTGCCGTTAATGAGCAGCCGCTTGCTGCGGATGAAGTGATCGTTTTTTCTTGTGTACTAGGACTTAAGATGACAGGGAAGTGGACCCTCATTCGAACGCTGCCGTGGGGGATCGGCGCGCTAATCGCAATTCTCCTCCTCGTCGGCATCGTCGGTTATCGTAGCATCACCGCGTTGACAGTGAGTGCACGATGGGCACAGCACACCAACGAGGTATTGGAGCATCTTGCAAACCAGCGCTTGAGTGTGCGGACCATTGAGAGCGGGTATCGCGACTTTGCATTGACCGGCGAGAACGCATTCTTGGAAGTGTCGCGCGACGGTCTCTCGTTCATCGATCAGGAAAACGGAATCCTGCGCACTTTGATGGCGGATAACCCAGACCAACTACTCCGTCTACGTCTCGTGACGGACTTGGTAAAACGGATGGTGAAGCGGGGCGTTGCCCTTGTTGAATTGCGCCGGGCAGGCGGTCCGGAGGCTGCGGTTGAGGCCGTCCGCCAAGGTTCCTCTGATCCCCTTCTGGACGAATTTCGCGTCGTCGCAAGCGCCATGCAGGACGAAGAGCACCGGCTGTTACGTGACCGAAACGCAGCGGCGGTTCAGCGCTTTCGCGAGGCCAAGATTGCCCTGATTCTGGGGAGTACCCTTGCCTTACTGATCGCCGGCGTTTCTTCTTTAAGGGCGAGACGCCACCACACCGAACGCAGGGGTGCCGAGGACAATCTCAGAAGCCTCAATCGCCTCTATGCCATGATCAGCGGGATCACCGCGCTCGGGGTCCGCGTTAGGGACCGCGAAGATCTATTCAGCAATTCTTGCCGGATTGCAGTCGAGCATGGCGAATTCGAGATGGCGTGGATTGCCCTCGTCGATCGCGACGAGACGAGGATTGTCCCGACGGCCTGGGCCGGCCTCGATGAGCAGGCCATGGCCGCCATCAAGAATCTTTTCTCGACGAGCGAGGGCACGCTTGAGGGAAGAACCCTGGCTGCGCGGGCGGTCAAGGAGAAAGCGGCGATCGTCTCCAACGATGTGGAGAACGACGAAGGTCTTATTTTCGGCAAGATGCACGCCGCATCGGGCGTGCGCTCCATCGCCGTGCTGCCGCTGATGGTCGCGGATAGAGCCATTGGCGTGTTTGTCCTGTATACGAGAAAACTCGAGTACTTCGACGCCGCAGGGCTCGCGCTCCTGACGGAGCTTGCGGGCAATGTCGCGTTCGCGAGCGACTATATCGAAAAGCAGGAGCGGCTCGATCACTTCGCCTACTACGATGCGCTCACGGGCCTGGCGAACCGCAGTTTGTTCCTGGATCGGGTGACGCAGCACATCCTGCACGCCGCGAGCAGCGGACACAAGCTCGCAATGTTCCTCATTGATTTGGAGCGATTCAAGAAGCTCAATGACAGTCTCGGCCGACCGGCCGGGGATTCGCTCTTGAAGCAGGTGGCCGAGTGGTTGGCGCAACACGCCGGTAACGTGAGCGTCCTGGCGCGTGTGGATGCGGACCACTTTGCGATCGTGCTGCCCGATGTGACTAACGAAGCCGACGTCGTTCGGCTGCTCGAGTCCACGATTGCGGCTTTCCTGACTCATCCGTTCAGCCTCAATGATGCCGAGTACCGTGTGGCCGCCAAAGTCGGTGCCGCACTTTATCCGGACGATGGCACCGACGCCGACACGGTCTTCAAGAATGCCGAGGCGGCACTGAAAAAGGCCAAGGTGAGCGGTGACCGCTACCTCTTTTACGCACAGAAGATGACGGACACCGTGGCGGGAAGTTTCGGCATTGAGAATCGACTGCGCCAGGCGCTCGAGAACGAAGAGTTCGTGCTGCACTACCAACCCAAGGTACACCTCGCCAGCGGCATACTCACGGGCGCCGAGGCATTGCTTCGATGGAATGATCCGAAGACCGGCCTGGTCCCGCCCGCTCGTTTCATTCCGATCCTCGAAGAGACCCGCCTCATCCACGAAGTGGGGCGCTGGGCGCTGGGCAAAGCGATGAAAGACTACCAGCGCTGGTGCAGTGCCGGGCTCCCCTCCGTGCGCATTGCGGTGAACGTGTCGCCGCTGCAGCTGCGCAGCCGCAGCTTTGTCGCGGAGATCGAAGAGGTGATCCGTAGTTCCGCAGATGCGGCTGCGGGTCTGGAGCTCGAAATCACGGAAAGCCTGATCATGGAAAACGTCGAGCACAGTGTAGCCAGCTTGCTCGCGATCCGGGCATTGGGCGTCACCATTGCTATCGATGACTTCGGCACCGGCTTCTCCTCGCTGAGCTACCTGTCCAAGCTTCCCGTGCATACACTCAAGATTGACCGATCGTTCATCACCGACATGAATTCGGGGGCGGGTGGACTCGCACTGGTATCGGTCATCATCAATCTGGCGCACGCGCTGAAGCTCAATGTCGTGGCGGAAGGCGTTGAGACCGAGGAGCAATTGCGCCAGCTTCGACGACTGCGCTGCGATGAAATGCAAGGCTATCTGTTTGGCAAGCCCGTGCCCGTCGACATCTTCGAGGAGAGATACCTGACGCCCATCGCGACAACAATGACAACCCGCCCGTAGTTACCACAAAAACTGACGTCACGACGTGGGGGAGCTGGTTCGCGGAAACAAGGCGTCACCCAACGCAATCCGCAGTGTGGAGATCGGCTCATTTTTCTGTCAGATGGCTCTGACACTGTGGAGTCTTGAAAACCTATTGTCTGAATCCTTTGAGACCGGGACTCTACGAGCGTTTGTCGGGCTCGATTTAACCAACTCGGTACGTGTGCGTTGCCGCTGGGCTGCAGCTTTGGCGCGCAGAGGGGAAGCCGATGGCTATCGATGGATTGCTGCAGCGGGCGGTCCCATATATCTCGGCTGCTTTGGTAACCGGTGTTGCTGCAGTTGCGCGCGCAGCCCTGCAACCGTTATTAGGCGATCACTATCCCCTCGGTACTTTTTACGCGGCCGTCGCGGTCATCGGATGGTACTGGGGCGTTAAGCCGGCTGTGCTTGCCGCCGTTTTGGGCTATTGGGTCGGCGATTTTGTTTTCTTATCGGCCCGTCCATATGGACCGAGTCTCCGGACGCTCGAACTGGTGGTCTATGCCATTATTTGTGCAGCGGTAATCGCGCTAGTCTATCGAGTCTACGAGCGCCAACGTCGGCTGGATGAGGCACTTATTGCTCATGCGTTGGCGCGCAAGGCGCAGAAACAGGTGGCGGCGGAACTTGAACTTGGCGAAAAGCGCTATCGGTCGCTCAGCGAAGCGTTCGATTTTGGGATGTGGATCGCTGATACCGAAGGACGTCTGACATTCGTCAGTCCCCGCTTTCTGGAATTTCTGGGCCTGCCGCTCGAACAGGCTGACGAGCACAGGTGGTCCAGGACTCAGGCGCGGCCCAACGAGGTTGACGAAGCCAAGATCCGCTGGGAGGATTGCAAAGTAAGCGGTGAGCCGTGGAATTGGGAGTATCCCGTGCTTGGTTGCAATGGCTTGGTGCGCAGGGTATGGACCCTGGGTGTACCGCTTCGAGGACCGGATGGCATCATCAGCTCCTGGGCCGGCCTTAACCTGGATGTAACCGACAGATACGACGCAGCGCGCGCGCGTGATCAAGCATGGCAGCGCCTTGAGGTCGTGACAAAAACAATGTCGGTCGGTGTGGCGCAGTGCAATCAGGACCTCGAATACACCTGGATGAACCCCGCGTATGCGCGGGGGATTGGCGTCGACCCCCAGCAGATCGATCAGACCGTCGGTCGCAAGATTGAGGAAATTATCGGTCGGGAAGGCTACGAGCGGTTTGGACCTTATTTCCGCCGCGTTCTTGATGGTGAAACCGTCGACTACGAAGGGGAGATCGGCACGGGCGTCGAACCGAGCCGGTGGATCCATGCGAGCTTTATACCGTTATGGAACGGCGCGCCATTGCCGAACGGCTGGGTGGTCGTGGTGAGCGACTTGACGCAATGGCGCTCGCTCGAGGAGCAGCTGCGAGATGCCAATCGTCGCAAAGACGAGTTCTTGGCGACGCTCGCGCATGAACTGAGGAACCCCCTCGCCCCCATCCGTTACGCCACTCAGCTGATGAAGCCAGGTAGTCCGATCGAGGTGGCCGCCGACGCACGGCGGATTGTCGACCGTCAACTGGCCTATATGACACAACTACTGGATGATCTACTCGACGTATCGCGGATTACGCGGGGGGTGCTGCAGATCCGACGCGAAAGGGTGGATCTTCGATCCGCCGTGCGGCACGCTGTGGATGCGGCACGCGCTTTAGCGCAATCCGCGGAACAGACTCTACGCGTCGAGCTCCCGGACTTTCCTTTGCTGGTCGAGGGCGACGAGACGAGGTTAATTCAAGTCGTCGGGAATCTGATTAATAACGCGATCAAATTTACCAATGCGGGAGGGACGATCATCATTTCGGCTGAAGTCGACGAGTCTACGATCGTTACCCGTGTGCGTGACAGCGGTCGGGGAATTTCTCAAGAACTACTTCCGCGCGTTTTTGATAAGTTTGTTCAGGGCGAGCCGAATGCGCCGGGTCAGTCCGGACTTGGCATTGGCTTGGCACTGGCTAAACAGATGATCGACCTGCACGGTGGGTACATCGAGGCCCACAGCGACGGACCTCATCGAGGCAGTGAGTTTCGGTTCATGCTGCCGCAGGTGGACGAACCTCCGGCGATGCAGAATTCCTCGGCGGCCGGCAATAAATTGACGGTGCTGGGTGCGGACCGAATACGAATATTGGTCGTCGACGACAATGTTGACGCCGCAGATACGCTGTCCGAACTTCTAAAACAGGCCGGCTATCAAACGCGCGTCGCCTATGACGGACGAACGGCCATCGATATGGCTGAGATCCTCGAACCGGAGGTGGTGCTGCTCGATATCGGGCTACCCTATTTAAGTGGTCATGAAGTCGCTGCGCACCTGCGCTCCCTTCCGTGGGGACGCAAGGCGCGTTTGATTGCATTGACCGGTTGGGGTCAAGAGGACGACAAGCGGCGGAGCTGGAAGTCGGGTTTCAATGAACACTTGACCAAGCCCGTCGACCCAGAGCTTCTGTTGCAGCGCATTATTCAATTGACTCGTGGAACGGCTCAGATGGGCGATTGACCGATCGCTGGACTTGGCACACTCGGGGGCGATATATTCTGGCGAATCATCCGATATATATTATAATAAGGATTATGACCGCAAAGTTGATTCGTCTCGGATTGGTGGGCGTTGGAAAAATCGCACGCGATCAGCATCTGCCTGCCATCGCGTCGAATCCATCCTTCCATTTGGTGGCCGCCGCAAGCCGTCACGGGTCGGTTGCCGACGTAGCCAATTTCCCGGACATTGGGCGAATGATTGCCGGAACGTCGGCTTTGGCGGCGGTTTCGCTGTGCGCTCCGCCCGGAGTCCGCGCCGCCATGGCTCGGCAGGCGATTGCCGGAAAATTGCACGTGATGCTCGAAAAGCCTCCCGGAATGACGATTTCCGAAGTGATGGACCTGGCTCGTTTGGCTCGACAAGAGGGCACGACGCTGTTTGCGAGCTGGCATTCTCGTGAATCCGCCGGCGTGCATCGTGCGCGCGAATGGCTTTCGGTTCGCGAGGTCACCTCGGTGCAAGTCCGGTGGCTCGAGGACGTGCGGGTGTGGCATCCGGGACAGGAGTGGATTTGGCAGGCGGGCGGCTTCGGCGTTTTCGACCCCGGCATCAACGCGCTATCGATTCTCACTCACATTCTTCCGCAGCCTCTGGTCGTGACCACCGCGACGCTGTCCTTTCCCGTCAATCGCGACACACCGATGAGTGCGGAATTGACCCTCACGCATGGCGACGCGGGCGTCGTCAAAGCGTCCTTTAGTTTCTGCCACGCCGGTGTTCCTTGTTGGGAGATCGATGTGCAGACGACTTCCGGGACGCTACGGCTGATGGATGGCGGATCAAGGCTCAAAATCGACGACAACGCGATTGCACTGCCACCGAGCGGCGAATACCCAAACCTCTACCGACGTTTTGCCACCCTGATCCGCGAAGGACGGAGCGATGTGGACGTTTCGCCCCTGCAACTGGTTGCGGATGCATTTTTGTGCGGACGTCGAAACGAAGTAGAGCCATTCCTTTATTGAACGTCCCGCAGATGCCAGGCAGATCGAAGATTGCGCTACCGGTCCTCACGGTGGTCTGGGCTCTGATCGGCGCCGGCGCACCCGTAGGCGGCCTGGCGAGCGGGACATTCACCAATCCGCTGCTCGATGGCGGAGCCGACCCATGGGTTACCTACGATCGTGGCTACTACTACTACACCAACACGATGGGGCATCGACTCCAGATCTGGAAAACGAAGGACATAACCCAACTACGGAGCGCGGTGACCAAGGTGGTATGGCGGGCGCCGGCCACCGGCCCGAATTCCGCATCCATCTGGGCGCCGGAACTGCATCATCTCGGCGGCAAGTGGTATCTGTATTTTACCGGCGCGGATCGGGCCCACGACGACGATGATCACCGGCATCAATTCGTTCTTGAAAACTCAGCGACGGATCCTCTGTCGGGCCGATGGGTCGAACGTGGGATGCTGGTCACCGCCCACACGGGCATCGATGGCACGGTATTTTCGGATCACGGGCAGCTGTACTTCGTTTACTCGGCCTACATCGGACCGAATAGCGACCTGATCATTGCCCGCATGCTCAATCCGTGGACTCTTTCGAAGACGCAGATCGATATCGCGCAACCGACCTTCGCGTGG
>JAXDQI010000036.1:0-13058 GCA_034667965.1 Gammaproteobacteria bacterium
ACATAGACAGCGCCATCAACATAAAGACTCACGAGCATTGCACGCTCATCATTGAATAAGGCAAGCGCCGGAAAGAGAACGAGTAATGCCCCAGCTTGCGAAGCAATTGATGCCAGCGCCTCCGGGCCGTTTCGGTATTCCTGTTGGACTTGCTTCACCCTGAGGTTGGCAAGCGATCGTATGACCGGGAGAGGCGCGAGCCAGCGCACAATGTCAGCATGAGAGCCCGCCGCGAAAATCGTCGCCAACATGGGTGCGAATACCAAGATGATTACCATGGCGATGAGGCCGCGAACGAACGCTATCCGCTGTGCCACGGCAACAGCCGCGGCGCGTTTTGGACCGGTATTGATCATTACAAATCGGTCGAGCCCAATATCAATCATGTCAAGAATCGTATAAATTGTCGTCAGCGCGACCACGGCGCCATAGGCACTGGGCGACAGCGACCTGGAAAGGATAACGGTGCGTCCGAATCTCGAAGAGAAAATGATCAATGGAGCAATGGATGCAACCGATAGGCGCGCAATGATGAGTTTGATTGATCTGAATGATGCCCGTAGCGGCAATCGAAGCCTCCCCACGCTTGCAAGTGATCTCAGCCGGTAATTGGAACTAGCGATGCTAGTGAACAATTTCTTCATACAGCCCTTCGCCACGATCGCTGGGTCTGGTCGGTGGCAACGACGCGCGTCCGATCGATTGACTGCGAGGGATCCGATCCATCGCCCGGCACACTGCTGAAGCAAGAAGACCCAAGTGGCGCCGAGGCGAGGCGATAATTACGACCAACGCCAGCTCTACAACCCGTGCCGCGCAGCGTTAGTAGAAGCCTACCTAAAACCTCGTTGTCGTGAATTTACGTCTCTTTCCAAGCCGCCTCCGCCCTTCGAGGCAACGGCGTCAGCTTGGCGGGGTTGTTGCTACCGCTTCTGGTGAACTGTTGTTTTGCAGCAACCGCACGATATTTACCGTACGCTGCCCAATTACGTCCTTTCGTAGTACTTGCCTAGCGAACGATAGTAGCTGCCATAGTTGTAGCCAAAGCCGTAACCATAACCGTAGCTCTGCAGGCGCTTCCGATCCACGTTGTTCAGGATAACCGACGCAATACTCCGGGCCTCCGTGGACAACCCCTTAATTGCCTCCATGACGCAGCGTCGCGGCGTCTTCTGCCACTGGATGACGAACAGTATCTTGTCGACACACCTTGCCAGCACAGCTGCATCCACGACCGGCAGAATCGGCGGGGTGTCGAGTACTATGTAGTCAAATTGTTGACGAAGATGCACGATTAGCTCACCCATTTGAGGGGAGGCGAGCAAATCCGCCGGATTCTTCACCGCCGTGCCGCAAGGAAGCACGAACAAGTTCAAATCTTTCTTATGATAGATGACATCGGACAGCTCGACTCTACCACGCAGATAGTCTGCCAATCCCCGCCTTTTGCCGAGTTCCACCGTCTTGGAGGAAGAGCCTCGGCGCAAGTCACAATCGATCAACAATGTTCTATTGCGCGATATCGCGGCAGACACAGAAAATAGTATTGAGAAAGTCGATTTGCCTTCAGACGGCATAGACGACGTTACCAGAAATACTCTTGGCACATCTCCTTCGAATCCAAAAGCCAGGGCGCTTCGAATCGTCCGGATCGCTTCGCTCGTGTTCGAGGAGGGTGAGGTTATCAGATGTCGTAGCGAAGCAATGCGCATCGCTCGCTTTCGACCCGGCGCTTCATTCCAAGGTAGCCTCTGAGCTATGTTTGCTGGAATTTTCCGGATCGTCTCATTCAAGCGCGACAAAGACCATCTGGTCCAAGCCGCTTTCGGCGGTTTATTTCTTGCTCGTGGACCAGTACTGACCTTACCCAGTCTTGGCACCATTCCAAGCACTGACACCTTGAGGACGCTTTCTACTTGAGTCGGAGTCTTGAAGCCCGGATTCAGATATTCCAGCACAAACGCCAGAGCCACGGCGAAGGCAATTGCAAGCATAACGACGAGCAAATAGACTAATGTCTTTCGGGGAAAGCTTGGCGCATTTGGGATCGATGCCGCCGTGATTATTCGAATTCCCGGTTGATCGAGCGTCGATATTTGCTGAAGGCCATTCACTCTGACTAAGAATTCCTCATAGATCTTGCGATCTGCATCAGCCGTACGCTTCAGTTCGGCGAGTTTGACGACAGCAGTAGAATCGCCGCGTTGCTCGGTTTTTTGCTCGAAGCTAGCCTTTATGGCCAGCTCACGCTGCACAGCGACCGCATAGGAATTCTTCATATTTTGAATAATGCGGCGGACTTCCGCGGCAATCGCAGCGTTGACCTCACCGACTTGGGATTGCGCGCTTATTACCTCTGGAAACCGTGCTCCGAATCGGGATCGGAGATCGGCCTCGTGTCGACTAGCCTCGGAGCGCTGCACACGAAGTTGAACAATGACCGGTGAAGACATGACCTCTGGAACCGATTGAATGTCGCCATTTTTCTCCACAATGCTAAGCGCTTGCTCATAGCGTGCTTTCTTTTCCGCCACGTCCGCTTGCGCCGCACTAAGTTGGCTATTCGACTCGCCGATGGCCTGTGTTCCAGTGTTCGTGCCATTTCCAGTGTCAATGAGACCGCTCGCTGCTTTCAGCTTTTCGATCGATGATTCGGCTTCAAGCACGCGATCACGGAGTTCAACCAACCGCTGGTCTAGCAACTTAAGAGCACGCTGACGGCCTTCGATTTGTACCTCTCTCTGAGCGTCAACGTACGCCTGAGCGATCGCGGTGGCGATACGTTGTGCTTTTAGGGCGTCGGTTGACGTCGCAGTAATGGCCAGGACGTAGGAAAGTCCTTGCCGTTCGACCTTCAGATGACGTTCTCGCAGCTCGTAAGTCGCGCGCTCGAGTTCCGGAGACTCCCCCTCGAGCGAATGCCTGGCGGTCGGACTAGTTTTGAAAATCCCGGCGAGGCCAGCGTTGTCGATAAAGGCCTCAAAAAGACTATGAAGAAATTCAGGATCAGTATCGAGATTTAACTGCTTAACCACCCGAGTCGCGACCGACTGCGACATAATCACGGCGATCTCGCTAGCCACGGCCGATTGGTCGACATCAAACACGCTTAGGCGCTTGTCGCTCGCAGGATCGTTTGTGCGCTTGGTGTCAACTGCCAGAATTTCTGTTGTCGATTTGTATTGTGGCTGGACGAAATGCAAGATTCCGTACGCGATGGCGACCGCAATCACTGGGATCGCTAGAATGAACTTCAGATTTCTAAGCAGAATACCAATGATTGAACGCAGGTCGGCCGTAGACAGCTGATTGTCGTGGAGCGGGGCCTGTAGTGGTGCCGCCGGTAAAGGGCGGATGCGGCGCATATGAGGGCTGATATCATCCATTTATGGCTCTGCCACGAAATACATAAAGTACGCGATCTTGTCGGCTATGGCCGTCCCGCTTAGGCGGCCCATCCTAGACCGCCTGATAGCACAATATTGTACCTCGTCACTTTGCTCGGGGCGGTGTCAAGTTTAAGTCCAGCAGTGATCGGCCAGCCCGTGGGCTTCTCGACGTCAAACTATTTTTCAAGGCGCGTGACGCAAGTCACACGCTCATTGGCCAGAAGTCGTTTACGTTCGCACGGTGTGGAAATCATCTTGGGCGTACGCTGGGATGCTACTTGGGGATGGCGCGTCAGCGCTTTAGTCGAGAGGCTACATGGACGGAGTATCTGCACCGGATGATCTGGGGCGGGTGAAAGCCTTTCCCAAGCAAATGGTCGTCGAGAGTAGCGTCGAGGCGATCCATCCAGACCCGGATCCAAGCACTGGCACCGCGGGACGAGGAGAACTTCAGCGGTTTGTCTCCAACGTTCAGCTTGGGTGCGTGGCTGCTATTGTTCTCGCTAATTTTTTTCCTGCTGGGCACTTGGGCTCACTTTCTAGTGGCTTGTTGTTTCATGACGTCCTGATTGTGTGCGGATTTGCAATGTTGGCGAATCATTGGTCAAGAAGACAAGAAACGTCGGGCGTCGGTACCGTAATTGGGAGGCTTACAGAGCGAAGCGCCCAAATTGCCGCCCTTGTTTCAGTTGCCACAATAGTTGCCGTCGAGTTTACGGGCGTTTCCTGGGAGTTTCTCTCGCCGGCGCGAACTTTCGCGTTGCTGTTGATGGTTGTCTGCGGGGGCGCTGCCTTTCTGGCCTTCGCTAAGTGGCTTGCACGCGACTCGGTTGCCCGATGCGTCGTCGTCTTCGGCGATGGCGAACCAGCATTCAAACTTGCTCAGCAAGTCAAGTTGAAGATGCCGACAACGACCGTATGCCTGTACCCAACGAGCCAACTGGTGCCCTCGGAGCTCATGCAAACTTCAACAGCAGCTCCGTATAACGCGGATTCCAAACTCGTAGAGTTGGGACCAGATGTCGCGATCATCAGTTCTGAGGCGAGTGACCACAAAGCGATCGCATGTATGACGTCGCATCTGGCACCACTGCCCATTGATGTGCTGGTTCATGCACCGCAAAGTGGACCCTTCGGACTTGGGCCGATGGTTGCCTTTGCGGGTATGCCCTTTATCCGGCTTTATCCGAGACCACTAAGAACCTACCAGCGAGCTATGAAGAGAGCACTTGATATCGTCATGAGTTCCGTGCTGCTCGCTCTCCTCTCGCCACTCATGTTGGCTGTGGCTCTGCTAGTCAAATTTCAAAGCCGCGGGCCCGCATTGTTTCGGCAACCACGGGTAGGCTTGGGAGGGGCACACTTCACGATTTTCAAATTTCGGACCATGCACATCGAAGCGACTGACTTGCTCGCGGACCGGGCAACCGTAGACAACGATCCCCGCGTAACAAAAGCTGGCGCATGGATACGCGGGTGCAGCATCGATGAGCTGCCACAATTGTTCAATGTATTGTTCGGCAGCATGTCACTCGTGGGGCCACGACCTCACGCGATGAATGGCTATCGCTTCTGTCGCCTGGTCGGCAACTACCACGCGCGGCATCGCGTCAGGCCCGGAATAACAGGCCTTGCTCAGGTACTTGGCTGGCGAGGACCGACGGACACGCGGGTCAAGGTGGAGCAACGAGTCGCCAATGATCTCTGTTACATTTCCAATTGGTCGCTGACACAGGACCTCGTAATCATCGGGCGCACGATTTTTGCCATTTGGGGAAAGAACGCATTTTGACGAATCTCCTGTTCGCTCCGCTGGCGCCCAATCTCGACAACCCGTTTAGAAAGACGCGCTTCGCATTCTTTCGAAAGCTTGTTGATGAAATACTAGCGGAGCATCGCCACTGCCGAATACTGGATATCGGCGGGGAGGCTGACTATTGGCAGGTCTATGCAAGGGACGTAATGGCTGATCCAAGAGTTTCTATTTCGCTGCTAAATGTTTCCTTTCCAGATGCGAATGATGATTCACCGGCCGATTGCAAATTCGAGCGCATAGTAGGGGACGCCCGATTTCTAGAAGGCATCGCAAATAAATCATATGATATTGCCCACTCAAATTCCGTCATCGAGCATGTAGGAAATTGGACAGACATGTGCGCCATGGTGGAGCAAGTACGTCGCGTGGCGAGGGTCCACTACGTACAGACCCCGTATTGGGGGTTTCCTGTCGACCCTCATAATCGGACTCCATTTTTTCATTGGCTTCCAGAGCAGTTTCGGTATCGCCTGGTTCTTAGTCGCGACCTCGGCTTCTGGAGCCGCGCCAACAATGTTGATGAAGCAATGAGAAAGGTTCAATCCAGCTACTTGCTTGATCGAAGGCAGTTCGCGGCGCTCTTTCCAACCTCATCGATATATAGCGAGATTGTGTATGGAATGACGAAGTCTCTTATAGCAGTCGGCCAGGACGGAACGAAAAGGAACGCGGGGTCAAACACTCGCCGACTCAGAATCTAGCCGAGCCTTTGCACGTGGAGTTGTCGAACCTAGCGCGGTGCTATTTCTACTGCGGTCCCGATACGTGGCCGACATTGTCCTGCAACTTTCCGTCGACTCGATCAATGGTGTCGCTACCAGCCCAGCGCACGTGATCATGCCAGTGGTGACTGGATCCTCCGTTCCAGGTCACTCGCGATGGTGTTGAGATGCTTTGTCCTCATGATACTGACATGCGTGCCACTAACACTGACGACCGAGGTGTGGGGCGCAATCGTCCGCCAGGCTCTGGCAAATTGGCGGCGATTGACGATCGGCTGAACCGTCGCTTCGTACAGGACAACGGGGTCCAGGTACGGTTTAGCCCAATATTCAAATGCCGCGTTGTACAACCTCTCCATAAACAACTGGTGCTTCACAGGATAACGGCCAAAGTCCCAAATTTCCTTTCGCACGGCCAGATCAAGACCCGCCGCCGAGTTTGGCGGGCCGTGGCCTTGACGCCTGGAAAGAATCGGCCGCACGAACAGTCGTATGAATGCCGCCGATGCCGATGTCCTTCCCTCAACAGGATCATGGAGGACCCAGCGGGGCAAATTGGCTGCCGACTGCACAACACATCGCGGATCCCAGGCTGGCAGGTCTGCGCCGGTGTTCTCGGGCGCACCCTCGATGGCGGCAATGAGCCGAACCGTTCGTCCGTGACTATGCAGGTTGACCGCAGTCTCCAGCGCAACCGTTGCACCAACCGACCAGCCGCCCAGGTAGAAATCTCCGTCGGGTTGAAACTTGTCGAGCGCTCGTGCGTAGTAATCACCAATACCTGACAATGAACTGCCGAAGTCCTTGTCCGCCATTTTCTTTGGTGGCGCCTGCAGACCGAAAAAGCGTGTCTTTGGCATCAACGCTGCAAGACGGGTAAATTCTGGCCCGGCCACGCCAGATACTGAATGGATACAGTAGAATGCTGGAATCGTAAGTTCGTTCGTGTGCGCCGCATCGTTGAGCGGTAGAATGACATTCTCCGCGTTACGATTTGCCAAGGCGAACAGAGCCACCAGTCCGCCGGCTCTTGGCGGTTCAGCTTTACTTGACATATCACTCATTCCGGCGGCTCCCGGATGTTAAACCATGGCAACAGCCATAATCAGCCAAATGCTTTTGCCTAAGCGTTCTGTGTAATCCCTGCAAAAGTTCACAACGCATTGTGCCTCGCGCCCAATAGCACCCGCCGCCCGGACCGGACGAAGCGCTCGGCCGAAGGAAACCACCCACAACAATTGATTGAAGTTTAAACCAGTCGGACAAAGTATGCCGTGATCTATGTCACGTCCCGTTCTCACCCGACATCCACGCCGATCATTCGGAATAGTGAGGGGCAGGTCGTTCCGTAGATGTGATTTTACCTTCTATAACCGCCTCAGCTGGTGTATGCGGGTCTACACCTCAACGGTGACTTGGCCTTGCTGCCCGGGAAGCCTTGGTATCGCAACTTCGTCACCGTCAGCCATCTTCTTATTTGTGTAAGAGTTTCAACCAATGTCTATTCGCACCGTCGTCCTCGATCAGGTGAAGCTGGTAGCAGAGCACCAGCAAAAGTCGCTGCTGCCGCTCGTCGACTCATTGCCGCTGCTCGACTCCGGCCTCGACTCGCTCTGTATCGCTATCATCGTGGCCAACCTCGAGGAGGAACTCGGCTTCGACCCGTTCGGCAGCGGCAACACTGTCATCATACCCCAGACGCTCGGTGAGTTCATCGGCCTCTACGAGAATGGCGCTGCCTAACAGCCGCCGCGCGCTACTCGACGTCGCGCTCGCCGCGGGGGCAGGCGTCGGACAGACGATCAGCGATCCGGTGCATCGCGTCGCGCTAGCCGATCTTACTCACTCGACCAACGTCGCTGTTCCGCTCGAGTCGTTGCGCGGCCGTTCGGTGCTGCTGCTCACCGGACCGCAGCTTCCCACCGTGCTCGCCCTGCTGGCGCTCGACGGCATCGCCCGCCGCGTGTTGCTCGGCCTGCCCGACCTCAAGGAAGCGGACCTGCCGCAGGTGATCGCGGACAGCGATGCCGACTTCGTGATGCGGGACGATGGCCTGCGCTCCACTCTGGAGGCCGACCCTGCGGCGCTTCATGCGCGCGACGTCGACACCGAATGGATCCTGTTTACCTCGGGCACGACGGGCGCGCCCAAGATGGTGTCGCACACCCTGCTGAGCCTGACCGGCCCGCTCGACGACGGGTTGGCGGTGGGGGCGGGGCCGGTGTGGAGCACCTTCTACGACATCAGACGCTATGGCGGGCTGCAGATCCTGCTGCGTGCGCTGTTGGGCGGCGGGTCGATGGTGCTGTCGAGTGCTGCGGAAAGTGTCGGTGATTTCCTGACTCGCGCCGGCAAAAACGGTGTAACTCACATCTCAGGCACGCCCTCGCACTGGCGGCGCGCGCTAATGAGCCAGGCGGCAAGCCGTATGGCGCCAAGATACGTGCGCCTGTCGGGCGAGATATCCGACCAGGCAATCCTCGACAATCTCAAGGCCGCCTTCCCGCAGTCCGACGTGGCGCACGCCTTCGCCTCGACCGAGGCGGGCGTGGGCTTTGACGTGCGCGACGGGCTCGCGGGCTTTCCTGCCTCCTATATCGGCATGCCGGGCGCCAAGGCCGAACTCAAGGTCGAGGATGGGACCTTGCGCATCCGCTCGGTGCGCACAGCCTCGCGCTATCTCGGCGGCAGCGCGCGCGCGCTAGGCGACCGGGCGGGCTTCGTCGACACCGGCGACATGGTCGAACGCCGCGGCGACCGCTATTATTTCCTCGGGCGCCGCGAGGGCGTGATCAATGTGGGCGGGCAGAAGGTGTATCCCGAGGAAGTGGAGGCGGTTTTGAACCGCCATCCTGCGGTGCGTATGTCGCGCGTGTGGGCGCGCAAGAGCCCCATCACGGGCGCGGTGGTCGCGGCCGACATCGTACTCAGCGAGCCTGCGGCCGAATTCGCACAAGTGCGCGAAAGCCTGCTGCAGTCCTGCCGCGCAGCATTGTCGGCCCACAAGGTGCCGGTCACGCTTCGTGCGGTGACCTCGCTCCTTGTCGCAAGCTCCGGAAAATTGTCGCGTCGCGATGGATAGGACCGTCGTCGTCACCGGCGCGAGCCGCGGACTGGGGCTTGCCATGGCGGCGACCCTCGCGCGCGCCGGTTATGGCGTCGTCGCGATCGCGCGCAAGGAAAGCGAGGGGCTCGCCAAGCTCGTATCCGAGCACGCGGGCAAGCTCTTCTTCCAGGCGTGGGACCTGGCCGACCTCGCCTCGCTCGCTGCGCTCGCTAAGATCCTGCGCGAATCGGCTCACGGCGAGCTGTGGGGCCTGGTGAACAATGCCGGCATTGGTACAGCGGGCGTGCTCTCGACTCTCCCTGACGGCAAGATCGAAGAGCTGGTGTGCCTCAACGTCACCTCGCCGATCACGCTCACCAAGTATCTCGTGCGGCCGATGATGACGGCGCGCGCAGGCCGCATCGTCAACGTCACCTCGATCGTGGCGAGCACGGGCTATAGCGGCCTCTCGGTTTACAGCGCCACCAAGGCGGCTCTTGTCGGGTTCACGCATTCGCTCGCGCGCGAGCTGGGGCCGCTTGGCATCACCGTCAACGCGGTCGCCCCGGGCTTCGTGGCGACCGAAATGACGCACGGCCTCGACGAGGCGCAGCGCAAGCAGGTAGCGCGGCGCAGTGCGCTGAAGCGCCCTGCCAGCGCCGAGGACGTGGCCGATGCGGTCGAGTTCCTGATGGGCGACAGATCTCGCAACATTACTGGCACCGTTCTTACTGTCGACGCGGGCAATACGGCCTAGCACCGCAGCCTTTGGCTGGTTTCGTCATCCCGAACCAAGCGAGGATCTTTGCAGGAACCCCAACGGATCCCGCGGCGTGCGACCTCGAAATGACAAATAGTCCGCTCGCGGCTCGTGGAAAATTCAGGCCCGCGTACGTTTTAAGGGTGCGGACGACCAGAATGGGTATTTCGAAGCAAAGCGTCAATAAGATGGTGGATGTCCGCCATCGCCGGCCAGGAAAATGCGGGTGGCGCTCCGCATTTTTCCTGTTTGTTTAACGGCCTGCGGCCCTCGCAAGAAATTCTTCTTCATAAGGAACGAACGCGCCCTTGCGTTCGTCGTCGATCCACACCGGATCGGTCGATTTCCCGTAGCTCTGCCGCGCCAGGTCCGTCTTGCGCAGGCGGAACGTGCCGGTGGCGGGAAGCGCCGGGCAGAGCCGCACGAACATAGGCCGTGCGTAAGCCGGCAGCTTGTCCCTGAGATGGGCACGAAGTGCCGTGAAATCAAACGCACCCTGCTCGACCACGAGGGCCGCCATGCCGGCCTTGCCATCGGTGCTGGGAATTGCCACGCCATAGACCGCGGCATCAAGGACGCCCCTGCATTGGCGCACGACTTGCGCTACTTCCGTAGTCGAGACGTTCTCGCCCTTCCAGCGGAACGTGTCGCCCAGGCGATCGACAAAATAGAAGTAACCCGCCGCATCCTGGCGCAGCAGGTCGCCGGTGCGGTACCAGCGGTCGCCAGGTTCGAAGACGTCGCGCAGTATCTTGGCATTGGTCGCCTCCCGGTCGGTATAGCCGTCGAAGTGTGCGCCGCCCCCCTTGCCGTTGGCGGAGAGCCTGCCGATTGCCTCGCCAGGCTCGCCGACGGAGACCCGCCGGCAGCGTCCGCTCGGCGTGCGCAGTAGTTCACCCGTGTCGCGATCGCACTCAATCAGCGCCACCGCGAATCGGTCACTGAGAAACCCCGGCACGCGGCCGAGCGCTCCCACCTTGCCCTCGCAGTTGGTGAACGATACCGCGCCTTCGCTGGCGGCGTAAAATTCGAGGATGCGCGGGATGGCGAAGCGCTCCTGGAATGGAAGCCAGACCTCTTCGCTCAGGCCATTGCCGACGGCGAGTCGCACCTGGTGCTTGGTGTCGCTTTGGGTGGCTGGCGTGGCGAGCAGATACCGGCAGAGCTCGCCGATATACTGCACGATGGTCGCCTTGCTCTCCGCGACATCGGGCCAGAAGTGGCTTGCGGAAAAGCGCTCGCGCACAATCACCGCGCCGCCCGCCGCCAGCATCGAGCCCACCGCCACGATGCCGCCCACGCTGTGATACAAAGGCAGGCAGTCGTAGAGGCGGTCGCCGGGCTGGGCTTCCATCATGCCGGCGAACCAGCCACTCCATTCGAGAATCCGCGCGTGCGTCACATTGACTGCTTTCGGCAAGCCGGTCGTGCCGGAGGTGTAGATCAATAGCGCTCGATTGGTGCCTCGCGGCGGACGGCGCTCGCCCTCACCGAGCGGTTCGCCGGAAAGCGAACCGATCTCCGGCAGATGCGCCGCATCGATCGTGCGCTTGGCGTCAGCCACCTCTAGGCAATGCGCCTTCGCCTCAGGTCCGAGATTCGTGTTGAGCAAGGCGACCACACAGCCCACTTGGGTGAGCCCGAGCCAGATCGCGGTATACTCGGGCCGGTTGGCGAGATCGAGAGCCACTACCTCGCCGGTCGCCAATCCTTCGCCGAGCGCCCAACGCGCGTAGCGATTGGCTTGGGCAGACAGCTCAGCGTAGGTCAGGCTTTCGTTCGTGCCGATCAGCGCCGGTACATTCCCTGCGTGCGTTGCGGCAAACTCGTGCACCAAGCGAGCCAACGCGGCGTCTTCCTTGTACGACAGCAGGCGTTGCGTGACGCCGAGCGCGCGAACCCAATCCTTGGTCACGAGGGTGTTACTGCGCAGTGGCATGACAGTTAGAATCCAAGAAATTTCCACATTTGTCTAATGCAATTGCGAGCGACGTTAATGACCATCCAACGCGCTAAATTGCTCAACCCGCCCGCGGCTAGGGGCGATGTGCTGCACATTGTCCTCGGTGTCCACGAAGAGGTCGGCAATTGTGCAATTGCCTGAAAGAGCAAACGGAGACTGGGCCAAGTTCGCCTTTGTTATCGGCATCGCCCGACGTCAGTCTGCGAGCTAAGTCGCCGGCACGGTCGTAGGGTCAAAAAACTGAAACGGCAGAGAAGCCGGAGAGTTAAGCAGGGTTGGCATAGCGGTGCCGGAGGCTGTCCGGTAGAATTTTGGGGACGATCAACGACGCCCTTCGCGAGGGTCGGGGCAGGGGGCTCGGTATGGATTGGCCGCGGATGCTGGCTTACGTAACGGGGACAGTGGACCAGGAGCTGCTAGCGCGGAACGAATATCTAGCCGCCGAGAACCGCATCATGAAGGCCCAGTTGAAAGGGCGACTGAAGCTCTCGGACACCGAGCGAGGCGCGCTCGGTGGGATCGGTCATCGCCTGGGCCGCAAGGTTCTCGCCGACGTCGCCACCGTAGCCCGACCGGACACTATCCTGGGCTGGTATCGCAAGCTCGTCGCCCGCAAATTCGATGGATCGAAGGTCCGCCGGGGCCCGGGCAGACCCCGGATCAAGCAAGAGGTCGAGCAGCTGATCATTCGCATGGCCAGCGAGAACTTGGACTGGGGCTATGACCGGATTGCGGGGGCGCTGGCCAATCTGGGGCACGAGATTTCCGATCAAACGGTTGGCAATGTTCTGTGGCGCCACGGTTTGCCGCCAGCGCCGGAGCGCAAGCGCACAACCACTTGGACAGCGTTCGTCCGGACTCTCCCGGCGCTGTTGGCGGGGACGGACTTCTTCACCGCCGAGGTGCTGACGCTGCGCGGGCTGGTGACCTACTACGTGCTGTTCTTCATCCACCTCGAGAGCCGCCGAGTGGATATCGCCGGGCTCACCGTTCATCCCAATGAGGCGTGGATGAAGCAAATCGCCCGTAATGTGACCATGGAGGACTGCGGCGCGCTGCGGGATTGTCGCTATCTTCTGCACGATCGCGACACTAAATTCACGCGGTCGTTCCGAGCCATCATTGCGTCAGGTCGAGTTGAACCGCTCGCGCTGCCTGCGCGCAGCCCGAACCTGAATGCTTATGCGGAGCGCTGGGTCAGATCGGTCAAGGAGGAGTGTCTGTCCAAGGTGATACTCTTCGGCGAGCGCTCGTTGCGGCGGGCGCTGAGTAACTTTGTCGACCATTTCCATGCCGAGCGGAATCACCAGGGCAAGGGCAACGTGCTGCTGTTTCCACGGGTGACGGATCGGCAGCGCGAGG
>JAXDQI010000037.1:0-10929 GCA_034667965.1 Gammaproteobacteria bacterium
GGCATCCGGCTCCGCGCGCATGAGCGGTTCCGTGTCGATCTGGCAAATCAGAGCAGCAAGCAGACGCTCGTCCACTGGCACGGTCAGTTGCCGCCCTGGACGCAGGACGGATTCCCGTGGCCCGAGACTCCCCCCTTGGCAAATGGTGCGGTGCAATCCTACGACTACGCTCCCATTTCCGGCACGTACTGGATGCATTCGCACGTTGGCATGCAGGAACAAGTCCTGATGACGGCGCCCTTGATCGTCGAGGACGAGATGGCGCAGCGCGAGGATCGACAGGAAATCGTTCTGATGTTGCACGATTTCACCTTCCGCAGTCCCGAGGAGGTGCTCGCCGGCCTCACCGGTTCCGGCCACGCTGTCGGTGCGCAGCACGCTGCCATGACCGGCATGATGAACATGGGCACGATGAACATGGTAGGACGCGATGCGCCGGTCATGCAGATGCCTGGGGCTGGGACCCCGCACATGGACCTCAATGACGTTGATTTCGATGCGTTCCTCGCCAACGATCGGACGCTCACCGATCCCGAGGTCGTGCGCGTCGGGCATGGCGGACGTGTCCGCCTTCGAATCATCAACGGAGCGTCCTCGAGCCAGTTCTGGATTGATCTCGGAGCGCTCACCGGAAACGTCGTCGCAGTCGACGGCCATTCCGTCCGGCCTGTCGCGGGCCAACGCTTCCCGATGGCGATGGGACAGCGCCTCGACGTGTTGATCGATCTCCCGAGGACTGGAGCCTTTCCAGTACTCGCGCAGCTCGAAGGGTCGCCACGCCGCACCGGCATCATCCTCGCTATGGCAGATTCGCGCATCACGCGCGTCGCGGATCAGGGCCCGGTTGCGCCGCCGATCGATCTCTCGCTGGAGACGCGGCTCGCCGCCGCAGAGCCGCTCCACGCGCGTCCCCCGGATCTTGTCCGCACCATCTCGCTCGGCGGCAGCATGAAGCCCTATGCCTGGTCGATGGACGGAGAAATGTGGCCACACATCACGCCGCTCATGGTAAGGCAGGGGCAGCGTGTGGAGTTTGAGCTGGTCAACCAGACGATGATGGCGCATCCGATCCATCTGCATGGCCACGCATTCCAAGTGGTCGCGATCGACGGCCGGCCTTTCCAGGGTGCCGTGCGCGATACCGTGCTGGTCATGTCGAGGGCACGCGTGCGGATCGCCTTCGACGCCGATAATCCGGGTCGTTGGGCATTCCACTGCCACAATCTCTACCACATGCAGACCGGCATGCTGACGGAGGTGAGGTACGAGGGAATCGCTGCGTGAGACGACAGACCTTATGCGCCCCTGCGCCGCCACAAGGAAATGCCGAGCGCAAGCATGGTGGCCAGCCAGCATCCGACACTCAACGAAACGATCCTGCCGATGACTCCGCCGGCCTCGCCGGTGTGGATCGGGTAAAAGCCATCCACGAATCGTCTGGCCGCGCCGGCATGCAACGCATCCTCGCGAGCGAGCACTGCGCCGCTCGCGGCGGAAACGAACACGGTCGTCGTGCCGAAGACCCTGCGCAGCTCGCCCGGCTGCAATAACCGTATCGTGAACCATGGTGCCGCCGGTTTCGGCAGGATGATTCCACTGATCGTCGCCGCCGGAAATTCGTGAACGGCGCTCAGCAAGGCTTGCGCCGTCGTGACGGAGTCCGCGCTTGTCGTCGGCGCCGCGACAAGCTCGGCCGGCGGCGAGCCCGTACCCAAGAAATCGTCCCATGCATCATCGAAGGCGAGACAACATCCCGCGACCAGCAGAATGACCGCCGGGATTGCAAACCAAAGGCCAAGCGCACGATGCCAGGCATACAGGCATGCAGCGCCGCGCAAGCCGCCCGGCACCCGCAACGCGCCGCGCCATTGGTTCAGACGTGGCCACGCGAGCTTGATGCCGAGGACGAGATTGCCGAGCAGCACCAATCCACTCACTCCGACGATCAGTCGTCCGCGGTGTCCAGCGAACAAGGATTGATGCAACTCAGTCGCGGCCCGCAGCAATCCGGCACGGCGGTAATCGTAGTCCAGCGGCTTCCGCTCGAGCACCCGGCCAGCGCCGTCGATCCGCACGGAATCCGTCTGCCCGGATCCGTTGGAGAGGAACACGTCTAAGTACCCGGCCATGCCCCCGGTGGGATAGACCGAGGTCACTGTCCAGCGCGCGTCGGCACTGCGCAAAGCATCCACGCGCGCCCCGATCTGGTTGAGGTTGATGCTCGAGGCAGATCGTTCGAATGACGCATCCTCGAGCTCCCAATGAAACACCATTAAGACCCCGGTGAGTGCCTGCATGCACCAAAATACCGCGAGTGTCAGTCCCACGTAACGATGGGTCTTTCGTAGCAGGCCTCTCATGTCATCCGCGTTGTGGCAAGAGCCACCCCCTCACTCCGCGCGCATGAAAGGATATTGATAGTCGATCGGCGGCGCGAAGGTCTCCTTGATCGTGCGCGGTGAGACCCACCGAATGAGGTTCCACATCGAGCCCGCTTTATCGTTGGTGCCGGAGCGACGCGCGCCCCCAAAAGGCTGCTGACCAACGACCGCACCCGTGGGCTTGTCGTTGATGTAGAAATTGCCCGCGGCGTGTCGCAGCCTGTCGCTGACATGGGCAATCACAGACCGGTCGCCGGCGAATACCGCTCCCGTGAGGCCATAGTCGCTGGTTCGGTCGATCAACGCGAGAGTTTCGTCAAAGCGCGAGTCGGGATAGACGAAGGCGGTAACTATCGGGCCAAAAAATTCTTCGGTCATGTAACGAGACGTTGCGTCTTCTGCTTTGATCAGAGTCGGTCGCACGAAATAGCCGCGGCTCATATTCGTGTCGCCGCCCGCGACCAGCTCCACCCCAGCCGTGTGACGGACGGCGTCGACAGCACCGGAGAGCTTGCGCCAAGATTTCTCATCGATGACAGCGCCCATAAAGTTGGAGAAGTTCGTTACGTCGCCGACAGCAACGCCTTCCATCGTGCCGACCAGTCGTTCCTTCAGCTTTTTCCACAAACTTTGCGAGACGAACACTCGAGAGGCTGCCGAACATTTCTGTCCCTGATATTCGAAACCACCCCTCATAATCGCGGCAACCAACGCGTCGAGATCGGCGCTTGCATGGGCTAGGACGAAGTTCTTGCCCCCGGTTTCTCCGACTAAACGCGGATAGTTTCGATAGCGCCTTGCGCCAACCCGTTCAACGATACGATCGAACACCGCCGTCGAACCGGTGAAATGCACGCCGGCAAGATCGGGATGCGAAATGCACATGTCGGCAATTTCGGCGCCGTCGCCATACACGAGGTTGATGACTCCCGGCGGTAGGCCAGCTTCCCGCAGAATCTCCATGACGAAATGCGCCGAATATTTGGCCGTGGCGGACGGCTTCCACACCACCGTGTTACCCAGTAAGGCCGGCGCGGACGGCAGGTTTCCGGCGATGGCGGTAAAATTGAACGGAGTGGCGGCGAAGATAAAGCCCTCCAGAGGTCGATAGTCAATGCTATTCCGTAGTCCCGCAACGCTGTGCGGTTGTTCGTCATAGAGGCGCAGCATGAAGTCGACGTTGAAGCGCCAGAAATCGATTAGTTCCGCCGCCGAGTCGATTTCCGCTTGATAGACTGTCTTGGACTGACCGAGCATGGTCGCGGCGTTGAGCACCTGCCGTCGGGACCCAGAAAGCAGATCCGCCGCTTTGAGGAAAATCGCAGCCCGCTCCGGCCAGGGGGTTCGAGACCACGCCGGCCACGCCCGCTGGGCGGCAACGATGGCATCTTCGATGTGCTTTCGCCCGGCCAAGTGGGCGTCTGCGAGGACATGGGCGTGATCGTGTGGCACGATCGCCGGCTCCAGCAATCCGGTACGCACATTCTCGCCGCCGATCACCAGCGGCAGCTCAATCCGTTCGGTCAACATCTGCGCCAACTGGGCCTTGATTTCCATGCGCTCTGATGAACCCGGTGCATAGTCTTTCACTGGCTCGTTACACACTGCCTCGCGGTGGGAGGCGTCATTGAAAATGGATTTGGAACCAGTCATAGCCTGATTCGAGACTAGCGCACGGTACGATGGATGTTGGCTCGCCCCATCCATGTACTCAGGTCAGGATTGCCGCCGGCGTCCATCGCGCTGCAGATATCGGCATAGACGTCATCGCGCTCGTCCTGGCCGAGCTTGAATTTCACACGACGTTGCACAATGTTCGCCCGAAATGCCACTATCCGATTGGCCAAGGCTGCGTAGCGCGCGCCCATCTCCGCGGCGCTCCACGCATTCTCGCGGCCCGTCTCCATGGCGTTCACCTGGTCTTTCAGTACCGCATCGCGACCCGAGACGTCGTCAATGAACTCGATATCGACCAGAAACTGCGCGCCGGCATAGTTCCACGTCGGAGCCTGCGTGCGGTCATGCATACAGGAAGGCGATACATAGCCATTGACGCCCATGAAGAGCAGAAGTGCACGAGGATGATCTCGTAGCATGCCGACGTGATCATTGGACCGCGCAAAATGACCCTGGAAGGCACTCACTGACGGATCTTCGCCCCCAACAATCGGGCGCAGCGGCAAAGCTGTGGCGCGAAAATCGCCACCCGACATCGTGACGACCCAAGCCAGCGGATTCTCGTGAATCAGCCGCGTGACCTCCGCCTCCGATGCCGGAGCGAAGCGATCTGAATGTGTACTCACGGCGAACCTTCGTTGAGTGGATTGTCCGGAACTTCTGGTGCGAGCCGCGACTTTCTCAGTCCATAGCCGAGGTATATGAGCGCACCCACGAGCACGTAGCACAAGAGGATCACGGCTGGCAACGGTTGGCCATGCCGCGCCTTGCCGACGATGTCTATAAAAACCGGGAAGACCATCAAAGCGCAGAACAGCATCGCCGCGACGGGTACGTACCCTATCCAAACACGTCCCAGGCGAAATCCTCCGAACGGCACCTTGAAAGGTCGTGGAAAATCGGGCTGCGTCGAGCGGAGCCACATCACGCTCAGCGCCACCGTGGCAAAACTGAAACCCGTGCCGAGGCTGATCAAATCTCCCAGCAGGGTCAATGGCAGCAGCGCCGCAGAGGCAGCAGAAATGATCCCCAGCACCAAAGTGCCGAGATGGGGCGTCCGGAAATCGGCGTGCAGACGGCTGAATATCTCGGGCAGCAGCCCATCGCGCGCCATGGCAAAGGTGACGCGCGACTGTCCATACCCGTTCACCAGAAGTACCGATGACAGGCCTGTCAGCGCCCCGAACTTGACGAGAATCGACAGGCCGGGGTGACCGGTCCGGTCGATCGCCAGCGCAATCGGGTCTGGAACACCCAATTCCCGGTAGGGAACAATGCCGGTGAGTATCAGCGCCACGATCACATAGAGCAGCGTGCAGATCGTCAGGGATCCTAAGATCCCGATGGGCAGGTCCCGCTGAGGATTTCGAGTTTCCGCCGCCGCCGTCGACACAGTCTCAAAGCCGATGTAGGCGAAGAACAGGACTGACGCCGCGCGCATCACCCCGGCCCAGCCGTAGGTGAATCCACCCTGGCTGGGCGGCACAAAGGGTCTCCAGTTGTGCGGTTCAATGGCGCTCCATCCCACGGCAATGAAGATCAACAGAACCACCACTTTGATGCTGACCAAGGTTGCGTTCACGCGTGCCGACGCGGACACGCCTCGCATCAGCACCCAGGTGATCACGCCTACTGCGAGTGCTGCCACGACGTTACACCCGCCGCTGACGACCAGCACGTAACCGCCCGGTGATTGCTCAGCCATCACATAAGGAGTCGACAGCATTGCGGGGATGTGGACGCCAAAGTCAGCCGCCAGACTGGACAGGTAGCCCGAGAATCCGACTGCCAGCAGCGCCGCCGCCAAGCCGTAATCCAGGAGCAGGATCCAGCCGAGCGACCAGGCAAATATCTCGCCGATGGCCGCATAGCAATAATTGTAGGCGGATCCAGAGACCGGAATGGCTGAAGCGAGTTCGGCATAACACAGGCCCGTGAGTCCGCACGCGATCCCAGCAATGACAAACGACAACACGACCGCCGGGCCGGCAAAGTTGGCGGCGGCATTGCCGGGCATGACGTAGATGCCCGCGCCAAGAATGCAGCCAATGCCAAGCAAGATGAGCTGCACGGGTCCGAGCGTCCGCGTAAGCCCCGCGGTGCTCGCCTCGCGCTTAAGCGAATCGAACGGCTTGCGCGCGAACATCCGGGTCAAGGCCTGGCCTTTCACGTTCGCTTCCGCCTGCGCCCACGAAGTTCAAGCATCGTCAAGCACGCAGTGTCGTTCGTGTGCACGGCATTTCAGAACTTTCGGGTGAGAGTCCCGATCACCTGACGGCCGGCCCCGTAGGTACAGCCCGCGGGCCCCGAGCAACGCGCGACGTATTCCCGGCCGAATATGTTCGAGCCATTGATGGCTACACGCCACTCCGGCGTATCGTAATGCAACATCGCGTCAAACAAGGTAGAGGACTGCCCAAAGTAAACCACCGCATTGAACGGACCGGGCAAGGAGCCTGCACTGCCGCCGGTATAACGACCGCCGAAGCCGCCCCCGAAGCCGCCTAACGGACCGGTCTGCTGCGTGTAGTCGACGAACAACGACAGTTTGTTTTTCGGCGTGGTCGGCAGCGGCGAGCCGACTTCCGCGGCGGTCGAGCTCGCGAGCACATCGGTTTTGTCATACGTGTAGGAGCCATTGATCGACCAGCGATCATAGAGGCGCGCGACCACCTCGATCTCGCCGCCCTTCGACTCCACCTCGCCGCTCTGCGTGCCAAACACCGGCGTGATCGAAGGTTGCGTGCTCACGACATTGGTTTGCTTGATTTGAAAGACGGCTGCGGTCGCCAGCAACTTGACCCCGTCACCCAGCCCACGCGCATCGAACTTGACGCCCGCCTCGATCTGCTTGCCCTTGCTGGGCTTGAATTCCTGATTGGTCACGGAATCGGTGCCGAGAACCGGTTCGAAGGAGGTTGCATAGCTGATGTAGGGCGCCACGCCATTCGGCATCACATAGTTGAGGCCCGCGCGATACGTGAACGCATGCTGATCCGTCGCCGACTCCGGCGTTGCGAGCGCGTTGACGATCTCGACCGCGTCATAGCGCCCTCCCGCCATGAAATACAGATCGCCGAACTGTATTTGGTCCTGTAGATAACCGCCGGTTTGCTTCAGCGACTCGTTGCTGAAGGGAGTGGGATAACCTGGGGTGAGCGTGGCCTCGGGAGAATGCACCGGATTGAAAAGGTCGATGGTGTTGGCAAAAATGAAACCGAACGCCGCGTCATTGTCGACTTTGCGATAGTCCACGCCGGCGACCATTTTGTGATGTATGGGTCCGGAGGAGAATTTCAGATCCACACGATTGTCGGCAGCGAAGCTGTCGACATCCTCTGCATAAGTGAAATTGTATTGTTGGACCGTGCGGTAGTAGCTCGGCAGCGTCGGATCGGTGATGTTCGTCAAACCGCCGCCGCCATAAATACCGGTGGGCGTGCGCTCCCGATAACGGCTCCACTTGGCATTGGAGTGAAAGGCGACCATGTCGTTGAAGTCGTGCGAAAAATCCCAGCCTGCGCCGAACTGCTGACGCTTGTAGACACTGTTCGGGTCGCCTAGATTGACGTGGGGGCTCACCATGCCGATGGGGTTCGGCAGCAAGGTGCCATACACCGGGAGGAATCCATTCGTATCACCGTCCACTTCGTCGTGCTGATAGTAAAATAACCCGGTCAGGCTGGTATTGGGATCGATCTTCCAAGTGAGTGTGGGCGCCGCAAAAAATCGCTTCGAGTTGACGAGGTCGCGTTCCGCATCTTGATCGCGATACATCGCCGTAAACCGGGCCGAGACGTCCTCGCCCAGCGGACCCGTCACCGTTCCAAAGACCTCCTTGAAATCATACGACCCGTACTTGATTCCCAATTCGCCATTGGCCACGCTCGATGCACGGCGGCTGATCTGATCGTAAATGCCGCCCGGCGGCGCATTGCCATACAACACCGACGCCGGCCCTTTGAGGATGTCAAATGACTGAAATCCATACAAATCGAGGCCGATACTGTAGATCGTGGTTGAAATGGGCGCGGCCAGGCCATCGATGTACTGCTTCGGCGTGAAGCCGCGAACGGTCAAAAAATCGTAGCGCAGGTCGGGTCCGTAGTTCTCGCCCTCAACGCCCGCTGCATAGCGCACGGCCTGCTGCGAATCGACGAAATTCAGCAAGTCGATCTGGTCACGCGTGATGACCGACACCGATTGGGGCGTTTCAATGAGGGGAATGTCGCTCTTGTTGGCGGAGATGCTGGCCTCCGGCACGTAGTGTTTCGCGGTAACAACGATCTCCTGAATTCCATTGACCTCCTTACGGGTGGTCTCGAGCGAGTCCGATTGATCCGATGCACCCTCCCCGAACACTTGCGAGCTCATGCAGAGCAGCGCAAGACCCGTATTGAAAGCAAGCAAACCCGTTGATGTTTTCAATTGACACCCCTAGCCGCGCGGCGTGCGGCATGTATTCATCCCTATGCAAAGATGCTGAGCCGCGTTCGCGCGCAGCGCCTATGTGAAAGGGTCGCATGTCATCGCAATTGGGCCAGCGATTTCCTGCTATTGCGCGGGTGCACAAGGATCAGGGGTACCTGGCGGACGATCGTCGCAATACCAGCGCCGCGGGAGTGCATGGACCTCCGGCCACTGCTCATCCATGGTGCGTCCGTCGCGAATTCGCCCCCCCAGCACGACGGAATCTATCGCCAGGGTGTTGGCGATGTCCGCGAGCGGATCGCGATTCAGAATGACGAGGTCGGCGAATTTTCCCGGCTCGAGGCTGCCGAATTCGCCCGCACGCCCGATCGCGGCGGCCGAGCCGATCGTTCCGGCGCGCAGGGCTTCGGCCGGCGTCATGCCGCCCATGACATGCGCCTGCAGCTCCCAGTGAAGGCCCAACCCCGGCATCTCGCCGTGCGAGCCGATTCCGATCAAGCCGCCGGCGCGCAGCACCGCCGCCGCGCTCGAGGCCACGCGCGGAAACAGATATTCGTCCAGCTCCCGAAACGTGCGCACACGCGTTTTCAAGTCGACCACAAAGCGCGGCGCAAAGCGGTTCAATTTCGGATCATCCGCGGGGTGATCGCGCACGATGAAATAGTCCTGGCCCTCCGGTCCCCCGTTGGTGATTTGAAGCGTCGCCGTCCACTCGACGCCGCTCTTCGCCACCAGGCTCACCATGTCCGCATACAGCGGCACGGCGGTCAACGCATGCTCGTTGCCCGCATAGCCATCGATGATCTGGGTCATGTCGAGCTTCATCGACAAAGCCCCTTCCGTGGTCGGCTGCAGTCCCAGCTCGCGCGCCGCCATCGCGATCCACTGCCGCACCCGGCGGTTGCCGCTGCGATACATCTTGAGATTGCCGACGCGATAATCGTCGCGATAGCGACCGAGCACCGCCCGAACCTGGGCGTACGATTGGAATTCATTGAATGAAAAAATTGCCGTGCCGGTCTGCGCGATGCGCGACCCCGGCATCAGACCGGCATCGACCGCATCCTGATAGGCCAGCATGTCGATGCTCAAAGGTGACGGATCGAAGGCCGTGGTCACACCATACGCGAGATTCGCGAGCGGTCCCCAGCTGTCGAAATCGAGAATGCCTCGTCGGATGTCGGCGATATGATCATGCGTGTCGATGAATCCCGGCACGATCCACTTGCCCGGCACCGCCCATATCTTGGTGCGCGCCGGGACCGTCACGCTGCCGCGCGGGCCCAAGGCGGCGATGCGATCATTCACGATCAGCAGGTCGGCATCTGGAATGACCTCGCCGCCGCGCTCTGTGATGAGCGTTGCACCCCGCAGCAGAAGATTGCCGCGGACGACCGCGCGGGGCAGTTCGACCACGACCTTGAAGGCGTCGGTTTGGCCACCCGCGGCGGCAAGCGAGCGCCGGTAAAAAGTCGAGCCCAAGGCCCAGGTGATGCTGCGGCCGCCGTCCCCCCAAGAGAAAAAATCGGCGCCGGCGTCAGTCAGTTGGCGGTGGAAGTTGCCCGCCTGCGCAATGTCGATGGTGGTGCCCGGCGGAGGCATTTTCAGCAAATGCAGCTGCTGTGCAAACTGCGCCAACACCCAGTGGCCATCCGGGCTGACCCGTAGATCATCGGCCGGCGCGCGGCCTTCGACATAGTACCAGCCGGGCCCGGTGACCTTCACGAGCAGACGGTCGCCCGAGCCGTCGAGACGCACTTCATGAAGGCCATCGTCAAAGATCAGGTACACAACCTTGGAATCCGCTCCAAAATGCGGCGTACCGCCCATCATGCCGTGCGTCACAACTTGTACGAGGTCCGGCTCGATGGGCTGCGTCGCCGGCAATCGCACGAGCTCACACGAGCGCAAGGCTCCGTATTCCATGTAGCTGTGCATACGCACGGCATTGCTCGAGCGCAGCGCGAGGATTTGCTTTCCGTCCGGGGTGAATACCGGCGTCGTGTAGTAGGCCGAGGTCCGGCTGACGCGCACCGGTGCGCCGGCCGCCGGTTCGCCGGCCGCCGCGACCATCCAAACCTGGCCGCCATCGCGAGCATTCCAGCGCACGAAGGTCAGCCGCTTTCCATCGGGCGACCAGCTCGGCTGAAATCCCTCCGTGATTCGCCGAGGATGCGCATGCGCCTTAAGAGGCATGGTGTAAATCGATCCGAGTGCCGAGAAGGCCACCTGCCGGCCGTCGGGCGATTGCACGGGAGTTTGAATGATGCGCGCCCGCACCGGACCCGTTTCCTGGCGCACGTCCTGACGTGTCGCGGGACCGAGATCCACCCTCTGCCGAACCCGGAATGGAATCACGGTCTCGCTGCCGCTCGCCACGTCGATGCGAACGATCTTGCCGCCGAGATTCACGATCACGGCCCGATCATCGCGGCTGAAC
>JAXDQI010000038.1:0-8044 GCA_034667965.1 Gammaproteobacteria bacterium
TTTGCGGGCCCGGGTCATCCAGACTCGTGGGGCTTTTACCGTTGATCCTCCCTTCTGCTGGAGAATCCGGGTTGCCAAAAGTGGCCGCTGACGCCGCAGCGGACACGCCGAGGGCAGCAGCCGAAGCTGCCGCGCCCAGCAGGATTTCACGTCGTGACAAATTGCTCATTGGTTGCCTCACTGATCCGTACTTTCGTGAGAGTCAGTATTGCGGCCGGTCATTTCCGGACAGTGTCGGCGGGCTCGCTGATAGTTACGACTGCAACCGGTGGCCGGCGCTTGTGCTCCTTCCGTCGCGCAACCCGCGATCCTGAGCTTCGATCTGAACGATATAAATCGAACTCGACGCAGCGGCCCCGGCCTTACGGTAAAGTCGATATCGATCCCTGACATACGCGAAGGGAAAGGCTAAAAGGCCTCAATTTCTCGGTGTAGGTCGAAGTGCGCTTTGGTTACGACCGCAACCTGATGTAAGGGATGTGAAATGAGGTGGAAACACGACCGGAGCCCAATGGGCGACGGTAACAAGTCCCACAATGCGATTGACGCATGAGGAAGGTCCAAATGCCGGCACGGCGCAAAGTCCCAGGAATTCGACAGTATGACAGTCCCGCCGGTGGCTGGGGCGCGCTTCATGCAACAGCGCGTGCGGTACGCGAACAGATGGACGTCGCGGAGGCGCCGCTGCTTCTGTACCGGACCAACAAGCCGACCGGTTTCGACTGTCCGGGTTGTGCGTGGCCGGACAAGGAGCACACCTCGACCTTCCAGTTCTGCGAAAATGGAGCCAAAGCGGTTACTTGGGAAGCAACCAAGAAGCGGGTAACGGAGGAATTCTTTGCCACCCATAAGGTGTCAGCCTTGCTGGAATGGACCGACTACGAGCTGGAGAACCAAGGTCGACTGACCCAACCGTTGGTTTATGATGGTGTCAGCGACACCTACAAGCCGGTCGGCTGGGATGAGGCATTCGGGCGCATCGGGGAGATTCTTCGTGGTCTGCCGGATCCGAACATGGTGGAGTTCTACACCTCGGGCCGTGCTTCCAACGAAGCTGCCTTCCTCTTCCAACTCTTCGGCCGCGAATACGGCACGAACAATTTTCCGGATTGCTCGAATATGTGCCACGAGGCCACCAGTGTCGGTTTACCAATGTCCATCGGTATCGGCAAAGGCACGGTCTCGCTCGATGATTTCGAGCATTGCGAACTCATCATCGCCATGGGACACAATCCAGGCACCAACCATCCGCGCATGATGGGCACTCTGCACGAGGTTTCCCGTCGCGGGGTGCCGATCATCGTGTTCAACCCGCTCCGGGAACGGGCGCTCGAACGCTTCACCGATCCGCAAAACCCGGTGGAAATGGCCAGCTTCGGTTCGACGCCCATCGCGTCGTCCTACTACTTGGTCAAGGTCGGCGGCGATGCCGCCGCGTTGAAGGGCATCATGAAGGCGCTGATTGCGTTGGATGATGTGGCCGGCCGCAACAGTGCGGTGCTCGACCATGAATTCATCACCGTGCATACCAACGGATTTGACGCCTTCGCGGCCGACTTGCGGGCGACCGAATGGGTGCAAATCGAAGAGGCCAGTGGATTGTCTCGCGCGGACCTGGAATCCGTCGCCGCGGCCTACGCCAAGTCGAACGCCACGATCGTCAGCTACGGCATGGGGATCACGCAGCACTGCAAGGGCACGTCCAACGTGCAGCAGATCGCCAACCTGCTGCTTCTGCGAGGCAATTTCGGAAAGCCTGGTGCCGGCATCTGCCCGTTGCGCGGCCATTCCAACGTGCAAGGGGATCGCACGGTCGGCATTACCGAGAAGCCGACCGCCGCCATGCTGGACGGGATTGAACGCGCGTTCGGCTTCAAACCTCCGCGGGTGCATGGCCATGACGCGCTCGCCGCGATGCAGGCCATCATCGATGGCAGGTCCAAGGCACTCATCTGCCTCGGCGGCAATCTCGCCGTAGCGCTACCGGATCCCGCGCAATGCTATCGGGCCATGGCAACGCTCGATCTCACAGTGCATATCGGCACCAAGTTGAACCGCTCGCATCTGCTGGTCGGCAAGCAATCATTCCTCTTCCCATGCCTTGGCCGCACGGAACAGGACCTGCAAGCGACGGGTCCGCAATCGATCACGGTCGAGGATTCGATGTCGATGGTGCATGCGTCGAGCGGCAAGCTGCGGCCCGCGTCGGAACAATTGCGATCCGAACCTGCGATTCTCGCCGGCATGGCCCATGCCACTTTGCCAAACAGCACGGTTCCTTGGCTGGACCTATTGACCGATTACGATCGAATCCGCAGTGGGATCGAGGCCGTGTTCCCGGATTTCAAGGATTTCAACAATCGCATCCGGATTCCGGGCGGCTTCCGCTTGCCGCTGCCGCCCACGATGAGGGTTTGGAATACCGCATCCGGCAAGGCCGAATTCATCGCTTTCCAAGGCGTGGCCGAGGAAATCGAAACCGCTCCCGATGTGCTGAATCTGACGACGATCCGCAGCCACGACCAGTACAACACGACCATTTACGGGTTGGATGACCGATATCGGGGGGTCTTCGGGCGGCGGGATGTCCTCTTCATAAACGAAGAGGATCTTGCCGCGCGCTTGCTGGAACACGGCGATGTCGTCGACGTCGAAACGGCCATTCCGTCCGGCAATTGTCTGCGCGTGACGGGCCTCACTGCGGTGGCCTACGACATTGCCCGTGGGTCGGTCGCCGCCTATTACCCAGAAGCGAACGCGCTTGTCCCGCTTACCTATCACGACCCGCTCAGCGGGACCCCGTCTTACAAATCCGTGCCTGTCAGGATTTCGCGGAGTAATCGCGCAGCCGATCAAATCGCTCCGACCGCGTAAACACTTCAGCGACAAATTCACCAGGACCCCGCTCCCGCGATTGGGGTGAGATGTCCGATTTCCGCAGCTGGACCAGGCATACCGGGCCCGTGTACGCGCGTCCGGTTATGATCACGGGGTCTGGGGCGGTATACGTCGATCAGCGAACGGGGGGTGACATGCCGACGGCGCAGGTCCTGCTATATGCAGGGTTGGTGGTGGTGAACGTGGCGGCTATCGTTGCTTGGATTCTGGCAGCGAAGCGACGCCGCTTGCGCGAGCGCCCTTCGACAGCGGACGTCGTAATCGGATTCGTGGCCAACTTTCTTGACACCTTGGGTATAGGTTCGTACGCCCAAATCACTGCCCTGTTCAAACTGCGCGGGCGGCCGGCCGATGAGCTCATCCCCGGGACGCTCAATGTGGGGGGCACCGTCCCGGCGTTTCTCGGATCTTTTCTATTTGTGGCTACGGTCACTGTGGATCCCGTGTTGCTGGCTTGCATGGTGGCGAGTGCCGGCGGGGGCGCGTGGCTCGGCGCTGGTGTCGTGAGTCGCATGCCGCGGCGGGGAATTCAGCTCGTTATGGGTGCCGCGCTGCTGATCGCAGCATGCTTTTTCGCGATGACGAACTTCGGTGTATGGCTGCCGCCGGGTACGGCAATGGACCTCGCCGGCTGGCGCTTCGGTGTTGCGGTCTTCGCCAATTTCGTGTTCGGCGCGCTCATGTGTGCCGGCATCGGCAACTATGCACCCAGCATGGTTCTGCTCGGACTCCTTGGGATGCATCCGATCGCCGCGTATCCGATCATGATGGGAAGTGACGGCGTACTGATTCCCATCGCCACCCTGGGATTCCTACGGTCGCGGCGATTCGCACATGGCTCCGCGCTCGGGCTGACGGTGGGCGGCGTGGTTGGCACACTTTGCGCATTTCCGCTGGTGAATGGCATTGCGTCCCACCTGACCGTGATGCGCTGGCTGGTGATCATCGTAATCATTTATGCGGCGGTATCGATGTTGCGCTCGGCGCGCATGACGTCAGTTCCCGTGGAGGCGACGTTGACCGAGGAGCGTTCGTGATCGGGGCCGACGGCGCCGAGCATCCGTCACATCAAGTCGCGCCTGATCCTGTTGTCCCACGCCTTCTCGTAGATGATCTTGCTGCCTTCCCAGGCATGGATCGACTCTTTGACATGAAAGTGGGTCGGCGTCGATCGAAGCTCGACGGCGCCTCGCGTCGTCGTGTCCCACATTCCCAGTTTGATTCCCGTCGTCCACTCCATTTTCCAGACTGAACTGTTCGGATCGCCCTCGCGAATCGACCAATACCAGTCGCTCAGCTCGGTGATCGTTGCGCCCGTATCGAGCGTCTGCAAGGGCTCCTTGAGTACTTTGTGCAATACCACCAGGCCGTTCTCATCCGGTACTTCCTGTGTCATGGTGTAGTTGTCAGCCCCATGCGGCTCCGCTGCGGCCTCCTGCTGTATGCGGTCGGACAGTGAAGTGATCGGCAGGGCGTAGGAATTGCCTTCCACACGTCGCACAGGCAATGAAACCCGCGACGCGCCGGTCGTCACCGCGAGAGTGACAGGCTCCGGAGAGGGCCATACCAGCGGCCAAAGAGACTCGCTCAACGCCACGCGAATGCGGTTGCCTTTCTTGAAACGATGCGCCGTAAAATAGCAGCCGATCTCGACCTGGTACGGGTGGCCCGGCTCCAGCGGCTGGGGATCGTCATGACCCGTGCGGTGGGTCAAATTCAAAATACCATACGATACCGACCACGATTTGCCGTCGGGAGTCACTTCGTTGATCCGCACCACGAGCTTCGCGACTGGCTTGTTCGAGGAGACGAGCACCGTCGCCGTCGGTCGTCCCAGAATCTCGATGTCCGAGGCCAACGGGACCGAATCGAAGCTCAGCGACCGCTTGTCATCCGGGGTCTGATCCAACGGCAGATCGGTGCTGAACGTATTCGGAAACCACTCGCGCTTCGTGATACCGAGCGTGTCCTGCGAGCGAATCGAGCGGATCTCGCGGGCCGCCTTCCTTGAGGACAGGCCGGTTGAATTGAGATAAAGAATCTCTGCCTTGATGTTCTGCGATGGCCACGTTTTTTCGGCGACCCAGCGACCCGGTGTATCGCGTGGCCAAACCTCGGCCGCGGTTTGGTACTCCATGTAGGCTTCCAGCATGGGCTCATCCATGATTCCCGTATGGGTGCCCTGGAGCCATTGCGTCCACCAGCGCACTTCTTCCGAGACCCAATCGAGCCCTGGTCCGGGATCGGCAATTTGCGGATAGCGGTGGCCCCAGGGGCCCATCAGCCCCTTGCGGGGCACCTTGAGATTCGCAAGCAACCTCGGCAGGAAATCTCGGTAGGAATCGATCTGACCCCCCACGGCATAAACCGGACATTTGATCTTCGCGTAATCGGTGGAGATCGAGCCTTGCTTCCAAAACGCATCGTAGCGCTGGTGCGACAGCCATTGGGCGAGGATGGGCGGAGAAGCCTCGAGGCGAGCCAGCCACATCTCTCGCCAACGGTCGCCGACGATGTGGGGGTCGGGTGGACCCACGAGCACCGTCTTGAATTGGGCACCCCAATCCAGCTTGTCGAACGTCAACGCGCCGCCTACGTAATGCGCGTCATCCGTGTACCGATTGTCGGTGGCGCACTGCGTAATGATGGCCTTTAACGCCGGCGGCTCCATCGCAGCCATCTGCAGCGAGTTGAATCCACCCCAGGAAATGCCCCGCATACCGACGGCGCCGGTAGACCATGCCTGCCCGGCGAGCCAGGCAATGATCTCGAGTCCATCGGCCTGCTCCTGCGGCAGATATTCGCCGTGCAATATGCCATCCGACTCCCCCGTACCGCGAATGTCGACTCGGATAAATGCAAACCCGAAGGGGGCGAAAGCCTCTGCCCACTGTGAATCCCTCACCCGCTCGAGGTCGCGCTTACGGTAAGGAAGATACTCCAGGACGACGGGCACGGGCTTCGACGCCGCGTCTTCGGGCAGCCAAATACGAGCGGCCAACCGAGTGCCATCGCGCAACGGAATCCATTCATTCTCGATGACCTTGATCGGCCGCTTGGCAGGGAGCTGCCACGGCGTCGAACCTTCGGCAGCGCATGTCCGTTTGGCACCGATGGCTGCGCCACCGGCCGCCAGGGCGGCCGATGCCACCAATAGATCCCGCCGCGATATCCTCATTGATGATCTCTCGGAACCGAGTCGGTCCAGGTCTTGGAACGGACCACGCTCCCGTCACGCAACAGTGTGCGGGTGTACTTGTAGAAAAACGTATGGGCATCGCTCGACACGTCGTGGTGCCCGCGCCACGTCAATACGTGGCCGTTCACGGTCTGGTTGTATTCTGAATCGCCTTGCACGCTCGCCGTGTCTGGGTGCCGATCATCGATGTCGTAGGTCAGCCGCTCGGAGTGGTCAAAAGGACCCCACGGATAGGAAGCAGTGCTTTTCCCCTGCCATACCACGGTACTGCGCTGGTTGGCTTCATCGCGCAGTACCGTCCACTCGCCGGGCCACGGAGCGTGTCCCTCTTTGATACCGGGGGGCTCGTCAATGGGCTCGGGTGAGGCGAGCGTGGGGGCGACGGATCCGTGCACCGGGATGCGCGGCAGCACGACTCGGGAGGCTTCGCTGCCGCCCATGATGAGCGAGGTCGTCATCGGGTAGGGCGTCGGCCACATCATGGGCCAAAGCGCATTCGAGACGGCTATGCGGATACGGTGGCCTTTCGGGAAGACCCAGGAGGCTAGGTGCAGATCGATGGACAAGGGATACACTTTGCCGGGGATCAAATCCTCGGGGCGCGACGTCGAGTTTCGCTGCGAGCCGTTGATGCCGGCTCCCGTGACGAGGGTAACCTGTCCGTCAGGCGCCACATCGGAGAGCCGTACGAACCAATTGGCGAGCGGCACGTCCGCTGCCGCTTGCAACGTCACACGGGGACGACCAAGAATCGCCAGATCGTCGCCAAGCAGATCGGAATCATAGATCAAGCTGTAGGCATCGATCGGGCGCTGGTCGGTCAACAGCTCGCCCCACCAGAAGCCGGCCTCGACCCCAACCGAGGGGACATACCGCAGTTCGTCGCGGCCTGCCTGCTGATCCTTCGCCGCCAGGCGATGCTCGGGCTGCAGATAAAATGTCGTCGGCGCGAGGCCGCGGGGCGGCCATTCGTCCGCGCGCCACTCACCGGGTACATCCTGTGACTGTGATTCCGGCGCATGCGAATGCTGGACGTAGACGAGGAGCCTCGGATCCTGGAGCACTCCGGTATCTCTCCCTTTGAGCCAGTAGTCGAACCAACGAACCGCCTGATCGCGCCACTCATACAAGGGTCCGTAGTCACTGCCGTTCGGGAAGTTATGATTCCAAGGACCTATCCAAGCCTTGATCGGTGCTTTCACTTTCTCCAGCATTCGCGGAATGCTGTCGCGATACCCATCTTGGAGGCCGCCGATCAAAAACGTGGGAATTTGCAGCTGCTCGATCGGATGAAGAGGCGCGCGCCAGAACGCGTCATCGCGCTGATGTTTCAAGTAATTGAGCGACCAAGGCGGTGAATCCATGCGCGGCCCGATCACCGCCTCATCCAGCGTGAAATCCGGGGCACCGCTGCGCCCCTGATCGAGATCCATCGTGAGTTCGAACTCATCGAAGTGAAAGACCCCGTCAATGCCATGCACATCTTCGGTGAACAGCTCTTCCGTGGCTTCCACCGCCAGGATCGCCTTCAACGCCGGCGGCTTTCGAAGCGCCATCTGGATGGAGTTGAAGCCGCCCCATGAGATCCCCAGCATACCGACCTTGCCGTTCGACCAAGGTTGGCGCGCGAGCCAGGCGATGATTGCATCGCCGTCCTGCTGCTCCTGCGCCGAATATTCCCGGTCCGGCGGGGACCCACCGCTTGCGCCAAAGCCGCGGATGTCGACCCGGGCGCCCACGAAGCCGCGTTTCGCGAAATAGGTATGGTTGCCGTAGTCGCGCACCACCGTGTCGTCATCCTTGCGATAAGGCAGGTACTCGAGCAGCGCCGGGAAACGTTGTTTCGCGCCGTGACCATCCGGCATGTAGAGAGTCACTGCAAGGCGTGCCCCGTCCTTCATCGGAATAAAGGTCTTGACGATGCGCACGTCGTAGGTCGGCGCCGAG
>JAXDQI010000039.1:0-40381 GCA_034667965.1 Gammaproteobacteria bacterium
TATAATCCATAGACGTGAGTACAACGCATCGGGGGTGGCTGTCGGTGGGGGAAACGAATACAAGGTCGTGGAAATTGAATGACGGCTTGGCGGACCGCCGCGAGTTCCTGCGGGGCCTGGCCGCCACTGCGGTGGTACTCGCGGCCGGCGTTCCCACTTCGACCGCCCTCGCCGGCACCGTAAGCTCGCCGAGGCGAATCGACGTCCACCATCACTTCCTGCCGCCGTTATTTGAGCGGACGGCGCGAGAGCGAAGTGTATTGAATCCGGCGCTCGGTGGGCTCAGCGTCGGCCGGTCCATTGACGAGATGGATCGAAACGGCGTGGCAAGCTCGGTCCTGTCGATTCCGTCGCCGGGAACATGGTACGGAGACGTCGACCTTGCGCGACGGATCGCCCGCGACGCCAACGAGTGTGCAGCCGGACTGGTGAGCGACCACAAGGGCCGCTTCGGAATGTTCGCAACCCTGACACTTCCGGATTTGGACGGTTCGTTGGCCGAAGTGGCCTACGCATTCGACCAATTGAAAGCGGACGGCGTCCATATGTGGACCAATTATGCTGACTTTTGGCTGGGAGATCCGCGCCTATCGCCGCTGCTTGAAGAGCTGAACCGGCGCAAAGCGGTCGTCTATACGCATCCCACGACCCCGAACTGTTGCGGCCACTTGTTGCCCGAGGCGCCGGTACCGATGATCGAATACGGCACCGACACGACGCGTTCCATCGCGAGTCTGGTGTTGTCCGGCGCCGCGAGCAGGTACCCTGACATTCGATGGATATTCTCGCACGCCGGGGGGACCATGCCGTTTTTGCTGGAGCGTTTTTTGTTCCAGGCCGATGTTCAGTCGAAAACGCCGGAGGGCGCCAAGAAGATTCCGAACGGCGTGCTATACGAACTGCAGCGCCTTCATTACGACACGGCTCAATCGGCAAATCCTTACGCTCTCGGCCCGTTGACCCGTCTTGTGCCAAATACGCAGATTCTCTTCGGCACCGACTTTCCATACCGGGCCATTGCCGACAACGTGACCGGACTGGCCGAATGCGGCCTGTTTGGTCCGCGCGATCTCGATCGGGTTGAGCGAACCAATGCGGCTCGCCTGCTTCCACGCCTTGCATAGAGAATTTGCTGCGCGGCAGCGCACCCGCGGCCGACGTCGTCTCATTGCTCCGACCCCCCGCCCTCGTCGATTGAGTTTCAACTGAAACGCGTGCGGAGCGGTGTGCAACCGACACGCAATCTTTCCTCACCATGCTTGCACGATGACCTGCCCGACGATCAAAGCCTGCGATTGCGTCTAATGGAGGGCCGTGCCTCGACGATGACTTCGATGTATCGGCTGAGCGCGGCGACGCGGTTGCGCGTGAGCGCCCAATGGCTGCGCCGGCACTTTCTTCCATGGGTCGCCGCACCCGCGGCGGCGGCTGTCGCAATTGCCGGCGCCGCGTACTACTGGTCATCCGCACGCTTCGTGGTGTCGACCGATGACGCGTACGTGCAAGCGGACTCGACCCTGGTCGCCTCCCGAGTCTCGGGGTATGTGGCGGCGGTGCTGATCGAGGATCATCAGCACGTGACGGCGGGTCAGGTGCTGGCGCGCATCGACGATCGCGATTTTCGCGCGGCGTTGGACCAGGCGCGGGCCGAGGTTCGGGCGAGTCAGGCGGCGGTTGACGACCTGCGGGCACAACTCACCGAACAAGGCACGCTCATTGCGAGGGCAGGCGCGGGAGTTTCCGCGACTCAAGCGGCATTGGACTTGGCGAATCTCAATCGGGTGCGATACCGGAAAATGGCGGGGATCGGCTTCGGATCTGAGCAGCAGTCACAGGAAGCCGATGCTCAGGCCCGCGAGCGAAGCGCTGATCTCGCCCGAGACCGGGCGTCGCTCGCTTCGGCACGCGGACAAGTGCAGGTGCTGCAGGCCAAGCTCGCGCAGGCCCAGGCTCTGCGCGATCGCTCGCAGGCCATCGAACGTCGCGCGGCTCTCGAACTCGACTACACCACGATCAGTGCGCCCATCGATGGCGTCGTCGCCGCCCGCAGCGTCCGCCTCGGTCAATATGTTCAGGCCGGCACCCAGTTGACGGCGCTGGTGCCCCTGCGGGAGGTCTACATCATGGCCAATTTCAAAGAGACGCAGTTGAGGCAGGTTCGCGCCGGGGAGCCGGTGCGCGTGCGCGTGGACACGTTTTCGGGCGCGGACTTGCATGCCTGCGTCGATAGCCTGGCGCCGGCGAGCGGACTGGAATTCAGCTTGCTGCCGCCGGACAACGCCACCGGAAATTTTACCAAAATCGTGCAGCGTATTCCGGTCAAGATTCGTTTGGATGCGAGCCAGCCGCTAATTGGTCGGCTCCGGCCGGGAATGTCGGTCGAGGCTTCCATCGACACCAAACCGGGTGAGGGGGGCACCGCTTCATGTCGAGCACGGAGGCCCTAGTCACCGACCCGACGGTCGCGCTCGGCGCACCGACGCAGAGCGGCACGGCGCGCTCGCCGGCACCCGCCCAGGAGCAGGTGTCGCTGAAGACCTGGGTGGCGGTGGTAGGCTCGACGATCGGCGCGTTTCTGGCCATCCTCAACATCCAGGTCGTCGGAGCATCACTGGCGGATATTCAAGGAGGAATCGGCGCCGGCATCGATGATGGCGGCTGGATTACCACGTCCTATCTGATCGCCGAGATCATCGTAATTCCATTGAGCGGATGGCTCGCGAGCGCGTTCTCGTTGCGCACCTACTTGCTGACCAGCACCGCCGTGTTCCTGGTATTGACCGCTGCTTGCGCGTTTGCACAGACCCTCGGTCAAATGATCGTGATCCGGGCCGCGCAGGGTTTCGCGGGCGGCGTGCTGATCCCGCTCGCCTTTACCATCATCATGACCCAATTGCCGCGCTCCAAACATCCGATCGGCCTCGCGATCTATTCGGTCGCCGTGGTCTTTGCACCGTCGATCGGACCCGCGCTCGGCGGCTATTTCAGCGACAATTTCGGCTGGCAGTCGATCTTTTTTCTAAGCCTGCCTGCCGGCGTGGTGATGATCGCGATGCTATGGCATGCACTCGAACCCGCTCCGCGCCAGCTTCATCTGTTGGCGGAGGGCGATTGGCTGGGGGTGGTCACCATGGCGCTCGGCCTCGGCTGTCTGGAGACAGTACTCGAGGAAGGCAACAGGGACGACTGGTTCGGCTCGCCGTTCATCCTGCGCCTCGCGGTGCTCGGAGTCGTGAGCCTGACCGTCTTCATCTATGTGGAGCTGAAGCGTTCCGTTCCGTTATTGCAGCTGCGATTGCTCGCGCGTCGCAACTTCGGACTCGGCACCTGCGCGAACTTCGTCTTCGGGTTCTCGATGTTCGGTTGGATCTACCTAATTCCGCAATATTTGTCCCGCCAGCAGGGCTATAGCTCGCAAGAAATCGGCGGTGTGATGGTATGGCTCGGGCTACCGCAACTGTTTCTGATCCCCTTCATCCCGAAAATCATGCAGCGCGTCCAGGCTCGCGCGCTGGTGATCGCCGGGTACGCTCTGTTCATCGGCGGTAGCTTGCTCGCGATGTCTCTCTCCGATGACTTTTCCGGCCCTCAATTCCTCGGCTCGAGTCTGGTGCGCGCCTTGGCGCAGGCGATGACCATGGCGCCGCTCGCGGCCATCGCAATCGCCGGAATCGAACCCGAACACGCGGGTTCCGCCTCCGCGCTGTTCAACGCGGTTCGCAACCTGGGCGGCGCCGTTGGGATCGCGCTGCTGCAAACCATCTTGAGCAAACGTGAACAATTTCATTCGGACATTCTATCCTCGCAAGTAACCTTGCTCGCCGCCGGCACACGGCAGCGGCTTGACCGTCTAGTCGACTATTTCGTGGCGCACGGTACGAGCGACCGAGGCTTTGCGCATCGGGAAGCCGTGGTGGCGATGGGCCGCACGGTCCGGCATCAGGCGTTCATGCTGGGATTCAGCGACACCATCATTTTTCAAAGCGCGGTTTTGGGTCTTGGGTTGGCCGCCGTACTATTCCTGCGGGGCGCCTCCCAGTCCTTGCCGGCGGGAGGAGCCGATTGAGCGCTCCTCGACCCGTGAACCGGATTGTGCCTGTGTTGGGATTTTCCTTGGCGGCGTGGTGCGCGACCGGCTGTACAACCGGCACCCGCTATGTGCGGCCCGCGGACCCGACGCAAACCCAGTATCTCCCGGCGGCCACCGCGCACCTCACCGGGAGCGCCGCGGCAGCCGCCCCACATGTAACGATGGGCGAAGGTCCTCCGCAGCGCTGGTGGACTCTGCTCGGCTCGGCCGACATCAATCGCTTGGTGGTTCAGGCGTTGCAAAACAATCAATCCCTTTCCGGCGCGAGGGCACATCTGGCGGCTGCGCGGGAGCATTTACGCGCGGCGCGCGGCGCGTGGTATCCCCAGGTCGACGCGACTGCCGGAGCGCAGCGGACCCGCTTTGGCGCTCCGGTGCTGGGCCCTCTGGCAAAGGATTTTCCGCCGTTCTCCGCCTACGCGGCCGGTGTGGCGGTGAGTTACGACTTCGATCTTTTCGGCGGCACGAGATCGCGGGTGGAACAGGCCGCCGCCGCCGCACAGTACCGTTCGGCGCAGCTTGACGCCGTCGCCCTCAGTGTCAGCGGAAATGTTGTCATCCAAGCCGTGCAGATTGCCTCATTGCGGGCGCAGATCCGGGTTGCGGAGCAGATCGTGTCTGACGACGAGCACACGCTGGGCCTGATTCGCGCCGCCCGCGAGGCGGGTGCAGTATCGGCGATGGATGTGCTCAGTGCACAGAGCCAAGTCGACCACGATCGCACGCTGCTGCCGCCCCTGCATCAAGAGCTGAGCGCGGCGCGGGACGCGCTCGAGGTGCTGATCGGCGTGGCGCCGTCCGATGGCACAGCCACCGACGTGGAGTTGGACGCGCTCAGGTTGGCGGCCGACTTGCCGCTGACGGTACCGTCTGAACTCGTGCACCGCCGGCCTGACATCGGCGCGGCCGAGGCGCAGCTGCATGCTGCCGGCGCGACAGTCGGCATTGCCACGGCAAACCTGTATCCGAATTTCACGCTGACCGCCAGTCTGGGCGGCGAAGGGTTGCTCGGCGGCGGACCGTCGGAGACTGCGTGGAATCTTCTGGGAGGGCTGACCGCGCCGATTTTTCATGGCGGCGCGCTGAAGGCAGAACGACGAGCTGCACAAGATGAATACCAGGCGGCCTTTGCCGCCTACCAACAGACCGTGCTGAACGCCTTCGGTCAGGTCGCCGCCGCCTTGCAGGCGCTCGGCAATGACGCCGATTTCTTGAACGCGCAGCAGCGGGCTCTTGACTCCGCCGGCGTGTCAATGGCCCTCACTCAACAAGCTTACGCAGCCGGCAATGCCGGATACGTGCAAGTGTTGGACGCCGAGCGGCTTCATCAGCAAGCGCAGTTGGGTCGAGTGCAAGCCGCGGGTCAGCGCTACGTCGATGTGGTCAAGCTGGTACTGGCGGCCGGCGGCCGCACCGATCTCCCGGCGGACGGCGCTTTGGGCGTCAGCGATTGATGTGGGGCTGTCTCGGTTTCAGCGGTAACGGAGCTCGGTCGCGACTATTTCAATGGTAACGGCGGTGACATCGAATCCGCGTACTGAGTTGCTAGCCTTTGCCGAGATAGCATTTCCCGAGGAACCACCCATGCATATCGCAAAGCGCATCACTCAACTCTCGCGGCGGGGCTGGCTTATCCGGCTTTGGATCAGTGCCGTGTTCGCTGCGGTCTCGCTGCCGCTGGCGGCGGCGCCCGCCCCGGGCGCCGGCGACTACACGAAAGAACAGGCACAAGCCGGTGCACAGATTTATAGCGGAACGTGCTCGGTGTGTCATGGTTCGAAGCTCCAAGGGGGCGCCGCGCCGGCGCTGACGGGTGCCGCCTTTGCGCAGTCGATCAAAAGCAACTTCACCACGGCGAGCAAGTTGTTTACTTTGATCTCGACGCAGATGCCGGTAAACAATCCGGGTTCCCTGAGCAAGGAGCAGTACACACAGGTGCTGGCGTATATCCTGGCTGAGGATGGCTATCCCGCGGGCAGCGCTCCCCTCGACGCAGCGCATCTCGATGAGGTCGCGTTGTTACCGTATCCGCAGCAGGATGCGAAAAAAGCGGATGCCAATTTGGAAATCCAGAACATCGGCAGCTCCAATCGCCTCGTCGTGGGCACCCTCCCCGACAAGGCCAGTGTCACGGTCAGCGACGGCATGATGGGCTCGGCCGACTCACGTCCCGCCGACTGGCTCCTACATGGGCGCGATTATTCCAATCAGCGTTTTTCTCCTTTAACCGATATCAATTCCGGCAATGTGTCCTCTCTGTCGCCGGTAGCGTTGGTGCAAACGGGTATGACCAGCAGTTTCGAGACGACGCCGGTCGTCGTCAATAACGTAATGTATGCCACCACGCCCGTGGTCGACAACAAGATGAAGATTCTCGCGATTCGCGCGAACAGCGGCGACATCATTTGGGAATCCAGCTATAGCCTGGGCGATTTCAAGATCTGCTGCGGGCCCGTCAATCGCGGCGTGGCCGTGGCGTATGGGAATGTCTATGTGGTGACACTGGATGATCGCCTGATCGCACTCGATGCCGCGAGCGGCGAAGTACGCTGGAACGTTGGCGTGGCGGACCCCACTGTGGGTTACAGCGAGACGATGGCGCCGCAGGTCTACAAGGGCAGGATCATCGTCGGCAGTGCGGGCGGCGAGTGGCCGATCCGTGGTTTCGTGGCCGCGTTCGACGCCACGAGCGGTAAAGAGGAATGGCGCTGGCAGTCCACCGATCCGAAGTCGTTCGAAGGCGATAGCTGGCAGCGCGGCGGCGGAATGGTGTGGACGACGCCTGCCATCGACACCGCGCGCGACTTGATCATTTTCTCGACCGGTAACCCCAACCCCGATTTGTACGGGTCCGGGCGCAAGGGCGATAACCGTTACACCGATTCGATTGTGGCGTTGCAGGCGAGCACCGGCAAATTGGCCTGGTTTTTCCAGGAGGTCGCGCACGATGTCTGGGATTACGATGCGGTGAGCAATGTCGTGCTGTTCGATACCGTCGATCACGGCAAGACCGTGCCGGCGGCGGGCGAAGCGGGCAAGACGGGCTGGTTCTATATCGTGAACCGCGACACCGGCAAGTTGATCCGACGATCTGACGCATTCGTCGACCAGTCGAAAAATATGTTTTCCCAGCCGACCAAGGAAGGCGTGCAGATGCTGCCCGGCGCGAACGGCGGAACCGAATGGTCGCCGCCGGCATACTCCCCAGTGACGCACGCGGTGTACGTCCTCGGCATGAACCAGCTGATGACCTTTACCACCGGCGAAGATCCGGGTTTCCAGCCGGGCACGATGCGCCTCGGTAGCGCGTTCACCAACGTGGCGAAGGACCCGGTACAAAACGGAGTATTCGCAGCCATCAACGTGGACACCGGCAAGCTCGCCTGGCAGTACAAGGCCAAACAGCCCCTGATCGGGGGTGCGTTGGCCACGGCAGGGAACCTCGTCTTCATGGGTGAGGGCGACGGCTATTTCGATGCGTTTGATGCCACGAGCGGCGCGAAGCTGTGGAGGTTCAACCTTGGCGCCGGGGTAAACGCGCCACCCATTACGTATTCGGTAGACGGCGTCCAATACATCGCCGTCGCTGCGGGTGGTAACTTCCAGATGGGATTTCCGTACGGCGACACGATCGCCATTTTCAAGTTGGCGAAATAGCGGTATGCGCACCGCTCGCGCTGCAGCGAGCGGTGCGCTTCCGCGCTGGTGCCCGGCGTCGCATCTTCGGTGAATACGATTTCGACTGCAATACGCGCCACGCGGTGCGAAATGGTCCCGCAACTTTTCCCCGCCATGCTCGGCTCTCGACCCAGCTAACCACCTATCAGCATGAAGGAACCGACAATGAGCAGCCCCAAACCGACACTTTACGCTTTTGCTTTCGCCATAGTCCTGGCAGCCGCACTTCCCGGATGCGCGACCTACAGGAAATGCGGATTCAACGGCTGCGATGGCGACGCGAAAATCACAGCCAACGTCAAGGCGCTTTTAGATCAACAACCGGGCTTGCAATCCAATGCAATTGGCGTGGAGACGTTGAATCACGTGGTGTATCTAAATGGAACGGTGAACCCAGGCCTGGAGAGCCAGACCGCCGAGTCGGTCGCTCGCACAGCTCCGGGCGTGACGCAGGTCGTGAATTCGATCGCCGTTTCCCGATAGGCAATGAAGCGCGGTGATCTCGAGGTTTAAGCGTCCCCAGCGATGTTGCAACCTCGAGTGACCCTGACACCGCTGGTGAAGCAATTGGACGTGTATGTATGCCAAATAAGCGAACGCATTACATAGGATTTCAACTCCCTGAATCGGGGTCGGCCTTCGATCGATGGCGCCGTTTTGCAGTCGCGGCGTGCGGCAGCGTACTGGAGCGTCGGCAGGAAGTTGATCTGTACGCCGCGCGATGGCGTGCGCGCCGAGCACCAACCCAAATGTACACGCACGGTCACAGGGTTTGGCTGCAAATCGCGCGTGCCCGACAGTAAGCAGGATTGTTCCGCGCGGCGGCCGCGGCGCTTTGGAATGCCCTACTTCGCTTTTTGTGCCGTGGTCTGATTTGCGGACAGGCCTGTATCTGCGACCAAACCGACCTGTTCAATACCAAAAACGGCGCACGCCTCATCGTTATCGGGATAATCGCCGCTGATGCCGACGGCTCCTACGATTTCGCCGTCGGCTGCCCGAATGAGAACGCCGCCGGGGACCGGAACAATCCGGCCGTGGGAAACGCTGGCGAGGGCGGTAAAGAATCCCGGCGCCATCTCCGCACGCTGCGCGAGTGCCCTGCCCCCCAATCCCATGCCCAGTGCGCCCCAGGCCTTGCCCTGGGCGATGTCGGGTCTGAGGATGCCGGATCTGTCTTGCCGCTTGAATGCTACCAGATGGCCGCCCGCGTCCAACACGGCGATCGTCAGGGGTTTCAGCCCCAACTCGCGCGCTCGATCCAGGCCTGCGTCGACCATGCCTTCTGCCTGATGAAGAGAAAGACTTGTCATTTGCGGAACCTCATTGGACTATCACGGGTCTTCGATCGGTGCGCAGCCCGAGTGTCACGATGGCTATTGCGGAGCCGATGGACATCGCTCCCACCAGGATGAACAGGGGCACTGCGGCCATTCCGGCGGCGATCAGCACGCCGCCCAACACCGGACCGACGATGGAGCCTATGCGTCCGATGCCGATTGCCCAACCGACCCCGGTCGCGCGCAACGACGTCTCGTAGAAACTCGCGCATAGGGCAACGGTGCACATCTGCGCGCCGATGCTGAATACACCCGCCAAGAAGGTGACGGCGAGAAGCACCGCCACCGATTGCTTGGAAACCCCGATCAAGGCAATAGCCACCGCCCCCAGCCCGAATGCACAGCCGATAATGATCGTGGTCCGTCCATAAAGATCACAAAGCCTGCCGATCGCCAGACAGCCCACTATCGCTCCGAGGTTGAGCGCCGCGACCGCCAACACGGCGGCTGTCATGCCGATGCCGCTTTGACGCGCGATGATGGGCATCCAATTGACGAGAAAATAGGTGAGCAGCAGACTAAGGAACAACGTCGTCCACAAAAGAACGGTACCCAGCGCCTTGCCGCCCGCGAACAAGCTTGCGACCGGAGAGCGCGCCTCGAGCAGCGCTGAACCGAGCACCCCATCCCATTGCACGGGCCACCGCATTCGCTCGAGCACCCGCTCGATCCCCGCGCGATTCTGCCTCATCGCGAGGAAGCGCACAGATTCAGGGAGTACCGCCCAGATGATCGGCAACAGGAGAGCGGGAATCGCGGCCCCGACGTAAAACACGCTCGCCCAGCCGAATGCCGGGATGATACCGGCCGAAGCGATGCCCCCGATGACGGCGCCCAGCGGAAAACCGCAAAACATCAACGCCACCAGAGTACCGCGCAGCTTTGCGGGTGCATATTCGGAGGTAATCGAAATGATGCCGGGCAATGCCCCGCCCAGGCCAAATCCCGTGACCAGCCGTACGAGGCCTAGGACGGGAAGGGACGACGTGAAAGGCGTTATCGACGTGGCTGCCGCGAACAGTGTCACCGCGGCGATCAAGGCGGGCCTGCGACCAAATCGATCGCCGCAAATGCCGAACACGATCGCCCCGACCAAGCTGCCGAACAGTCCCGCGCCGAACACCATGCCGAAACGGGACGGCGCTACATGCCATGCCGCGGCGATGGCCGGGGCAACCAGCGCAACTGACTGCGTATCGAAGCCGTCGACCACGGCGACCAACGCGCAGATCACGATGATCGTGATCTGCCCGCGCCCAAGCGGGCTGCTGTCGACAATCGACTCTAAGCTGAGCTTTTCAACGCGCCGCATCGCTGGTTTCGGTTTGCCCCACCGCGCTAACGGCCGGTGTAGGTCAGAGAGCCGTCCGCATTTCTATGCCACAGCTTGAAATAATCCCACTCGAGCTGGGCCTGCCGCGGGTCGCCGCCATGTGCCATGTCCTCGACCCATACGAAGCTGAATAAATTGAGGGGCGCGGGATCGGCACTCATGTATCGAGATATCTCGAAGCGGCCTGAGGGGTATCGCTTGTCGACACCACCCCGCACCAGTTTGGCGCCCGGTATCAGTACCTCGTAGGGCTCCGAATTCTCGCTGTTGAAGAGCTCAGTCCGGTCCGGCGTGATGACGTGGTTGTATGCCTTGACTTCGTCGAAGGCGCCGCGAATGACGCCTTGTGCGGGGATTTTCCCGTCGACTGAGCCGCCCGAATCGACGTTTCCATAGACCATTATCATGGGGACTCGGGAATCCGATTGAGCCTTGAGGTCGGCGACACGCGCTTCCACTTCCTTGCTCATGGGACCAATGCCGCTGTTGGGGGAGACTGCGGCGAACAGGCGCGGGTGCGTAATGCCCATCATATAGCTCAGGCCGCTGCCGAGGGAAAAGCCCTGCATGTAGATCCTGCCAGGATCCGCCCCATACGCCTGCTCTGCCTCTGCGATGACCTTCTGCACGAACTGCGCGTCAACGCCATCGGGCGACTTGAAGTCCCACCCCGGTGTCGGACCCTCGATATAGGCGGTGAGGAAGCCCTCCTTCTCGCCCACTTCGTGCATTTTGATTTGGCTGAGGTAGAGCCATGCGGGGTATCCGAAGCCATGCGCCGCGATGACCAGCGGCAGTGGCTTGCCCTTTTCAAAGCCGGACGGACGCTTCAAATAATATTTGTAAGGCTTGCCATCGACGCTGATGGGTCGGACGTCGAATGTGTCATTGACCTCGGCTTGAGTCAGGAGCGTGCCCAGATCGCCGTTGGGCGAGGAGGTCCAACGCGCCACGTGAGCGAAAAAATCGCTCCAAATCACTGACGCCACTGCCTCATCGGGTTTCGAGGACGCCGGGATGGTGCTCAATCGCACCTGCTGGGCCGCATTCCCGGAATTCCTGTAAATGGCCGTGTTGAACCCGGCGATGGTCGTTTCCGATCCGTCGCTGGAAACCCGATCGACATGCTTCCAATAGTCGGCCAACTTCGTCTCGGCGGTGCTGGGCTGATGCGAGTTGAAGAGCCAGACCGCGACCGGCACGTCTTTCTTGAGCTGCTTCCACACCGGCACCGCATTTTTCATGCGCATTTGCTGGAAATAGCCTTGGGCCGGCTCGTTACCCTTGGCATATATCGCGCTGAACGGCGCCGCATTCAGCGTTGCCACGGCTGCGTACACGCCCGGATGATCGATCGCGAATTCCTGCGCGACCCTGCCGCCGGCACCCACTCCGGTCAGATATTGAAATGGGAACCAAGTCATGACGCGGGGCGGCCGGCCATCGTCACGCCGGTTGTTGCCCTCGCCTTCCGCATTGGTACCTTCACGGTCTCGCCCGCCCGCGCCGGCGGGGCCCGCTCCTTCACGAGGCGGCGCGCCGCCGCCGACCGCATCAGCACCACCGCGCGGGGGGCCGAAATTTTGCGCGACCGCGCCTGCCGCCGGCAGCTGCATGTGGGTGGAAGCATCGTCGTATACGGCCTTGAGGTAGCGGTCCTCGCCGCCGCTATTCGAGGCCCAGGAGCTCTCAGCCGCCTCGGGAAAGACCACGACGAAGCCATTCTTCTCCGCGATCTTTTTCCATCCGGACCGCTCCGCAAATTCCTCGGCCGTCTGCCCATTGTCGTGCAGAGCGTAAACGATGAAATTGAACCCCTTCTTGTCGGCCTTCGACGAGACGTAGTAGTAGTAGCTCCTGTCGTGGCCATCTACGCTCAGCCTGTTCCTGACCAGCGGACCATCCGTAGCGGCCTTGACCGGCGCGACCGGCGCGCTAGCCGACACCGGCGCCAAGGCGTTCTCGCAATAGGCCTTGGTCGCGTCCGGTGCCGCCGTGCAGCCCCACCGGGCAGAACGCGTGAGACCCACCCATTTGAGCGTGCTCGCGCCGCGCTCCACGTTCACGATCTTCACCGTTTCCCACGCCAGATTGCCGACGGCGAATGCCGTCGCCTTCTGCAGCGACTCTGCATCACGGCCCGCATACGGCTTGTCGTCGTCATGCTGAACGCGCACCACGTGGGCTGCGCCTCCCGGCGCAGCTTGGGCTCCGGCCGGCGGCTGAGGCCCGCCAACGCCCGTGCCGGCGCCCGTGCCGGCGCCCGGAAAGTCACGCGCATTTTCCTCAGGGTCGTACTCGACCTGCTCCCAATCCGGCCTTCGGTAATAGGTTTTCACCGTGGTCCACGGCTTGGTGAACGCTTTCGGGTCCTCGACCGCAATCGCATCCTTCAAAGAGTGACCATCGGGGGACCAGAGGCGCTCGGTGATGTGCATCGCATCGCTGTGAGCACCACCACCCGGGAAGCGCGTATCGTCCTTGAAGCAGCAGGTATCGACGATGAGGGTTTTACCCTCCCAATGGCCGATCGAATGGCCTTTCTTGCTCGGCAACGCGTCGGCGGGATGAAGGCGCCCATCGGTGTAGATTTCGCGCGCGCCGCCGTTGGAGGTCATGAGCACCACTTCTCGTGGATTGATTTCAATATCCAACGGGAAAAGCATGATCATCATGGCCGGCATGGTGGCGTATAGGTCGCCGCCGCGGAGGTTGCGAGCGTGGCCCGCCAGATTTTCGGCCCGCATTTTCTCCCGCCTGGCCTCGTACTCCTTCATGTACTGTTCGTTGTAGGGAGGAGCCTGCGGTTCTCCGGGGATGTAGGGAAGACTATCGTCCCAGACGATGTCACCGCCGCGTTCCCAGATGCCGTTCCAGTCGGCAAGGTGAGACCACGCGGGAAGTTTCGGAGCGCCGGGCGGGAAATTCGCCGACTGCGACAACGCCGGCTCATTCGCCAGGCTCAGTCCGACCGTAAGAGCCAGCAGACACAACTTCGTCGCCCGGCCAATCGCGTACATGTTCATTCAGATCCCCGTTAAAAAAAGTTGGCGCGGGTTACGTAAATCAGTTGGGCGTCGACGACTCGGTGAGAGTGGTGCCGTCGGCCTTGACCGCCTTGACGAAGGCGCCGCCGATGGCGCCGCTCTTCAGAGGGTTGAAGGTCACCGTGATCTTCTCCCCGGGCGAAAATGTATGGGGACCGAATCCCTGCCTGATGAGCGTGCTGACGCTGGCACCTTCGATGCTGTACTCGATCGGAGTGTCCCCTTTCATGACCATCAGAATCAGCCAGCTGTGCGGGTTGGTGAACTCCCATGACTTGACGGTCCCCTCGATCTGCGCAGGATGCTGTGGATCGAACATCGCAAAGGAATGATGGGCCGACGCGGACGCAGCCGCAGTCCACAATGCGCCCGCGGCAAGCAATCGACATAACGTAGAGCGCCACTCAGCCAACGTACACAACTTCATACTTCTTCTCCGCCGCATCAGGAACTGCATGGCTTCGCAGCCATCGCCCCTGAACAATAAAAAATAAAAATCGAAATCTTCGCGCCGACGAAACGTCGGTGATGTTTGTTCGGCGAGAAATATACACGCGCTTTTGTGCATGTGGTTGATCTTTACCCACGACACATACCAAGACACACAACGATATATTTTGATATGTATTGATTTGCCGAGCGTCGTCGATTCACTCGCTAAATCAAGGCCGTAACGGCTCAAAGAGCATCGGCCGACACAAAACGAAAAATCCGAAAGTCGGCACGGCGGACAATCAGCGCTGCGAAACTCATCACTGCGGAAAATCAGCGCTGCGAAAACTCATCACTGCGAAAAATCGGCGCAACATTGACACTCGAAGATCGGCTATCGTGCTTGTCGTACCGAGTGTGACGCTTTGGAGGCTGACGACATGGAATCCGACCAGAAAATGATCGAGCGTTTGCTGAGCGATTTTGCGTGGTTCGCTGATCGTGGCGACGGGGCGTCATTGTCCCGGCTATTCATCCCCGATGGCGTGCTGTTGGTTTCCGGAAACGAATTGAGAGGGCGCGTACAAATTGCCGAAGACTGCATTCGCCGGTTCCTCAATCCGGATCGGAAAACCCGGCATGTCTGGTCCAATCTTCGTATCGATCGCATGGACGGTGATACCGCCGCGTCTTTTGCGATCCAGCTCACGTTCGAGCAAAGCGGAGCCGGACAACCCACTCAATTGCGAGTGAATGACCTCGTCGATGAATTTCAGAGGGACTCGAGCGGTTCCTGGAAAATCGCCCGGCGGGTCATCGACCGCAAAATGGCATTGAGCATCTGACCGCGTACTCAGACGCATCCGCCGGCATATGAAGGACGCCGGCGCCTTTAGGGCTTGGACGCCGGGCTGGTCAGGCGGGCGATATAGGCCTCCAGGATCGGCTTGATAAACGTCCAGTCCGCTGCGTCAAAATCGCCGGGCAAGGTAATGGTCACGTCGGACTTGTCCAGGAGCTGCAAACGGATGTGCTGCACGTTGGGGTCGGCGGGGTCGGTTTCGCCGCCCTGCTGGCGCGCCTGCTTCCCATCGGTGGTGCGTGAAAGTTTTCGCGACGCAACCGTGCGTGCCTTTCGCACTTTGAAGTGCGGGGATACCGGTCGTTGCATTTTCTCAAGTGCCCCCAGATAGAACCTCGCCGCCTTGTCGAGCACCTGTCCCGCGGCCTTGCTGTTCCTTCGAAATCTATCGTCCAGCATGCTTCGCGTGGCGGTGGTCAGATCGAGATCCCCTATGATATCCGCATAGGCCCGATCGACGAGGTCGCCGAACACCTCCTTCCATCGGTCGGTGCCGTAGGCGGCGACCAGCTTCCGGAGGGAATCCTGGGGTGTACCGGACGGGTCCACCAAGCCCAGGAACCGCAGTGCGCTCATGAGAGCGCTCGCCGTCCCGCCGGACATGGTCTGCGTCAGATTCGAATCGATGGCGACGGGGATCCCCGCTGCCCTCAGCCTCTCTATGAAATTATCCAACGCTATCAAGGGGATATACGCTGGCTTCGGTAGGCTGGCTTCGCCCTCTGCGCCCATTTATGTAAACCCTCGCTGATTACGACATGTAGTGGGCGTAAAATTTTGCACTCGTAAATAGTTTACACAAATTTACACAAAAATCATGCGGTAAGTAGAGAGGGAGTCGCAGGCACATGGCCGCCTTGACGCGCCCTAGGCATCGACGTGCCGACAGTCCCGCCGCGATCGCTCGCGGGCAGCGCTACCGCGGTGGGCGCGGTGCGGCCGCTGTTAGAATTTTTTGCCCACGGTGATGCCATAGGTCCGAGGCGCCGCGTAGCTGGCCGCGATCGCGCCCGGTGATTGATTCACGTTAAACGCATAAATCTTGTCCGTGAGATTCTTGCCCCACAGGCGCACGGTGTAACCATCATTCGCCGCGGTCCACAGGATCGAACCGTTGAGCAGTGCATAGCCGGGCTGGCGTATCTCGTTGTTCGGTGCGTAGTAAGAGCTGGAATTGATCACGGTGTTCAGGGTGTAAGTCAACGCCCCGGCATCGTGCGCCAGCGGCTGCCGGTAGTCGATATTGAGCGTGCCCGTTGCGGTGGGGGTCTGCGGAAGCTGGTTCCCTCTCGCCGACGAGCTGCAGACACCGTTGGGTCCGGCGGGACAGGTGAGGAAGAAATCGGCGTTGGGGAACGAATTGAAATAATCACGGACCAGCTCGACGCCGGCGCGCACCGTCAATCCGGCCGCCACCGCCGCCGTCACGTCGAGATCCAAGCCGAAGCTGGTCGCGGCCGCGCCGTTGTAGATGAGCGCCTGGCCGTTGACAAAGCGCGAGACCTGGATGTTCTTGTAGTCGTAGTAGAAGAGCGAGGAATTTACGGTGAGGCGATGCGACAGAAACTCGGTTTTCAAACCCGTCTCATACGCGGCGAGCTTTTCAGGGCTGTAAGAAGCATCGCCGTTGGAGAGGTTGTAGCCGCCGCTCTTGAAGCCACGGCTGTCCGAGACATAGGCCATGACGTCGTCCGTGAACCGGTGCTCCAGCGCGACTCGCCAGGTGGGGACGTTGGTCGTATTGCTCTCTTTGATGTAGGTCGGCCCGTTCGTAGTCAGGTTCCTGGTCAAGCTGCTCGACGCACTGTCGACGCTGCGCTCCTCGTTGGTAAAGCGCGCTCCCAAGGTCAGATCGGTATTGTGCAACACCTCCTTGGTGACCTGCCCGTAGGCGGCTATCGAATTCGTCGTCTCGGTCGAATCGTTGGTGGACATGATGATCTGGGTCTTCGGATTCACGCCCGCACCGCCGAAATAGGTATGCCCGGGCACGTTGCCGGCGGTGGCATAGTAGTAGTTAAGACCTGTTGCCCATCTCCAGGACGATCCCGTCGGGGAGAGAAGCTGCAGTTCCTCCGTCGCCTGCGTGTCCGCGGACTGAGTGAGGACGGCGATGACGGGCAGCGGACCCGTATCGATGTCGATGTAGTTGGTGATCGCGTCCTGGCGGTAGGCCATCGTGTTCACCAGCGAGGCAAAGCCGAGATCCTGATCGAGCTGCACGCTGATCCCGCCTCCCTTTTTATCGCGATAGGGCTGCTGGTTGGCGTCGATGTCGTACGTCGGCAAGGAGGCGAAGAACCCCTTGGGATAGTAGATGTTGGATGAGTTGCCGTAGTTGCGCAGCGCGCCGGTCGTGCTGTTGTTCTCGGCGTAATCGAGGATCACCCTGAGAGTGGTGCCGTCCAGCGGGTTGAAGAGCCACTTCGAGCGAGCCGACATATCGAGGGCCTGCTTGTTGACCTGCTGGCCGTTGTAGACGTTGGTGCCCCATCCGGTCAGTTGCTGGCTGGACTGGAAAGCGAGATCGGCGGCGATGGCGCTTGACCCTCCCGTGACGTAGGCTTCTTCCGTTATCGTGTTGTAATTCCCGTAACCGAGGCTGGCCGAGCCCGAAAAGCCGGGCTTTGGATCCAGGGTAAGCACCTGTATCAGACCGCCGGTGGCGTTGCGTCCGAACAAAGTACCCTGCGGACCCTTCGCCACCTCGAGCTGCGCGATGTTGTTGAACGTGAGCGCCGAGAAGCTGGCGGAACCGTGATAGACGCCGTCGACATACAGGGCCACCGAATTCTCGATGCCCGTGCCGAGCGCGGTATTGCCAACGCCGCGAATGTGCGGCATCGGAGTGCCTTGCGATTGCGGCATGGTCAGACCAGATATGGCATTCGCAAGTTCCGTCGTTCCACTGACGCCGGCGGACTCCAGAGCGGCGGCGGACACCGCCGTCACGGTGATCGGGGCGTCCTGCAGGTTTTCTTTGCGGCGTTCCGCGATGATGACGATTTCCTCCAGCGTGTTGTCGGTATCGGAAGTCGCGGAATTTACCTGCGCGGCACCTTGGGCTCCGGGCGCGACCGCCTGCTGTGCCGCCGCAAGCTGGGGAACGGCCCACATCGCCAGCGAGATGCCATGCAGTGCTCCAATACGGATTTTGAAACGGATGCTTGCCGATGCCATTTGCTTGCCTACTCCTTCCGACGCCCGATGTGATGATTATTTCTGGGTATAGTAGGTATGGAAAATTTACGGAGTCAATACGCCGCACTATATTTATTTAATTATCGAAATTTATCGTTCTATGTATTTTTATTTACATTTATAAGGTACGACATGTTTCGCTAATTTGTCGGCCGCGGGATGAGGCAGATCGGCACGCAGCAGCACCCCAACCGGTGGGCAATGCGGAACCTTAAGCCGGAGTCAGATTCGCGGCTTCCGTGGAACCTAAGCTTGGCACCACACCCTGTCGCAAAATCAGGCACGCTTCCAAGCCGCCGCCCGGGTGATTGGCCAGCACCAGTTCGGCGTTGTTCTTCTGTGCCAGTTGGCGCGCGATCGTCAGGCCCAGTCCGACGCCGGCCGCCGCGCGCGAGGGCGAAGAGCCCAGCCGGACAAAGGGATCGAACACGGCTTCGAGTTGGTGCGGCGGAATTCCCGGCCCATGATCCCGTATCCGCACGTGGACTTCGCCATTCACCCGTTTAGCCGAAACCTCGGCGGAACCCCCATGAACGACGGCATTTTCCAGCAGGTTGGCGAGACATCGCTGCAACGCCTGCGGCCGCGCTTCCACATCGGAGCAGGAGAATTCCACCAAAGCGACGGCCCTCCCGCCTTCGGCGGCGTCTTGCACCACGCTTTCGAGCAGTGAATCCAGCACCAAGGGGACGAAAGATTCCTCGGTCTGATTGCCGCGTGAAAAGTCGAGGCCTTGACGGATGAGCGCATGCATTCGATCAACATCGTCGATCAACCGGCTGCGCAGCGCGATGTCCGCGACTTTTTCGAGCTTCAGGCGCAAGCGGGTAAGCGGTGTCTGAAGGTCATGCGTGATCGACGCGAGGATGTGTGTGCGCTCGATGACATGATCGCGCAACTTGGCCTGCATGGCGTTGAAGGCTCGCACGGCATCGCGCACCTCGTGGGGACCGCGCTCGAGCAGCGGCAGGCGATTGAGATCGCCGCCGAGCGCGCGCGCCGCGCGCGACAGATCGTTGAGCGGCGCCGCCGCCATGCGCGCGGCAAAGAAGGTGAGACAGCCCACGCCGATGGCCAGTACCAACAGGAACACGGGATCGAGGCCCGGCAGGCCAAAGTTATAAGCTTGCGGCGAGACCAAGACGACCTTGATCGCGGATCCGTCAGCGAGGATGGCCGAAATCAGCCGGCAATCGAGCGTCGTGTAACGGCGACGATCCGCGCCCCGCGGAAAGCAGCTCCACGGTACGACGTATTCCGATCGAATGCCGGAACCAATGCGAGATTTCAGCTGCTGCGTGAGCTCGGTGTCGGCTTTCTCAATTTTCTCCTCGCCGCTCGCCGGCCGCAGGCCGGTGATGCCGCGCGAGATCAGCTCCCCTCGAAGCGGCCCCGGGGCGCCGTTCACCATCGAGATGAAATCCTGTATGCGATCGGAGAGACGTTCCAATTGAATGCGTCGAAGGTCCGCCTGCCGCCGCACGTCCGCCATTCCCAAGGCGATGGATGCCGAGCCCATGACCCCGATCAGCAGGAACAGGAAAAGACGTCCCGCCATGGACCCGAAATAGCGCTGCAGCATTACTCGAAAGTGACTTCGGTGGCGAGCACATAGCCCTGGCTGCGAACCGTCATGATGAGTTCCGTGGCTCGCGCCTCGTCGTCATCCAATTTCTGGCGCAAGCGGCTGATCTGCAGGTCGGCAACCCGTTGGGCGGAGCCATCGGTCGCGACCGGATGTGATGTCAACGTGAGAAGCTGTTCCCGCGTCAGCACCTGATTGGCATGTTCGACGAAGAATTTGAGCAGACTGAATTCGGCGCCCGACAATATCACAGCGCGACCTTTGGCATCCGTCAGCCGCCGATTGGCGAAGTCGAGCGTCCAGCCGCGAAAAAAGGCACGCTTCGGCGGCGGTGCTTCCTGCGGGCCGGCCGCGGCACAGGTGCGTCGCATGACGCTGCGCACCCTTGCCAAAAATTCTCTGGGATCGAACGGCTTGGAGATGTAATCGTCGGCACCGACTTCCAGTCCGATGATCCGGTCGATGGCCTCGCCACGGGCCGTGAGCATGATGATGGGAATGTTGCGGCGGCTGCGGGTGCTGCGACAAAGCGACAAGCCGTCTTCTCCCGGCAGATTCAAGTCCAGCACGATCAAATCGACGGGGTGCGCGTTGAGCGCTGCAAACATCGTCGGTCCATCGGAGGCGGTCAGGACCAGATAGCCCGCCTTCGTGAGTTGCTGCGACAGCAACATACGAATTTCCTCGTCATCCTCGACGACGAGGAGCGTCTGATGCGGCGGTCGCGCGGCGATCGTTTCGGTTTGCACCCTGGTCTCGGACAGAACGCTTATCCCCATTCGCCACCTCCTGCGTAACTCTGCACGCCCGCCGAATGCAGGGTCTTTCACCGCCCCCGCAAGCATAACGCGCCTGCCGACTGGCGAAGATTACGAAATGTATCGTACTGTACATTTGTAAATAAAATATAAATGTGAAGATATGAAAAGACAACAAAATAAATATATTTTCATGGGGAAGAATCCTTGATGTGTAAATTTTCCGTCGATACCATACCGATACATGGCGTAGGTGTTCCAAGCGGGGGAATCACGAGTTGCGCATTACGCATCATTGGGCAGATTGGATAGCCAGTACCGCGTTGAGCGGCTGGCTTCAGAGTGAGACGTGGGTGGTCCCCACCTCGCAATCCATCCACATCGTCAGTTTATCGGTGGTGTTTTGCTGCGCGGTCATGATCAGCCTGCGGCTTCTTGGGCTCAGCCCGTCCGGCCGCAGCGTGTCGCAGCTTGTCGATACCCTGGTGCCGTGGATGTACCGGGGACTTGCGGCGCTGCTCCTGACCGGCCTTGTTCAGACCATCGCTGAACCGGTGCGTCAGTTCGTGGCACCGGTGTTTTGGTGGAAGATGCTCATGATCATTTGTGTGCTGGCGCTGACGGTCTGCTTCGCCCGCGCAGTACGTCGCAATGCGACGAAATGGGATGCGGCGGCCCGCCCGGTCAGCACCAAGTGGTTCGCGCTGATATCTCTGGGTCTGTGGGTCGGCATCATCTTCTGCGGCCGATTCATCGGCTACACCTGGGAACTCTATCTCTGACGCGCGGCGGACCTGTCGAATGACCATGCTCGGCTTCCTGTCAGCTGCGGAGCACACCTCGCTCGCCGCCGCGATGCGCGGTGAGATCGGCGGGGAGTGGTTGTTCCCGATCGTCGAGACGCTGCACGTGATCTCGCTGGCGATGGTGTTCGGCTCCATTGTCATGGTGGACCTGCGCCTGGTGGGTGCGACCTCGCGCAACAGCGCGGTGTCGAGGCTGTCCGGCGAAGTGCTGCCCTACACCTGGGGGGCGTTCATCTGCGCTATCGTCACCGGAACGCTGCTGTTCATATCCAAGGCGCACGTGTACTTCTACAACTTGCAGTTTCAGCTCAAGTTTCTGTGTATGCTCCTGGCGGGCATGAACATGGCGGTGTTCCATTTCGGCACTTATCGTCGCGTGCTCGAGTGGGATGACAGACATCCCCCGCCGCGCGCAGCGCGGCTGGCCGGCGCTCTGTCGATCGCGCTGTGGATCGGCGTGATCTTCTTCGGCCGCTGGATCGGTTTCACCACCTGAGTTGTCGACTCGTCTCCACGGCTGAAGGTGGTTGCATGCGCATCGTCGCTTTGTCGGTACTTGCAGTCTCCATGGTGGCCGCCGTGCTGCTACGCGGACGATACGTGGAAGCGCATCTGCTGCGGGCCGATCCGGGCAGCATACCGTCCGACGCGACTCTCATGAGCTTCGCGACCGGTCACGGCCGGCCACTCTTCGATGCTCATTGCGCGAGCTGCCATGGCCCTGCCGGCCATGGCGATCGGACCAAAGGCATACCCGATTTGACCGATGACGAGTGGCTGTACGGCACCGGCCAGGTCATCGATATCGAGCGGGTGGTCGACTATGGGATACGCTCGCATCACCCCAAGGCCTGGAATCTTGCCATCATGCCGGCCTTCGGCCGCCCCCGGCCGAGCGAGACGGACGCCAAGATCGCTCCGCTCACGCCGCCGCAGATTCGCGACCTCATCGAGTTCATTTTCCATGAGCAAGGGCGGAATACCGAGGGCATTGCGTCGGCGCGAGGCGCATCACTGTACTTGGGCGCCGGCGGTTGCTACGACTGCCATTCGACGGACTTGAGAGGCGATTCGGCAATCGGCGTTCCGAATTTGATCGACAAGACCACCCTCTTCGGCGACGGCAGCCGCCAGGCGCTCTACATGTCCATCGCCAATGGGCGCCAGGGCGTGTGTCCAGCCTGGGTCGGGCAGATCAGCCCGGCGGGCGTTCGCGAACTCGCCCTGTTCGTCTATTCGCTTTCCCACTCGGTCGGATCGAAACATGACAATTAGCCTGCTCGAAGTCGGCTCCTGGCGCGATTTTGCGAAGGTGAATTCCAAACGATCGTTCTTCTTAGGCGTTTGCGGTGCTGTGATCGGCCTGCTGCTGGCGGGGTACGCGCTGTTTACGGCGCGCGGCACGTCGACGCTCATGGTGCCGGCGGAGGATGTGGCGCTGGTCAACCAGCAACCTATTTCCCGGAGCGACTATCTCATGCAGTTGCAGAGTCTCTACAACGTCGAGTTCTCGCATGCAACGCGCGAGCAACGCCAAAAAGTCCTGAACGACATGATTCGGGAGGAGCTGTTCGTGCAGCGAGGCAAGGAATTGGACGTGGCGTCGACCGATCCCGACGTGCGCAACGCCCTGGTCAATGCCGTGGAGCTGGAAATTGCTTCGGACGCCATCACCTCGCAGCCCAGCGAGGCGGCTTTGCGCAGCTACTATCAGGCGCACCCGGAGCGGTATGCCGGCGAGGGAATCATGACGGTGGAGGATTATGTGTTCCCCACGAACGGCGCTGCCGTATCCGAGGCGATCGAAGCACTCAAGATCCAGGCGCCGACATCGGATCTCATCGCGCGATTCGGCGGTAGGAGCTCCGGCAAGGTCGGCGACGAGGAGTTTTACTTTGCCGCCAAGATTCATCTGGGCGACCGCCTCTTCGAGGCGGCCCGCGGCCTGCCGCAGGGCGGCGTTTCCGCTCGCATAGAAATGCCGGACGGGATTCACGTGCTGTACATGCAAAAGAACGTCAAGCCGGTGCTCCTGGATTTCGCCGCGGCGCGCGACAAGGTGCTGAGCGACTATCGCAACGAGCGGATCCGCCACCTCACCACGGGCGATGAAACATTCCTGCGCAAGCGCTCCAATATCCTCATTGCCGATGATCTGCGTTGATGCGCGCGCCCTTCCGCTGGGTCGTCCTCGCGCTCCTGTTCGCCGCCGGTTCGGCGGTCTCCCACACGCGCAGCCAGTCGCATTCGGTCTGGGAAATCAACGGTACGTCCGTGGACTTGGTGATGACCATCCCGACGATCGAGACGGATCGCATCGGCAATGGAGCGGCGGCCCCCTCCGACGACCGGATCAAGACCTATCTGACCGCGCGCGTCTACCCGATCGCGGCCGGCCGGCGCTGCGCGTTGATCCCGCCGGTCGAGACGCTTGCCACCCTGTCGGGCTACCACAAGTATGATTTCACGTTCAAATGCGATACGGCCGAGGATCTGCAAATCTTCTCCGCGGCATTCTTCGACCTGGTCCCGAGCCACACCAATTTCGCGCAGATCCAAAATGCGGCAACCGGCGAATTTACCGAGCAACTGATCACCAACGAGCACCAGATGGTGGACGTGATCGGCAGATCGGGCGGCCGGCTCAAGAACGCCCGCTTCTACGAATTCATCCGCATGGGGACCATGCACATATTCACGGGCGTGGATCACATGTCCTTTCTCCTGGGCTTGGTGCTGATATCGCGCCGCCTGCGGGACCTGGTATTCGTCGTCACGGGCTTTACCATCGGCCACAGCCTCACCCTGGCGCTCGCCGTGACGGGGATCGTCCGGCCGCACGCGGAATACATCGATGCGCTGGTGGCGCTCACGATTGCGCTGATCGGGGCGGAGAATATCGTCGTTCAGACCCAGAAGGCGAAGCCGGTCGCCCTGATCGCCGGCGGTTGCATGGCCGTCATGGCGGCGGCGGAGTGGCTCGGCTTCGGCGGCCTGCCGGGCCTTTTATCGCTCGGCGCCGGCCTGTTCACCGCCAACTACCTCGTGATCTCCGGCAACTTGGGCGACGCCGGGCGTCTGCGCATGCTCATCACCCTCGTCTTCGGGTTGATCCACGGCTTCGGATTTGCCGCAGATCTGTTGGCGCTGCAGTTACCCCCGGGGCGGCTGGCGGAGCTCCTGGTCGGCTTCAATCTCGGCGTCGAGCTCGGCCAGCTGACCTTGGTTATCGGTGCGACGCTGCTGGTGGTGCTGTTGCGAAGGCTCCGCCTCGCGTTGCCGCGCCCCATCGTGGTCGACGTCGGGTCAGCATTTCTCGTGGGCCTGGGCGTGTTTTGGTATGTCAGCCGAAGTTACGCTTGAACGGGCAGTATGTTAGCCCACGGGCACCGCACACAATTCAGCCATGAACGTCGTTCCGAGTGTCGCAGAATTGCGGAACTCTCCGTGGCCCCGCAAAACGGCCATCCGATGTTCGAGTCGTGACACCGTCAAGGGCGTCAGCTCATCACTCCGCATCAAACCGTCCGAATTGATCTCAAGCGACACTCGATCACCGTTCACGCTCACCCGTATCGAGACGGTGGCAACCGATTGATCCTTGAGCAAGGTATCGAGTACTTCCTGCGATATCCGGTAAAGAGAGGTCGCGGTGGGCGCTGAAAAGTGCGGCTCCGGCTCGGGCATTTGCAGCGTACAGCGTATTGCCGCGGGGTCGCAGATCTTGTGTGCATACCACCGTAGCGCCGCAAAAAAGCCGACGTTGTCGAGCAGCGTGGGTCGCAAGTGTTCGATCAATTGTCGTTCCCAGTCCACAGCGGCGCCAAGCACTGTCCGCACACGTGCGAGTCGCGATTTGAGAGTGTCAGGAAGCGTGCCCAACTGCTGCTCCACCCAAGCGAGATCCATTAGAGCGGCCACCAGCTTGCCCCCGAGGTCATCGTGCAGCGTTCGTGCAAGTCTCAGCCTTTCGCTCTCCGTCACCTGTTCCATGTGCGCGATCAATTGTGATGGCGAAGGCGTCGCTGTGGCGACAAGCTCGGTCACACGCATCACAACCGCCTTCCGCCGGGCGTTGAGCGCCGCGGGGTCGAGAGTGCACTTCTTTGAGGAAGGGCTACAGGAAGCATGTTAATTACGACCTTTAGCTTGTAAGCCATCGCCAATCGCCCTCGCTACGGGGACGAAGGTACGCTTGCGGATTGGCGGCACAAGGGACCATCAAGCAAGGTCTGCGTCAGACTTTGACGCAATCCGGTGTGAGCGGCATACCCGGCAGCGAAGCAGTCAACTTCCCGACTGGACGCGCGTCCCCCGAGTCCGCCGCAGCTGCACCCGGCCGTCCCGGTCCCGATCGATGACGATGTCATAGTTCTGCCCGCGGAAGCTCAAGTGCTTGAGCGTCAGCGACCTCCACTCGGGCGGCAGCACCGGCGGATACGCCGCCACGAGGCCCATCTCCTCGATCCGTAGGCCGCCGAAGCCGTAGATCAAATTCTGCAGGTAACCGCCGGAGGCCGTGATGAAATAGCCGGTGTTGTTGGTCGGCGTTTCCGTGCGCACGTTGAACGGCAGTTTGATGAGGTCGCTGGTGAAGTTGCTCTGCAGCCAGGCGACGGCCGAGTCGGCATCCCCGACGGTCGCCGCGGCGATCGACGCGGGCGCCGCACCCATGCCGTGCGGTTCGTGTTTCCCCTCCTTGACCGCGATCATGGCGTAATCGTAGTCATTGCGGCGCACTTGGGCAGTCATGGGCACGTCGAGAGACGGGTACATCAGCAAGCCCAAGGTGCTGCCCTCCGCGGGGTCGCGGGGCACGCTCGGGTCGAAATCCAGATGCCGCTGTTCGGCCACCGAGAACGGAATGAATAATTTCGAGGCCACTTCGGCCCACCGCGGATCCGGCGGCTCGCCGACCAGTCCCGCCACGGTCGTGGCGATGGCGAGCGCCTTTTGCGCCGATGCGTTGGTATAGGTGTCGTTCGGCACGTCATTATAGGGTTCCGCGACCGATGTGACATGCACGATCTCATAGCGCCGCTCGATCGCGTTCCACGACGCGCGGCTGACCCAGAAATCCGCGACGTTGCGGATGACCGGCCATCCATAGTCCCTCAGATAGTCGCGATCGTGCGTTGCGAGCCAGTACTGCCAATTCGCGAGGGCGATATCGGCATTGACGTGGATCTCGCGCTCGCCGAGCACGTAGGCGAAGTGCGGGGTTTGCTCGGTGCCGTCTTCGGGGTCCGCCTCCCAGGGATACATCGCGCCCTTCAGCCCGCGCGCCCGTGCCCGCGCCAGCGCCGCGGGTAGCGTATGAGCGCGGAACATGACCAGCGATTTTGCCCGCTCGGGGTGCAGCAGCAAGAGAGCCGGGAAGATCCACAGATCGCTGTCCCAGAACGCGTGCCCGGTGTAGCCGGGGGAAAGTCCGCACGCGCCCATCGGCCAACGCGTATCCGCGGTCGACGTGGAAAGTAGGTAGTAGAGGTCGGAGTGCACCGCCGTCTGCGCCCGCGTATCGCCATCGATGGTGATATCCGCCTTCCACAGCTCCCGCCACGCGGCGCGGTGCTCCTCGAGCAGCGCCTCGAAGCCGCGGCGGCGCGCGTTCGTCGCGAGTTCGAGATCGACCTTCGCATCCTCGCCCCATCCCTCACGCGAGGCGGCGATGAACTTGGTGAAGGTATAGGTTCTGCCCTTCACCACGTGGACGTTGAGGTTCAAGGCGAGGCGATACGCACTCTCGTGCAGTGCGATGTCGCTCACGTCTACACCGTCGGGCAGGCTGATCGCCGCCGCCTCGGCCATCTTCAGGCCCCGTTCGGCGCGACCGTCGAGATGCAGGGTCAATTCCCGCACATCTCCCCCGGCCTTGAGGACGTGGGTATCGCCGCGATACCAGAGCGCCGCGCGATCGGGGGTCGCCGGCGGGATCGCGGCCAACGTCATGTCGTGCGCGGCCACCGCTTCCTGCATCTCGTCGCCCGAGAGCAGCGCGAGCGGCAGGCGCGGTTGATACGGCGCCCATAGATTTAAAGCGAACGACAGCTGCACCGTGCCGTCGAAATCCGGCGTGAGCGAAATCTGCGAGGCCGCCACATGCGGCGATGCCTGGCTCACGAAGGTGGTGACCGTGATCTGGGTGCTTCGTTGGTGATCGATGTATCGATAACTCGTCGTCAAGGTGGCCTCGTGCAGGTTCAAAGTCTGCCGATAGTCCTTGAACGATCCGGGGCTCAGCGGCGCTTGATTCATCCAGAAATGGCCGGCGGCCGAGTCGCCGGTCGAGTAGTCGATTTCAGTCCAGCCGGGAATGGCCGCGGGACGCGCAATATCGTCCTTGCCGTAATCCATGAACGCCACGATGTAGGCCAGATTCCCCTCGGTGCCGCGCGGCGCGGTCATGGAGGAAAAATAGCCGTTGGCGAGGTAGCTGGGAAAGTACCGCCCGAAATCCGCGGCACTGGCGCTCAGAGTGAAGGTAGAGTCGGGGGCCGCGAGCGCCGGAGCCGCCGACAGCATCAGCCAGGGCACGATCGCAATTATTGAATTCATCCGCGCATCCTACCTGAGAGCCGCCGACGCTGGTCGGCGCCTGAGGGCGACGGCAAGAGTTGCGTTAGTCCGCCGCCCGCCGCATTGTGCGCGCACAACACGGGGAGCGACGGGAACATGGCGAGGAGTGTGGATCACGGGAGGCGCACCCTCCTCGGAGGGCTGATCGCGGTCGCTGGATGGCGTCCGCTGAAGACTGCGGCGCGCTCGGCACCGCCGACGGCGGCCGCGCCGCTCGCGGAATTGGAATACGGCCAGGTGCAATTGGACTCAAGTCCGCTCGAGCGACAGTCGCACGAGAATCACCGCCTGGTCTTGGGGTTGGACGAGGACTCGTTGCTGCTGCCGTACCGCTTGCGCGCCGGCCAGCCCGCACCCGGTCATGAACTCGGCGGCTGGTACGACACCGAGGGATTCGCGCCGGGCGCCACCTTCGGCCAATGGATGAGCGCGCTGTCTCGCTTCCATGCCATCACCGGCGATGGCCCGACTCGGAATAAGGTACGGCGCCTGGTGCGCGGCTATGCCGCGACCATCGACCAGAAAGGTAGCTTCTACCGCCGGAATCGCTTCCCCTCGTATACCTACGACAAACTGGTCGGCGGCCTCCTCGATGCCGGACGGCTCTGCGGGGACGAGGCGGCGCTGCCCACGCTGGCGCGTGCCACGACCGCCGCGGTGCCGTATCTGCCGCCGCGCGCCATGCCGCGCAATGAGCACGCCCATCCCCCTCGGGATTTTCTCGAACACGCCTGGGACGAAAGCTACACACTGCCCGAGAATCAATTTCTCGCCTGGCGCATCACCGGCGAGCGGCGCCACCTCGATCTCGGCCGGCGGCTGCTCTATGACGAGTTCTTCGGCGCGCTCGCGCGCGGCGACAATGCACTCCCGGGCAAGCACGCCTACAGTCACGTCAACGCATTGAGCTCCGCGGCGCAGGCCTATCTCACGCTGGGCAACCCGACGTACCTCGAGGCCGCGCTCAACGGCTTCGACAGAATCGCCGACCAAAGTTTCGCCACCGGTGGCTGGGGTCCGGATGAGCATTTCATCGTTCCCGGAAGCGGCGCGCTCGGCGCCAGCCTCGCCGGACAGAGCAAGAGTTTCGAGACCCCCTGCGGCGCCTATGCGCACTTCAAGCTCACGCGCTACCTCCTGCGGATCACGCGCGACTCGCGCTACGGCGACAGCATGGAGCGGGTGATGTACAACACCGTGCTCGGCGCACTGCCGATCCGCCCGGACGGGCAAGCCTTTTATTACTCCGACTATTCGCCTCGGGCCAGGAAGGGCTTTCACACCGACCGCTGGCCGTGCTGTTCCGGCACTCTGCCCATGATCGCGGCCGACTACGCGATCAGCACCTGTTTCACCGATCCGCAGGGCATCTTCGTCAATCTCTACGTCCCGGCGGTGGTGAACTGGACCCAGAACGGTGAGCCCTGCAGCCTGTCCATCGCGACGGACTATCCGTATGACGCGCGCGTGATCCTCACGCTGCACCTGCCGAGTGCGCAGACCTTCACACTCAATGTACGCATACCGGCGTGGTCGCAAGGCGCCGGCGTGAGCGTCAACGGCCGGCGCGAACCCACGCCGCCCGCGGCCGGGCGTTTCGCGGCCCTGCGCCGCGAGTGGCGTTCTGCCGACCGCATCGAACTTCAGCTGCCGCTCACGCGCGGGCTGGAGAGCGTCGATACGCTGCATCCGGATGTGGTTGCCCTGCGCGCCGGCCCGCTGGTGCTCATGCGGATCGTCGACGAGAACGGAGCGCCACCGATCACGCGGGCGAGTTTGCTTGCGGCGCTGCGCGACCCCGGCGGCGCGCATGAATGGCAGGCCTCCACCGCCGCCGGCTCGGTCAAACTCAAGGCCTTCCCGGACATCGACGCCGAGGATTACAGCGCCTATCAACAGGTCCTCCCTTCTTGAAGGTTCAAGTCGCTGCGATTCTCGCCGGCGGGGCCGTGCTCCTTGCCCTGTGCGCGGTTGCGGTGGCGGCGGATCCGGCCGAGGCTTACCCATTGCAGGGCCGGCTCGCCAACGCCGAAACCGTGATCACCGTGGAGGCCGGCCCGCAGGCGCCGCGCCTGCGTTCGCTCGCGCTGCGCGGCGCGGCGCCGTGGACGAATCGCGGCGCCGATACGCTCCCCGGGCGATTCCTCGTGCACGGCTCTGCACAGCCCGTGGTGTGGCGTCTGGACCGCGCGGCGACCCGCTTCGGACCGCGCGAAATCGCTGTGGTCTACGTCGCCGATGCGCCGCGGCTCAAGCTGGTATGGCGCTGGCGTGCGCGCGCCGGCCACGGTCCGCTCGAGCACAGCATGCTCATCCAAAACCTGAGCGACGAGCCGGTCGGACTGCCGCTCCCGCCGAGTATTCGCTTCGATTGGGAGATCCACCCGCAGGCGGCGCTTGAGCGATTCTGGGTGGAAAAAGGCGCCGACACGCCCTCCGCCGAGGGCACCCATCGCGATGCTCTCGCGGACGGCGACACCTGGGTCGGCCGATCCAGCACGTACGCACGGCCCCGGCCCCCTCAGCCGCGAGAGATGATCCCCTATCTGCTGGTCGAAGATCCCGCGGCGGCCGGATTGGGCTGGTATGTCGGCATCGAGTCGAGTGCGCGCACGCGCATCACGCTCACCCGCGGCGGCACTTCGCTGCACGGCGAAGCCGGCCTCGATGTGAGCCCGGATCCCGAACAGACGCGTGTGCCGCCACGCGGCACCTTCGAAACGCCGACGATTTTCCTCGGCGCCTCCGCGGGCGGGCCGGATGGTGCCGGCAATGTGCTGCGGCGCTGGGAGCGGGCCGTACTCAACAATCCCCGGACGCTGGGCGATCCCCGCTATCCACTGCTGGTCGACAACAGCTGGGGCAGCGGGATGGCCATCGACGAAACGCTGGCGCGGCGCATGATTCTCGAGTCCGCGCAGCTCGGTCTGGAGATGTTTCACCTGGATGCGGGTTGGTTTCGCGACGTCGGCGACTGGCATGTGGATCCGAAGAAGTTCCCGCACGGCATCGCGAGTCTCGCCGATTTTGCCCATCGGCACGGCCTCAAGTTCGGCTTGTGGATGGACTGGACGCAGGCCGGCACCTCGACGCAGGCCGGCGCGCTCAATGTCGACGACCCGGCCACCCGGGAGTGGCTCATCGCCGATCCTCCTGCCGGCTGGAAGCACAGCGAGCCATTCAAGGGCATTACTCTCGATCTCGGCCTCCCCGCCGTGCAAACGTGGGCGGCGCGCGAGCTGGAGCGAGTGGTGCACGACTATCACCTCGACATGCTCGAGCACGATGGCTACCTGGTCGCACAGGGCAGTTCCCGCGCCGATCACCCGGCGGTCGCTCCCGACCCGGCGACCGTGAAAATCTACCAGGACTCGGGTTTTCTGTGGGCCGACGGGTCGAACGCCACCGATGTGAGTCAGCATGCCACCCGCGCGTATTACGAACTGTACCGGCAGTTGCGCGCGCATCACCCGTCGCTATTGCTCGAGGTGTGCAACGACGGGGGCCGTATGGTGGATTTCGGCAGCGCGGCGCACGGCGACTATTTCTCCATCACGGATACGTACGATCCGCTGTCCAACCGGCGCGCGTTCTACGATGCAAGTCAGGTCCTCCCGCCCGCCATGCTGGAAAGCTACGTGGGAAAATGGCCGGCGCCGCGGATCGAGAATTTTCGCTACCAGTTGCGCAGCGGAATGCTCGGCTGGTTTTCGTTGATGCTGGATCCGCGCGAATGGAGCGGCGCGCAGCGCGCCGCAGCGCGCCGAGAGTTCGCGCTCTACAAGTCCGCGCTGCGTCCGCTGATCCGCGATGCGGACCTGTATCACGTGGCGGAGCGTCCCGACGGCGTTCACTGGGACGGCATCGAATACTACTCGGCGCCGCTGCGACGCGGCGTCCTGTATGCATTTCGCGGCACGGTGCCGGACCAGCCCGCGCATCGCTACCGCCTGCAGGGTCTCGATCCCCGGAAACGCTACCGGCTCTCGTTCCAGGATCGGGGCAACGCTGCCGAACAGGTACGGGAGGGTAGCGTTCTCATGGGCACGGGCGTCGAGGTGACCCTCCCCTTGCCATTGTCCTCCGAGCTGATTTTCATCCAGGAAGTATCTTGAACAAACTGTCCGTCATGCGTCGCCTGCTCATCCTCGGAGTCGGCATCGGCATCTCCGCAATCACACCACAACCGGCCGTTGGCGAACCCGGCTCGGCGCAGCCGCTGTCGTTCGATGTGGCCGAGGGACTCAACATCAACAGCTTCCTGCGCGACGGACCGGTCGCCGCCCACCTCTTATTGCGATCCGGATTGAATCCGAGAATCGTGGTTGCGTTTCCCGCGGGCAACAGCGGCGTCGGGCTCTGGTTTTCGCACGGCACGCAGTCCATGACCTGGAAGCTGCTCGGCAGGCCGCAGCCGATCGAGCTGAAGGACTCGCAAGGTCGGCCGTTGTACGGCATGACCGTCGGGGCCAGTGCCACCGGCGCGGAAGTTCTGTCTTTTGCGAAGGCCGCGCTCTCGAGCATCCGCGTCCTGCGAAACTATCAAGCTGACGGCACCTTTCCCGTCGAAGTCACCGCCGAACCGGTCATCGCGGACTCGACGATCACCTGGGCACGCGATCGACTGGACGGCGCCGCGGGTTATCGGCTGAGCATCCGGGTCACGGACGGAGCGCTCGCGCCGGATCACATCTCGGCCTCCGGCGGCGAGCCCATCCGGCTCCAGATCACGGCGGTGAGCGGGGAGACGCCCCTCGTGCCGCTGTCGGGCGCCCATTTGCTCACTACCGCCGCGCGGCGCGACGTCGCGGCCCGCAATGCACTGACCTTCTTGAGCTACCGGGAGGCCTTCCTCGCCGGGTCCTGGCGCTTCGATACCTATTTCGGCCGCGACACCCTCATGTCGGTGAGACTGCTGATGCCGGCGCTCACTCCGGAGGCGGTGGATGCGGGACTCGGCGCGGTGTTGACTCGTCTGTCGGCCGCGGGCGAGGTGGCGCATGAAGAAAACGTCGGCGAGTTTGCCATTCTCGATCACCTCAAATCCGGCATCAACTCGGATGCGTCCACGTTCGACTACAAGATGATCGACGGCACGTTCATGCTGGCCCCCGTGGCCGCGGCATGGCTGTTGGACGACGCGCGCGGCCGATCGCAGGCGCGGGAATTCCTCGCGCGCAGCGACGGCCGCCATGGCGAGGTGCCGCGCACCCTGGGCGCGGATCTGGTGAGCAATCTGAAATGCGTGCTCGACGCCGCGACCCGCTTCGCCGACGATCCGCGCGCGCCGAATCTCATCGCACTCAAACCGGGATCTGCCGTGGGCCAATGGCGCGACAGCACGGACGGGCTGGCAGGCGGCCGCTTCGCCTATGACGTCAATGCGGTGTTCGTGCCCGCCGCGCTCGAGGCCGCCCGACGGTTCTACGCCGGCGGTCTACTCGACGCCTATCTCGACACCGCGGAGCGCGGGCAATTCGCCCGCGCCGCGGCCATGGCGAGGATCTGGCGCGCCAAGGCCGCACCGCTGTTCGATGTCGCTGTGCCGAGCGCTGCGGCGCGTACCAGCATCGCCACTTACGCGGCGGCGCTCCAAGTGCCCGACGGCGCCGCGTTGCGTGCCGTGGGTGCTGACGTGGTGCGCTTCCACGCGCTGGCGCTCGACTCCGATGGCACGCCCATTCCCGTGCTGAATTCCGACGAAGGCTTCGACTTTCTGTTCGGCCGGCCGAGTACGGCCGCGCTGACGCGGGCCGTCACGGCGCTGGCGCGACCCTTTCCGGCAGGCCTCGTGACGCCGGTGGGAGTGGTGGTCGCGAATCCTGTGTATGCAACCCCCGCCATCCAGGCGCAAATGTCGCGCAGCGCGTACCACGGCACCGTCATCTGGTCCTGGCAACAGGCGGTCCTCGCCGCCGGCCTCGAACGGCAGCTACGGCGGCAGGATCTCGAGCCATCGCTCAAAAGGCGCCTGCGCACGGCGCAGCGCGAGCTCTGGGACGCGATCCATGCGGCCCGCGCGATCCGTAATTCGGAACTCTGGTCGTGGAGCTTCGTCGGTGGTCAATTTCAGATCGCACCCTTCGGCACCAACGTCGCCGACGCCGACGAATCGAATGCGGCGCAGTTGTGGAGCACGGTTTACCTGTCCATTCCCGACCCGCTCGAGCCCGCACTGCGTCGAATGCGCACGATCGCAGGCCACGTCCACGATGTGGTGAATTAGCCGCAACGCTTGTTATTCCCCGAATATAGACTTACATTGCGCGTGGGGAGAAATAGACGATCGATGAAATCGACGAGTTTCTTAAATCCACGAGCCACAGGAAGTGACGCGAGTCTTGCCCTGAGTCCTGGCCGGCAATCCTTCGCGCATTAACTTCGACCATGGGCCCGGTGTTCCGGGTCCATCGATACCTGAGGAAGATGAATTAGCGTGGCGCCCGCCACTTTAACTGGCTGTTGAGGGGAAAAATCGATGAAACAACAACGCAACAACGGACGCCGGACCGGCGCGCCATTGGCTCTGTCACCCACGACCCACTCACCGATGCCGCCGGGCGAGGCCTTGTTCCGACGCTTCGGATCCAGCGCCGGCATGAATGCCCTGGCCATGGCGGTGGCCGCCGTCCTCTATTGCAGCGCCGGCGCCCCCGCGCATGCCGCGGACACCCCGGCGGAGCCTGCCGCGGTCAATGACCTGCAGGAGATCGTCGTCACCGCCTCAGCGCAGGCTGTCAAGAAGTTGGACGCCAGCTACAACATCGTATCGGTGTCCCTCGACGAAATTAAGAACTCAAACCCCGCGAGCGTGGCCGACATTTTCAAACTGTCGCCGGGAGTATGGCCGGAAGCATCCGGCGGTCAAACCGGCGTCAACATCGACGTGGCCGGCTTCCCCAACGGCGGCGGCGACTCTCCGTACTTCACCACCATGATCAATGGCTCGCCGCTCTACGGCTCGGCGTCTCTGTCGTTCATGGATTCGAGTTCGCTGCTGCGCTTCGACGACACTGTCGAGCGTGTCGAGATCGTCCAGGGCGGACCGAGCGCAATTTTCAGCAACGGTCAGGCGGGTGCCACGGCGAACTTCATCTTGAGGACGGGCTCGGAAAAGACGACGGGCTCGTTCGGCTTTACCTACGGATCAGAAGGGTCGGAGCGGGTCGATGCTTTCATTAGCGGTAAGATCATCGACGGATGGTATGGCAGCATCGGCGGCTTCTACCGCGTGTCCGACGGCGTGCGCAATCCGCAGTATCCGTCCGACATCGGCGGACAGCTGACGGCCACCTTGAAGCACGATCTGGATGGCGGCTCGGTGATGTTCTGGTATCGCAACCTGAACGACAAGAATCAGTGGTACGCCGACTTCCCCTATATCGTCGTGAACGGCAAGGCGCAGCCTTACCCCGGCTTCAACCAGCTGAACAGCACCTACAACAGCAAGCAGCTGCAGAACTTCCTGATTCCGAGCCCGAGCGGCGGCTTCTGGAATGACGATATCAGCAACGGCCGCGGCGCCCAGATGAATTACTTCGGGTCGAACCTCGACCTCAAGTTCGGTGACGGCTGGAAGATCTCCAACACTTTCCTGTTTGATGGCGGGTACATCCCCACCAATGCGCTGGTGAACAACGGCAATCCCTCGGCCCTGGGGGACTACCTCGGCACGTTGACACTGCCCGCCCCGTTGACCGCGGGAGGCGTCCAAGCACATTACGCCAATGGCGCACCCGTGCCGCTCGACACGAGCGTGATCACCGAGCAGGTATGGCAGGTCCGCAAGAAGATCATGAACCTCACGGATGAATTCCGTGTGTCGAAGGAAGTCTTCGACGGTAACATTTTGACCCTGGGTGTGTATGCCGCCCATTACACGGACAACGATGCCTGGTCGTTGAGCTCCAATGTGCTGATGGATAATGTGCCGAATGCGAATCCGATCATATTGCAGGGCGTCGCAGGTGGAAATATCTACAACGTGACGAGCCCTCAGGGCATCGTGAGCGCCAATGGGGGCTACAACATCCTCGAACAGGGCAAGGCCACCAATGTTGCCCTCTATCTTTCGGACTCATGGAAGATCAATAGTTGGTTGTTCGATGCCTCGATCCGGGTCGAACATATCGATCTGCAGCAACAGACGACCAATTTATCGCCGAAACAGATGGGGTCGGTGTTCGACCTGTGGAACAACGCGGTCGAATTGCCCAACGGTACGTACTCGTACGGGCGTGAACACAACACCATGCCGACGTTCTCGGTGGGCGCGAACTACGAGTTCACTGACAATATGAGCGCTTATGTGCGCGTCAATGACGGCGTGTTCTTCGATAAGTTCGACGATGTCCGTTGCAACGTGTACAACGGCACGAACGGCTGTCCCTCGAATCCGCCTCTCAACACGGTGCGGAATTACGAAGCCGGTTTCAAGATCCAGAACCGCTATACGTACATCGACGCGGCGATTTACGACAAGGAATTCAAGGGGATTTTATATCAGCCCATCGATGCGGAGCATGTCCCGCTCGGTCCGTCGGGGACTTACGGCTCCTCGTCGCGGGGCGGACGGATCGTCGGCAGCGTGACTCCGTTCGCGGACTTCGACCTCCAGCCGGTCAGGGACTTCAAGATCACGGTCAATGCGGAGTACGAGAAGGCCCACTACAAGGGTTTCGAGGGCTGCTACTTCTACCAGGACATCACCGGAGCAACCATCTGCGGCACTATCAATGGTAAACCGCTCGCTCGCTTGCCGAACTTCCAGATTCGCGTGACGCCGAGCGACACGCAGACCTTCTCCTGGGGCTCGGTGACCGAGTACGTGACCTACGAGCACGTCGGTCAGCACTATCAGGACAACACGGGCCTGAACCCCCTGGGCAGCTACTACGACCTGGCCGCCGGCATCATCACCCAGCTCGGCGACAGCTGGGAAATTCGTCTGGCGGGCTTGAACCTGACGAATCAGATCGGCCTCACCGAGGGCAACGCCCGTTTCGGCGGAAACACCGCGCAGAACGGTGTCAACTTCGGGCGGTCGATCCTGGGCCGCGAGGGCAGCATCGAGGTCAAGTACAAGTTCTGACGGTGCCACCCCCTCGCGTCGACCGGCGCGAGGGGTTTTCCGCTAGCGAGCTGCTGGGACCACGTCGAATGCGACGGTGAGGCGCGGCTCATCGCTGTGAAACGGCAGCGTGCCGTGCCAGAAATACGACGGAAAGAGCACCAGCAGACCGGCCTCGGGACGAACCGACAGCTCGGCCGCGAGTGGCGGCGTCGTCAGCATCCCCGGCGCACCGAAGCTGAGAATCCCTTCGCCCGTCGTTGTCGCTCTCATGCGGCCGGGCAGCTGAATATAAAAGGCCGACGATATCCATCCCCGCGGATGCACGTGGCTCGTGTGATAGCCGCCATGATGCAGACGTACCGACCAGCCGCCGTTGAATCGTGCTGGGCCTCGATTGCGGCGCCGCAGAGCGTCCTCCCCGTGGCCGATGTGTTCCCGGTAGCGCGCGATCGGTGCCGCAAAGGCGTGAAACAACGCCTGGATGACGGGGTCCGAACTCCGCGAAAGATCCTGCGTGGTTTCGGTGCCGCCGCGCAACGACTGGTAGAGCAGTCGATGGCCGTGCGGATTGTGCAGGGCGCTCAAGCGCGCGGCGAGTTCCGTCAGGAAGCTGGGCAGATCAGACCACCCCGGTGGGGTTTCGAGGGACTGCGACAGCACCATCGTGTCGTAATCGCAGAGCGCCTGGTAGCGCGGATCGTTCAATAGCCGCAGCGCCGTGGTTTGCATGGCGATCAGATATTGATCGTCGGGAGCCGCCTCGAGCAGCCCTGCGCACTCGTCCAGCGCTCGGGCTCCGTCCCCCACGCCCAAATAGGCGGCGCACAAGAGCTTGCGCGCCGTCGGATTGTTGGACTGCGCCCGCAAGGCCTTTTCAGCCAGTGTCAGGGCGGTGATGGGCTCGAACTCCAGCGCCGCCAGGCCCGCTCGGATGAGCAACGCGGGCGGAGCCTGGGGTCGTGCGGCGCGTTCGGCGAGGCACGCGTAAGCGCTGCGCGCGTCGCCGGCCCCCTGCAAGAGGGCGGCCTTGGTGGCCCACAGCGCATCGTCATGCGCGAATTGGTCGAGCGCCTGATCCAGCACACGGCTGGCCTCCACGATATTGCCGGTGCGCATCCACAGGAGCTGCGCCAGGCTGTTGTGCGCCTCGGCATGGCACGGGCCCAGTCGGACGCAGTCGCGCAAGGCCTGCTCCGCTTGGTCGAAGCGCTCCAAAGCGATCAGGCTGCACGCATGCGTGTAGTACAGCGCCGCCGTCGGCCGGGTGCGGGCGAGCGTCCCGCGCGCGACGCGCTCACCCTCCTCCGGCTGCTTGGCCGCATTCAACGCAACCGCCAGCGTATGGGTCGCGGTGGCGTTGTCCGGAGCCCCCGCCACCAGACGACGATAGTGCGCCACCGCGTCGCTCTGACGGCCCAAGGCGGCGTATGCCGCCACGTGCAGCGCCGACAACTCGGCATCGATTTGGGCGCGATTGCACCACGGAGTCGCCACCTCGAGCGCCGCGGCCGGCCGGTCCGTGTCGAGGTAGTGGCGTACCAAGAGCACTGCGGCGCGCGGATAGGGAGGGGAGCCTTGGATTGCACGCTGCAACAAGGGAACGGCCTCGGCGCCGCGACCCGCCACCAACAACAACTCGGCCAGGGTGGCGAGCGTGGGAGTCCACAGCGGGTCGAGGTCGAGCGCGCGCCGCAGCAGCGGCTCGGCGTTGGCGAGGTCGCCCAACGCCTGTTTCGTGCCGGCGTACAGCCGCAGACCTTCCACGTAATCGGGGTTGGCGCTCACCACGGATTCCAATTGCGCGTGCGCCTCGTGGTAGCGGCCGCCTTGCAGCAGGCCGCTGATGCGGCGCATGGACTCAGCCAGCATGGCCGATCATGGCAGCTCGCGAATGCGCATGCGACGAATGGCCAGCGCTCCCGGATGATCGCCCTGCAGCCCAATGAAGCCTGCCGTCGCCAATCCGTAGGCGGGGTATGCCGAGAATTTGCTCGCCGCCACCTTGCCCGTCCAATCGGGGCTCTTGAGCTCATAGTCCACGACCTTGCGGCCGTTGAGCCAGTGCTCGACGTGCGTGCCCTTGACGATGAGTCGCGTGGTGTTCCAGTGATCGAACGGACGCACCACGCCGGCACTCGCGGCGTAGAGGCCGTACGCGGCCGCGGCGGCGGTGAGACGATTCTTGCCGTCGGGAGCGTTGGCGTCGTCGAGCAGCTGATATTCCGGGCCGCTCCAGTAAATGTGATCGTACTCGCGCGTGGCGCGGTAAAAGATGCCGCTGTTGCCGTCCTTGCCGATCTTCCACTCGAGCTCGAGCTCAAAATTGCCGAAGGTCGCGTTGGTCACCAGATCGTCGACCGAGCCGTCCTTGGAGAGTACCCCGCCCTCGACCCGCCAGCCGGCCGGAAAGCCGGGCGACTTCCACCCCCGCCAGTCGGACGCCATGCTGTCATTGATCAATGGATGCCAATTCGGCGCGCCGGCGTCGGCGGACAAGGTCACCGCCGGCAGCCAGGTGCCGCAGACAAGTCCGAGGAGCGCCGCGTACCGTTGGAATTCATTCATGGTTCAACCTCTGTGTTCATGGCTCGCCTCTGTAATTGTCGCGCGAGGACCCCAGGCTTCGCTAGGCGAGCCCGAGCGACTTGAGCAGCGCGAGCGGTGGTCCGTCGAAGCTCGCCAGCGGCACGTTGCCGATATACTTCAAGTCCTGCCGGCCGATGGGAGATGAGTAGAAACCGCCGGCCGTCAGGTCGCGGAAGCGCGCGAAGAAGTGCGCGGCTTCCCGGAGCGCCGGCGGCGCGCGCGCCTCGGCGCAGATGTCCTCGCACAGGCTGGTTTGCGCCGCGGGCGCCAGCTCCACAAAATCGCTCCCAAAGCGCCGCCCTGCTTCGGCGTCGAGCCAGGCCAATCCGCCCAGCACGATGCCCCGGTCGCGCTGACAGTCGGGATACGGCGCGCTCACCCACTCATCGATGAAGTCGACCACGCCCGCCGCAGAGGCGCTCGGCGAACGCTCATCGGCCGGAATGATGATGTCCGACAGCGTTCCCGCCAGCCGCCGCTGCGCGGCGGTCAGGGTGAGCGGCCACGGCTCGCCGGCAGCGTAATTTTTCGACAGGTCAGGATCGGATCCGTAACCCCGCGCCGTCGGCGCCGAAAACGCGTGCGCCGCGCCCGGACGCAGCAGCGGCAACGATGCGCTCGCGGCCAGCACCCACTTGATCGTCGTGCGTCGATCCATCACAGTTCCTTGCGCCGCAGGCGCTCGAGGATATGATCCGACGCGCGCCAGGCCAGCGCCATGATGGTGAGCGTCGGATTCTTGTCCGCGTTGGAAGCGAACACGGCGCCGTCGTTGATGTACAGGTTGTCCACGTCCCACGTCTGGCCCCAGCGATTGGTGACCGATGTCGCGGGGTCGGATCCCATGATGGCGCCGCCCACTTCGTGAATGATCGAGCCGCCGGGCGCAATGGCCTCGGCGCCGTCGGTCTTGATGGGATGGCGGATCTTGCCGCCCATGGCGTCGATGATCGCGGCGAAGGTGCTCTGCATGTGCGCGGCCTGGCGCCGTTCATGATCCGACCATTGCCA
>JAXDQI010000040.1:0-3938 GCA_034667965.1 Gammaproteobacteria bacterium
GATTCCGGGGACGCTCGCTTCCAGTTTGAGACCGATGTGGTCAATCGAGAATCCGCCCCCCTTCGCAACCAAGCGCACGCTCGCTTGGGTGTCCACCGCGGCCGTCGCGAAGCCGGCGGCGTCGCAGGCGAAGGAGAACGCCATCGTGAAGCACGCCGCATGAGCCGCGGCCAGCAACTCTTCCGGATTGGTTCCGCGTCGATCGTCCTCGAAGCGGCTGGCGAAGCCATACGGATAGGATTTCAACGCATCGGTCTCAGTACTGATCTTCCCCGCGCCCTTGGTGCCCCGGCCTTCCCAATGAACCGTTGCCGTCTTATCAGCCATGGAAGTCTCCTTTGATTGATTGATTCACCGTCACGCCCCGCCATACCCCGCCATGCCGCAAACCTGTGTTCATGGCGCCTCGATTTCGTAGCCCTTGGCCCGCAACTCGTCGAGAAGGCCGCCCTTCTCCAACAACATATCCATGTTCACCACTGCCACAGTCACGCCGCCGTTCTGCAGGTATCGCTCCAAGCGGTCGAGCCACGTTCGCCGCACCAGGGCGATCAGGTCGCCCGCTCCTGCGCCCTCTTCCAGCGCCGCGCGGCAGGCGTCCACTTCGGCCGGCTCGTGCAAGCTTTCGATGCGTTCCACATTGCCGGTAGCCCAAGCCTGCGCCCGCTCAACCAGCCGCGGCAAGTCCCTTTCGACGGTGGCGAGCGAAGCCTCGACGCAGGCGTTTTCCAGTGCCGGCGGCATGGTTTTCAGCGCATCGAGCACATCGTGTACCCCTGCAATCTTGAGTTCCTCGACGCGCACATGATGTTGCTTCGCCAGCGTGCGCACCGCCGCTCCAAGATCCAAGCGTGTGGATAAGCCCACCCGATGGAACGCAGCCTGCTGCAAAAAGGCGGTGGCGATAATAGGACGATAGCGTTCCCATTTGTCGGAATCAGCCGAGTACTTCGCCCGCTGCACGGCGAACCGCGCGTGCAAATTCGGCGGCATCACATCCTTGAGCCGTTTGCCGCCGCGGACCATCAGGAGGTCCCGCTCCGTAATCAGGAGCCACAACACCCGGGCGATGCCGATTTCGAAGGGCTTGGGAACGACGACCTGATTCGTGCTGTCGAGAATCCGCTCCAACTGCTTCGAACGCCAGGTGATTCCCTTGGGCAGGGGCGACATGCTGCCCAGGATCCACACTTGGGCAGTGCCGCGGTGTACGTGCCACATGCCGGGTCCCGTGCGTTCGCCGGTAACCGTCAGCTCATCCATGGTCTGAGGCGGTTCGTCGGCCGGGCACGCCGCGGACCAGAGCCAACCGCCGACCATCAGCCCCGCCGCCAGCAGCATCGCCGCCCTCGAGAACCCATACCCGCCCGGTCCACTTGGCGGTCGTGGATCAACTGCTGGCAAGCGCCGGTGCGGATCGTGGATCATTGGGGAAGCTTTCCGTGGTCAGCGCACCGCCTGCACTCGATTTCGGCGCGTCGTGAGCATTTCGCGGGACTCATAGTAGAATTCTAGAATCCAACGAGCCAAAAAAATCAGAATGTCGTTAGTGGCATCCCGAGTCAATCAAACCCATCCGATTCATGGCCTGCTGATGGCCACCGCCTGTATTGTGGCGGGGTGCCTCGCCATGCCCGCGCTCGGTGCCGAGCAGGCGGATCTGGTGCTGTTCCATGGCCGAATTCTAACCCTCGATCCGCGCGACACCATCGTTCAAGCGCTCGCCGTTCGCGATGGAAAGATCATCGCCGTGGGCGCCGATCGCGACATATTGCGCCTCGCCGGCGCTGCGACCAGGCGCATCGATTTGCGGGGTCGAACGGCAACCCCCGGGCTCATCGACAGTCATGCGCACATTGCCGACGGAGGGGTTGAAGAGCTCTATCACGTACACCTGAGCGATGTGTCGACAGTGGCTGAGGCCGTACGCCGCGTGCAAGCCGGACTCGCCGCCCTGAAGCCGGGGGCATGGCTGCAAGGCGACGGATGGGACGAAGGCAAGCTCACCGAGCGCCGTTACCTGGCGGCGGCGGATCTCGATCAGGTCTCCCCCGACAACCCGGTGTGGTTGATGCACACCACCGGTCATTATGGCGTCGCCAACTCGGCCGCCTTGCGCTTAGCCCGGATCGACGCAAGCACGCCGAATCCCGCCGCCGGCACCATCGATCGCGACGCCGGGGGAAAGCCCACCGGTGTCCTCAAGGAAGCCGCGATGACTGCGGTGCTCGATCTCGTACCGCCGCCGACGCCGGAGGAGCAGCGCAAAGGTATCTTGAAAAGCATCGATACTCTGCATCGCGAAGGCATCACGGCCGTCAAGGACCCCTCCATTACGCAGCCCATCTGGGACGCTTACGTGAGCCTGTTGAACGAAGGGAAGTTGGCGGAGCATATTTGCGTACTGTGGTACGCAGGCAGCACGCTGGAATCGGCGCACGCCGCTCTGAAGACGATATCCGCGCAGCCCAAACCTCCCCAGTCCTTGGGGGACGGCCGGCTCTTGTCCTGCGGAGCGAAGATCTTCATGGACGGCAGCGGCGGCGCGCGCACGGCGTGGCTGTTCAAGGATTGGAACAAGAACTCGACCGACCCGGATACCGGCAACGCCGGCTACCCGTCGACCGAGCCGGAAGAATATCGACGGATGGTGCGGCTCTTTCACAAAGCCGGCATCCACGTCGGAACGCATGCAGTCGGCGATCGGGCCATCGATTGGGTGGTGGACACCTATGCAGGAGTCCTGGCCGAAACCCCGACGCGCGGCCTTAGACACAGCATCATTCACGCAAACATACCCAGCGACCATGCGATTCAGGTCATGTCGATGTTGCAGGGAAAATACGATGCGGCATATCCCGAAACGCAGGCGCCGTTTATGTGGTGGCTCGGCGATACCTATGCAGCGAACTTCGGGCCCGAACGGTCGCACCGCCTGTTGCCGCTCAACACCTTCCTCAAGCACGGCATTCAATGGGGCGGCGGCTCGGATTATTCGGTGACCCCGGTTGCGGCGCGCTTTGGGCTTTGGGCATCCATCGAACGTGAAACCCTGAAGGGAACCTATGGCGCGCATCCGTTCGGGACCGCGGAGGCGGTCGACATTCACGCAGCGCTCCGCTCCTATACGACGTGGGCCGCCCACCAACTCTTCTTGGACAAGCGGATCGGCTCGCTCGAACTCGGCAAGGATGCCGACGTCGCCGTGTGGGATCGCGATATGTACGAAATCCCGTCGCCGGAGCTCAAGGAGCTGAAATGCGATCTGACGATACTGCACGGCGAAGTGGTCTACGCCGCGGCAATCCCGTGATTCCCGGGCACCGCTCCGGCGTGGTACTTCAAGATGCTATCCTCCTTGTCTTTGCTGCGAATCAGCAGGACCCACGGCCGGCGAGATGAACCAAAAAACTAAATCCGGCGTGACGCGGGATGCCGCGGAAGCGGCGGTTAAAACACTGCTGAAATGGGCCGGCGATGACCCGGATCGCGAAGGACTGCGCGAGACGCCGAAACGCGTGGTCGACGCCTACGACGACTGGTTCTCGGGATATGACATCGACCCCGGCGAATATCTGCGGCGCACCTTTGAAGAAGTCGAAGGGTATGACGAGATGGTTATTCTGCGCGACATTGCGTTCGAATCCTTCTGCGAGCATCACATGGCGCCCATCATCGGCCGAGCGCACGTCGGCTATCTGCCGACGGCCCGGGTCGTGGGGATCAGCAAGCTGGCGAGAGTGGTTGATGGCTACGCGCGGCGCTTACAGGTTCAGGAAAAGCTGACCGCGCAGATCGCCGCCTGCATAAACGAGACCTTGAAGCCGCGGGGTGTGGGCGTCGTGATCGACGCGGTCCACCAGTGCATGACCACCCGCGGCGTGCATAAGCTCGGCGTTTCGATGGTCACCAGCAAAATGCTGGGAACGTTCCGCGCC
>JAXDQI010000041.1:0-2713 GCA_034667965.1 Gammaproteobacteria bacterium
CAGGACGAGAACCGCACGCATCCACCAAACGGGCGGCTTTTCGGTCACGGGTTTGTAGAGATGCTCATCGTGCAGGGTCTTCCTGCAAACGAAATAGAGTGCCCCTGACAGAACGAAGCCCAGTACGGGCGATAGGGCGAGCGCCTCCAGTACTTTCCACAACTGGGGCCAATGCACGCCGTCGATCAGGTCGCGCGAGCGCGCGAGGGCGTTGCCCAAGGCGACGCCGATCAGCGAGCCGATCAAGCAGTGGGAACTGGAATTCGGCAGGCCCAGCCACCACGTCCCTATGTTCCAAGAGAGCGCCGCGACGAACAGCGACACCAGCATGGCGACGGCCGGGCCGCCGTCCGGAGGCGACAACACGTCCGCGGGGAGCAACTCGACCAGCGCGTAGGCCACGGCAATTCCGCCGATTAGCACGCCGAGGAAATTCATGACGCCCGACAGGATCACGGCCGGTCCGGGCGGGAGGGACTTGGTATAGATCACCGTCGCGACCGCATTCGCCGCGTCATGAAAGCCATTGGTGGCCTCGAACATGATCACCATCAGCAGCGAGAAGATCAGCAGCGCGAAGGCCAGGGATGAGGCAGGGTCCAGGTGATTGAGCACGAGATTCTCCGGGAATGCTGGAAGCCGCAAGCTTAAATGAACGGCAGACTCACGGTGAAGGCGGCGCCCGGGGAATCGGTGCGATTCTCGGCGATCGCGGCGCCCCCGTGAAATTCGGCGACGAGGCGCACGATGTACAACCCGAGACCGAAATGCGGTCTGTCGTCCCCGCCTTGCCGGTGCTCGAACAGCGATTCGAACAACCGGAACAGCACGGTGGGCGGAATCGGCGGCCCATCATTGACGACGGCGAGTTCATAACGCGCGTCCGCGCGCGTGAGACGAACCAGGATCGTCCCCGCGGGTGAACAGAAGTCCACGGCGTTCTCGATGAGCTTGTCCAGCAGCTGGACTATGAGATCGGGGGCACCGTGCATGAAACACTGATCCGGCGGAGTCTGCACGTCGATCCGCGCCTTGGGAAATCCATCACGGTATCCTGCAACCGCCGATTGCACGAGTTCGTTGAGGTCGAATCGCACGCGCTCGGCCTGCTTGATGCTCTCTTCCACTCGTGACGCGGCGCCCAGGGCGCTCAAGATGGATTGAAGCCGCAACGCCCCCTCGCGCGCGCGCGTGACATAGCCTTGCTGGTCGGCGCGGACGCCTTCCGACTCGAGGTTGTCGAGGGAGGAGCGCACGATGGTGAGCGGCGTGCGAAGTTCATGCGACAATTTTCCGCCGAGGGTCCGCAGATACTGCGTGTGTTCGTTGAGCCGCGACAACAGTCGTTCGAACGCCCGCGCCAACGCGCCGATTTCGTCGCGGCGGCGTGACTCGGGCATGTCGAGTCGGATTCGCCCGTCATTCGTGACGGCGGTATCGGCGGCCACCCGCAGATTGCCGATCCGCAGACTGATCCAGGCGGACACGCCGAACGCGATGGCGACGGCAAGCGCGGTGGCGAGCAACGTCAGGTTGAAAAGATGCGTGAGCGCGCGGTCGCGCAGTTCCAGCAGCTGATCGCCGGGCTGCTCGAGGACCACCGCACCCCGTGTCCGTCCGGCAATCACGATGGGCGCGGCTGCCGAGAGCAGCGATGCCTGACTCGGGTTCGCACGCAGCCACTGCGCCGACCGGCGTCCCGCGAGCGCCTCGGCCACGCTTCTGCCGGTCAACCGATCGGGCGCGGAGGTTTGCAGGGGCCAGTGAGAGATGTCGCCTTCCACGAAGCCCCGGTACCAGTGGCCGGTGGCGGCCCGCAGGTCCTCGTCCTTGCCGGCGGCCGGCGAGCCGGTATCGCCCAGCTTCAGCGCATTCAGGTCGACGACCGCGGCGCGCGTGCCCGGGCCGATGAAGGTGGCGAGCAGGTCGTCAAGCCCGGGCGTGGCCATGAACAACCGTCCGCCGCGCAGCGCGTCGGCGCCGATGAAACCGGCGCGGCCCGCCCCTGCACCGTCAACGGCTTCCAGCCACATCCTGGAACCCAGCATGTTCCTCGGAATGCGCGCTTCCAGGTGGTAGCCGTGCGAGGTCTGGAGCCAGAATGCCTGAATGCGCGGTTCGGGTGCCGCATGATCGACGCCGTCCTCGCTCTTGACGGTGGTCTGTGCCTCGATGAGGCCGGGTGCGCCGGTCGCGAAGAAAAGAGATTCCAGCGACCCGTCCGCCTGCTGCAGGGTGAAATCGACGCGATCGAACCTGTCCTTCTCCGGGTGGGCATCGCTGGGTTCGGGGGTGAACCGGGGATCGTCGACTTCCAGATAGAGGAATAGATAGCGTTGGGTGGCCGCCGCCAGAATGCGTGCGCCGAGTCCGCTCGACGGCAACTCGTGGGGCTCCGCCGCAGTACCCCAATCCTCTCGATAGCCATCCAGCAACGGCTGATTGTGAAGGGGGAAGACGTACAGATCGCCCTGGCTGGAATCGAAAGGCTGCGAATCGTCCGAATTGCCGAAGACCCGATCAGCCTGCGCCGACAAGGCGTTGGCGATGGTATCAGCGGCCGCTTGAACGGAGTTCTCCTGCGAGACGCGCAGCGTGGTCTCCAGTTCGCGTGCGTACTGGCATCCGGCCCACGGCAGAATCAGCGTGGTGAGCGCGACGATCAGGAGTTGAAAGCGGATGCTCACTCGACCCAGCGATAACCCATTCCGTA
>JAXDQI010000042.1:0-17648 GCA_034667965.1 Gammaproteobacteria bacterium
ACGTCGTCGAAGTGCGCGAGTTCTGGGCGCACCTGCAACGACGCTTCGGCCGCGACACTGTTAGTTATTTCGCCGAAGACAAAGGCGATTATTTGCGGGCGCTCTATGGTGCCTTCCGCGGTCAAGCGCACGTATCCGAGTCGGAGGCACTGCGCGCTGCCCGCGCTATCGTCAAGGCCATGGCCTACAAGCCGGTCGGCTCGATCGATGAACTCGTTAAAGGCGAGTTACTGGAGGAACAAGACCTGTCGGAAGACCTGCGCCAGGTTGGCGATCTGCTACGCGACATACGTGAGCTTTCCGATGAGGCCGAGCGCCTTAATCACAATATTGAGCGCCTGGAGCGCGGTCAGGCCGAAGGCGGGCGCACACTGGAGACGCTTGCGGATCATCTGATACAGCAAGCCGCGGCGGCGCGTCGGGCTGTACTTTGCGATGAAGAGGATGTGGCACGCTTGCGTTCCGAAGCGAGCCAGGCTTTGATGGAACAGGCGCGCATCCGCTCACAGGCCGAAGACCTCGCTCGTCAGCTCAACACGCTGAATCGAAACGCCACTGCCTTGCGAGCCAAGCTCAACGAGATCCCAGCCTGGGATGAGCACGAGCGGCTCAAGAAGGAACTCGCCGAAGCGGAACGGCAGGGGACTGAGCACGCGCAGCTCGTCGCCCAATGGCTCCAATCCGTCACAACGCTTGTCGAATGGGGGCGTAACATCGACGGCTTCGGGGCGGAGGCATTTTCGGAAGATCTGCGTGGCGCACAGATTGCAGTACGCGAAACACTCGGTCCTGCGCGCCGGCTCTCTGCCCCACGTCTCCGCGCCGGTATTGCGGCGTTGTCGGAGGAGGGGTTTCCTGTTGAAGAGACCACCTCTCTCACGCGTGATGCCGAGGCACTCGCGCAGCCTGCCGTGCGACTCTTCGATGCCTTGATGCGCGACGAAGCAAGCTTTGCCGGCGCCTGCGAACGGCAAAGCGCTCACCTGCAGACGGACATCAATACCCTACAGTTGCGCGAAGAATCCTTGGCGGCAACCCTGAGGCGCCTCGAATCGGGCCGCGCCGCGCTACCCCCGAAAGTCGCGCGCGTCCTCGCAGCCATTGCCGCACGGTTTCCGCACGCCAAGCCTCAAGTATTGGCCGAACTCATCGAAGTCAAGCCCGGCAGCGTCTGGCAGAACGCGATCGAAGGCTTCATCGGGGAAAATCGCTTCGTTATCGTCGTGGAAGAGGACGCCGAGCGGGACGCCATAGAATTCCTGCGCGAGGAGTTTCCGCAGGAACGGGTGAAGATCATCCAGGGGAGACGTGCAATTCGAGACGCTGGACATCGCGAGCTACCTCGGGGTTCCATTGTCGAAGAACTGATCATTGCGCATCCGACAGCGGAAGCCTACATGCGTGCGGCGTACGGCAACGTCATGAAGGTGATTAACACCGAGACCCTGCGAGACGTCAACCGGGGCATTACGGCCCAGGGCCATGCTGCCGCTAACTACGCCATGTTCGTCGCTTGGATGGATGATGAGAACCTGGCGCTGGGCCATGAGGCCCGTGAGCGTGCGCGTCGTAGAACAGAGGCCGAGTACCGCACCGCGCGGCAACAGATACAAGACCAACAAAAGAATCTCCGCGATCTGAGAGCAATTGCCAGCAGTCTGCGCAAGCTTTCGCTTGTAGACGCTCATCCTGCGATCCATGGCCTATCTCACTGTGCGATTGTTCGTAGCGAGGCGATCGCGGCACTTGCAAGATTGGATCTCGCCGAGGCCAAGGAGTTGCAGGCGGCACTCGAAGCGCTCGAAGGCGAGATCGAGGCGCTCGACCAGCGACGCGGGCAGCTGCTTGCCAGTGTGGAGATCCGCGGCAGAGCCGCCGAGGAAAGGACGAAGATGGCCGACGAGCTCGATCAGAATCTTCCAGACAAGCGTGCCGATGCAACGAATCGCTTTGCACGTTTTGTTCTACTCGAAGAATGCGCTGGCCATCGCATCGGAGCTTCGGCGCTCAGTGCTCGAGCGGAGGGGCACGCCGCCGACCGCACCATCGCCGAACGGGCGTTTGCCTCCAATATGGGGGCAGTATCCGCTCTCGCAGCGGAAAACTACGGGGAGTTCCTCGGTACGCTCGGCGACTACAACGCCAACGCTCGGGAACCAGAACGTATCCCCCTGGAACGCGAGCGACTGAACATCGATAACTTCGAGCCTGTTGTGCGCTGGCTCGCGCTATTGCTGACTGAGATCGAGCGACAGTTGAAACTCCAGCGCGATATCGGCATCGCTCAAAATCGCGAACGCTTGCGGGACGCTGAGGGCCGGTTCAACCACGTCTTTACCAGCGACTTCTGCTTCAAGATCCACAGCAGAGTCAATGCGGGCGTCGGCGCTCTCCGTGAGCTCAACCGAGAGCTCGAACACCTCACCTTCGGCAGCGACCGCTTCGACCTCGACTGGAAATGGGTTCCTGAGTACGAAGATTACTACCGCTTCTTCAGCGCGGTTCATGACAGCGCCGAGGACTTGGCGCAACGGAGTATTTTCGACGAAGGGACACTGAGCCCAGACCTCGCGAAAGTCCGGGATGCTTTGAAGGCGCTTCTCCTGGATAAGAACCGTGAGCGAGCTGACAAGCGCCTCAAGGAAATCGCCGACTATCGCAACTACCGCGCGTATGAGATTTGGAGGCATTCTGGTAGCGGTGACCCTGTCCCATTGTCCAAGTGGGGAACCGGATCAGGCGGTGAGCTGGAGACGCCCTTTTACATTGTGCGCAGCGCCGTGCTTTCCAGCGCGCTGCGTTTTTTCACTAAGGAAGGCACGCATCTGCGACTCATGCTGTCGGACGAAGCTTTCGCCAAGATGGACGAGAGTAGGCGCCGAGCGGTCATTCGATATCTCCGACAGGCGTTGAAGGTGCAGTTCATCGTGGCTATGCCGACTTCCAACTCCGGCTCCGTCAAACCTGAATTCGAGAAAGAGTTTACGTTTGCCAAGGTACCCGCGATCTTGGCCGACGGCCGCGAATGGAGGGTGAGTGAGGTGCAGGAAAAGGATCTCAAGCCCGAAGCAATGCAGACGCTCTGGCAGGCTGCGCGGGACCGAGCGGCAAAGAGCGCTCGTGAAGAGTTCTTTGCTAAGAATCCCGGCGCGCAGGCCGAGCTTGAGGGAATGTGAGCGAGCCGGAAAAGCTGGCGTGGCAGCGCGAGCCGATCGTTCTCGCGATTGCTAACGTGTTTCTGGACCGCATCGATCACGGCCCGAAAGATCGCGTTCGAAGTCCTCGATTGCGACTAAACGCAGACACGATACCAGGGCTGTTTACAGGTAGCGCGCGGGAATGTGACTACCAATGGTCGCTCATCGAAAAACTGGCGCAGGCGGGTTTGGTCCAAATTGTCACGGACAGAAATCGATCGGATGAACCAGGCTACTATCGGAATCCGCGCGCTGTATTGTGGGACGAGTCGGCACTTAGAGAGCTCGCAAACCGGTCCCTCGACCTCACTCCCAGCTGGCAGCATCGATTCCACACCCGACTCGTGGAGCTCCTGCCGCCTGACCATCCAGCTCTCGAAGAGGCTTTAAGCACTAGCTTGTCCTTGCAGGACTACGATCCTGTGCTCGTCGCGGAGCGGTTGCTCGGCATTCGAGCGCTGACGAACGAGCCCTTGCTGCTGCGTGAGGTCGCGAGTCGCCTGTTCTTCGCGCAATCCAAGGCACTGGATGGGAAGGAATCGCTGATCGCGGCTGTCCTTGAGCAGGACGAATGCCCCTTTCCTGCGATGCCGTTGCAGCTCTCGGTGCACCTACCGGCCACTGCGTTCGAGGGAGTCCTTTTCATCGAGAACTCGACGACGTTTGAATCGCTCGCAAGGCGCCGTCCGGTGGCAACTGCAAATCTGGCGCTGATTTATGCCAGCGGCTATCTCTGCTCGGCAAAGCGCCTGCGTATGCGCGATGGAGTCAGTGTGTACTTTGCCGCCTCAGCATTGCCTTCGCAAGCGGAGGCAGACCGTTTTCGGGCTTGGTTATTGCGAGAAGGGTCGGAGGTGCCTGTTGCCTTTTACGGCGACCTGGATTTCGCCGGCATGACTATCGTCGCGCGGCTGCGAGGCAGCTTCGAATGCGCTGAGGCGTGGAAACCAGGATACGGGATACTTCTCCAAATCCTTGAAGCCGAAGGTGGGCATAACCCCGAAGCGGCGCGCAAGACAGGGCAACGGGATCCGGGATTTACAGGATGCCAGCATACTGATGCCGTGCTATTGCCGGCCATTCGGCGGTACGGAAAGTTTGTCGATCAGGAAGGCTTTGACCCAGCGCCCATCCGTGGCGACTACGTCATTTCATGATTGTAGTGAATGGTTTCGGCCGGAATTTCCGCAGCACCCAACGCCAGACTGGGGGCTAACCTGACGATTAGATTCGTCAAGGTAAGGCCTGAAACTCCCCGGAAACCCATTGGAGACATTGCGGCGTTGCCCACCTATCATGGCGGCGGCTGTTGGCGTGCGAGTGCATTCTCGCGCTCGAGATAGTCGTTCCATTCTTCAAGGGTTTCAAGGAGTTGGTTCGAACTTTCTCCCCTTAGGGACGCCATTTTTAAACGCCGGCTATGGTGTTGTCGCCACGGTCTCCGTGTTCAACGCATCGAGATAGCGCACATAGGCGAAGATCCGTCCCCGCGCGCGCCCGGTGGTTTCACGCACGATCCCCAGCTTCTGCAATGCGCCGAGTGCTTGCGTCACCGTCGGGGTCGTGAATCCGGTTGACTGCGTAAGCGTCGCTATCGTTGCCAGCGGCTTGGCTTGCAAGGCTTCTTGGACGAGCAAAATCGTGGGCGCTTGACGCCCCATCTCCCGCACACGGTTTCGATCGTCACGGAAGACCGCGGATATCCGTAGTCCCGTCGTGGTGGCCTGCTCGGCGCTGACGCGGATCGCCGTTGCGAAAAAATCCAGCCAGCGTTCGAAGTCGCCCGACGCACGCGCTCCGTCGAGTTCGTCGTAATACCGTTGGCGATTCTGCTTGAAGTAGAGACTCGAATAGAGAAGCGGCTCTCGTAATACTCCTTCATGGCAAAGCAGAAGCGTGATCAGCAAGCGGCCGATGCGGCCGTTGCCATCGAGAAAGGGGTGAATCGTTTCGAACTGAAGGTGAGCGAGCGCCGCTTTCACCAAAGCGGGCGTATCGGAGTGCAGGAACTTTTCGAACTCTCCCATGCAATGCTGCACATCTTGCGGCGGTGGCGGTACAAACGCTGCATTTCCCGGGCGCGTTCCTCCGATCCAGTTCTGCGATCGCCGAAAATCTCCTGGTGTTTTCTGCGCCCCGCGCCCTGTTGCAAGGAGAATTTCGTGCATCTCACGCAACAGTCGATTGGACAAAGGAAAGCCGCCGCGCAGTCGCTCTAAGCCATGCGTCATCGCCTCGACATAGCTCGATACTTCAGCTACATCCCCAATCGGTACACCGGGCGCTTCGCCGAGCTCGTGAGCCAGTAGGTCATCGAGCGTAGATTGAGTGCCTTCGATTTGCGAGGACAGGACCGCTTCTTTCCGGACGTAGGTGTAGAGAAGCAGATGGGCATCGGGTAACGTTCCTGCCGCGCCATCCAGCCGACCCAGCGCGAGCAGCCCCTGATCGAGCGAATTGCGAACGCCCCCGATGAGCTCAAGTGCAGGCACCGGGGGCAGGGGCGCTGGAACGAATGCACGGACTTCCTCGCTGCCGGCGATGGATGTGACATATCGTCCGGCGGATCGCTTCACCGTTGTGCCCCTTGTTAAAGTCTGCTTAATAGCCTAGCAGCTTATTAAAGGAAGAGTGGATTTACTTTAATAAGTGGTCTGGTCGCCTCTACCATTCGGGTGTGATGGCCTGACTTTTTGGTATACTGGATGGATGTCCAGTTCTCGACCCAGCGCCGTTCGGGTCCTGCGCCTGCGGGTGAAGGACAAGCATGCCGCGTGGCTTTGCGGCATGGCGCGCGAGGTCAACACCGTGTGCGAAGCGATCCACGATCGTAACGTCAACGCAGCTCACATTATCCTCGCGGCGGGACATCGCCGTCTTGTTACAGATGCGCTTTGAGAAAGGTATCGAGCGCGCGCAGCACTTGCGTGCGGGTTTCCGTTCTCGAGAGCCAGTGGTCCTCACCTTTGAGGGTGTCGACCTCCACATTTTTCCCGGCAGAGCGCAATGCACGGACCAGTCGCTCGGACTGATCATTGGGCACCACGCTATCGCCGGTGCCGTAAATAATGAGAACCGGAATGTTGATGCTCTTGACGGAGTTGATGGGCGACTTGGTGCCGAGACGCGATTCATTCGGCGCACCAATTCGAGTTTTCCAAAAGGACTCTGCCGTGGAAATCACACCGTCGTATAGAGGCACTTCGCTGCGCATCAGGGCGGGAAGATCAGACACGCCGTTAATGCTGGCCGCGCAATTCTAAAGGCTTGGTGTGAATGCAGCACCCGCCAGCGCCGCATATCCGCCGTACGAAGCGCCAACGATGCAGATGTGACGGGCATCGGCGATGCCTTGATCGATCATGGCTGTCACACCGTCCGTGACATCGTCTTGCATGAGGCCGCCCCACTGTCGGTAGCCGGCTTCCTCGAACGCTTTGCCATAGCCTGTTGAGCCGCGGAATTGTGGCTGCAGGACCGCATAGCCGCGCGTCGCAAAAAACTGCGCTAGCCAGTCGAAGCGAAACAGGTCATGTGCATTGGGGCCGCCGTGCGGCAGCACGACCAACGGCACGGTCATCGTGGTCTTACCCGCCGGTTTGGTCAGAATCGCCGGAATCGTCGTGCCGTCGCGCGCCTTATACGTAATTTGCTGGGCCTCCCCGAGAGCCACATTGGCAAGCGCCGGATATTCCTCTGCCGCAATGTCGGCACGATGGGTCGTAAAGTCGACCCAGTAGTAGACCGGGGGACTCGAAGGAGTGTCCACCTTGGCCAACACTTTAGTGCCATCTGCAGTCCAGTTGAGCACCTCGAAGTGTTTGCCGCCGAAGGCCCGTGCCAAAACATCTGCTCGATGCCGCGCCTGCGGTTCGATCCAGTTGAATCTCGCCTTCTCTCCGCCGATGAATACACCGACGATGGCGCCGGTATTGGGATCCGTGCTGGTCCGTTCCACATCGGCATCCGGATCGTCTGCCAACAAGCGCATCGGCGAGCCGTCCAACGGTAGCTCCCATGCCGCTTGGTGGGGGCGTCCGTTCATGGCCAAAATAACCAAGGCCGAGCCATCGGGCGCAAGTCCCTCGAGTCTTGGACGTTCGCTGTCGTCGGTGCGCGTGATCTCTTTGATGTGATCGTCAGGTTCAAGCGCATAGACCCGATAAGCGCGTTTATGCCAGTCCCAATCTTCACGCGCGACGGGTCGGCCGTCGCGGTCCACCACCCAGCCAGTCGTGTGGGTGCCACCGACTTTAATGATGGTCGAGTTGCCTGTCGCCGTGTTGATTTCCAATAGACAATTTGATGTGCCCCTGCACGAGCCATAGGCCGCAGCGACAACTGTGTGCGGTTTGGACGTGCGAATTCTTACAAGATTGACGAGCGGCGGTACCTGCTTCTCGTGTCTCGCCAGCGCCGCGGCATCCATGGGCAACATCCGCCCGTCGCCACCATGCACGTCGTGCGCGATGATCCGGAAGTATTCGCGCGAGGTCTCCTGGGCAGCTTTTGATTCGCCTGTTTCGCTGAGAATTATCAGCAACGTCTCGTTGTCGTTCCAGGCCAAGGAGCGCAATTTGGTACGTTCTGGCACCGCAAGAATGCGCTGCGGTTTACCCGCAGTGACATCAAAAATAATGACGCGGGGTTTGGCTTCCTTGTGATCGAGCCATGCCAGCCAATGACCATCAGGGCTCGATTCGAGGTCGGTCTCCAATGGCAATGTGCCGAATGCTTCCGGTGGGGGTGGTGCCGGATCGGCGAATGCGATGGAGGCGAGCGCCATGAGCAACAGGGCGCCTGCCCGCTCGAGCAATTTTCTGAGGGTGGAATGTGACATATCCTTGTCCAGCAGCTATTTACGTTTTTTCGAGAAGGACTCCAGCCACGAAGTATGCTGATGTTGCCGATGTAAGCAAGCGGCGCGATGGACTCGCAAAGGTCCTGGCCAGTGGCGGGGAATAATTATGTCGCTTTTTAGGTCCAAGGATGCTCTTCGTGAGGACCTGCGGAGCGATGCCATAGGCGGACTAACCGTTGATCACCGATTCGAGCCACGACTCGTACAGCGGGTGATTGTCGGCGTACCGGGTCGTATCTCTTCCAGGGCGCGATCTCCATTGTTGTCGGTAGGATTCTTGATCTAGCGCATGAGCAGCGACAAAGCTTCCTGCTGGATGGGACCTTGTCGAGCCTAAAGCACGCACGGGAAAACGTTCTCAGGTGCTTGAAAAGTAAGCGGTGCTGCCAGATGGCGAGGCGGCGACTGCCATGGAACACCGCCACGACCGTGGCGACGCCTCCTTCGATGCTATGATCCGGACATAAGATCTGGCTGGTAATTCGGGTCCTTGCCACCGCATGAAGTTTCTGCCGCTCATCTGGTCCGGCATCTGGCGTAAACCCGGACGCTCCGTCCTGATCTTTCTCCAGGTCTGCGTTGCTTTCGCGCTGTTCGGTGTGCTCCAGGGTTTGAAAACGGGTGTCGAGCAGCTCATTGACCAGACCCGCGCCGATGTGCTGTTGGTTCACGGCAATCTGGCCCTTTTCGATCCGCTGCCGTTGGCCCTGCTCGAGCAGATCAAGTCGGTTCCGGGCGTCAAGGTTGTGGTGCCCGTGGAACTGTTCGGGGCCATCTATCAAACGCCCAACCAAAAATTGGGCGTCGTTGCGGTACGCCCGGACGAGGGCTGGCTTTCGGCGTTCACCTTCACGATTGCGCCCGAATACGTCGCGGCTTTCCGCCGGGTGCGAACGGCAGCGCTCATTCGCGAGGGGATGGCAAAGAAGTACGGCTGGAAAATCGGCGACCACATTCCGCTCCTGTCCAAGACCGCGCAAAAGACCGGTTCGACGGACTGGGCGTTCGATGTCGTCGGCACCTATACCGACAGCGACTTGGGCGGGGGCAGCGATACGCTGCTGATCCACTATGACTACTTCGACGAGGCCCGTCTCGCCGACAAGGGCACCGTCAAGCATTTCAAAGTCGCGGTTTCCGATCCGGCGCTGGCGGTGGCCGTGACCGATGAAATCGACCGCCGCTTCGCCAATTCCGCGAACGAAACGCGAACCGAATCGATGCGCGAGTTGGCGCAATCCCAGCTGCAATCGATCGGTGATCTGAACTTTCTCATTCGTTCGATCGTGGGCGCGGTGCTCGTCGCCCTGCTGTTCGCGACCGCCACCATGATGATGCAATCCACTCGAGAGCGCATGCCGGAACTCGGGGTGCTCAAGACGCTCGGCTTCACCGGCGTCGCCGTGTTTCTATCAATACTCGCGGAGGCGATGACGATCTTCGTCGCTGCCGCGGCGAGCGGCTTGGGTTTGGCGGTGCTGATCTTTCCGCTGGCCGCGAACATCGTACCCGGACTGTCGATGCCTCTCATCGTCGTGGCTGTCGGCATGGCCTGTGCAGTGGCTGCGGCCGCGATCAGCGCGGCGGTTCCGGCGGCCTTCGCCTCAAGGTTGAATATAGTAGCGGCGCTGGCAGGCCGCTAGAGCGCGGACATGAATTTCCTCCGACAATCTCTTGCCTTGCTGCGCGTGGGCCTCTCGGGAGTCGCAGCGCGGCCGTCGTCCGCCCTGACGGTCCTCATCGGCGTCACTTGCGCCGTCGGCGCGTTGGTCTCAATGCTGGCCATGGGCGCCGGTGCGCGCCGCCAGGAAATGGGAGCCGTCCGTGCCGACCACGTCATTTTGGGCAAGACTGGCGAACGGCCGGGGCAAAGCGACATATCCAAGGACGAATCGGCGGTCATCCTCGGTCTGCCGGGCATTCGCAGAGGCGACGCGGGTGAGCCCATCGTCGTCTTTGAATCCATGACGTTCATCGAGGGGCGCAAGCGAGGGACCGGCACTCGCATCTATTTCCCGGTCGTTGGAGTCACGTCCACCTTGACGCAATACCTGCCGGAGCTGCGCTTCACCGGCGGCCGCATGTTTCACCCGGGTCTGCATGAACTGATCGTGAGCAACCCCTGCGCTCATCAATTCACGGGCTTCGACTTGGGCGACACGCGCCTCATTCACGGCGTCGCGTGGACCATCGAGGGACGCTTTGATCAGGGGCAGGCTCAGCAATGCGTGGTCTACGGCGACGTGGACAGCATCATGTCCGCGTTCAAGCGCAACACCTACACCTCGGTGGCGGTGATGCTGCAATCCGCCGCGGACTTCGACGCTTTTCGCGATGCGGTCGCGGCCAACCCAGCCTTGCACCTCGAAGCCATGCACGAAAGCGCCGTGGTCGAGGACGAATTCAAACAATTGAATGCCATCCTGTTCTTCGTCGCCTATTTCGTCGGGTCGATCATGGCGCTTGGCGCGACGCTGGGCGCCGTCAATTCCCTGTATGCCATCGTCGATTCGCGACGCCGCGAACTCGCCACGGTGCGGGCGATCGGCTTCGGTCCCGGTCCCATCGTAGTCTCCGTCATGGTCGAGTCGCTCCTGCTGGCACTGCCCGGAGCGCTGCTCGGGAGCGGGTTGGCGTGGACCCTTTTCAATGGTGTCGCGGCCAGCCCCTTGGGCTACAGTATTCAGCTCGCGGTCACCCCCTCGCTCGCCGCAACCGGCGTCGCATGGGCCTTGGTGATGGGGCTGTTGGGCGGTCTGCCGCCCGCGCTACGCGCTGCGCGGGTGCCCGTCACCACGGCGCTCCGCGCCGTCTGAAGGTGGCGGCCGTGCTGAAGCTGGCGTCCTCGGTCGCCAGCCACCTTAGGGACGCCACTTTTAAACGCCGGGTGACCCCTCTTGGTTCCCCGACGAGCTGGAGCATTCGCTAGGCGATGAATGGCTCACTGGCGATTCAACTGGCGGGTTACGATCCCGTGCTACAAATCCATCGTCTTGATCAGCACGGAATTATCATATTCCACGAGGTCCGCCAAGTATTTCCGCCGGGCTTCATGCTCGATGCGCGCGGCTCGCTTTGAAGAGATTCGTTCCCATCGACGTTAGCAACGAACTCTTGTCAAGTCGTGCGCCTGAGCGTCTCGGCCTTCGCCGCTGCAAAAAAGCTGCTCACAGAATCAACAGTTTCTGCGTCGTAGCTTTCCTGACCGCGGCGAGCGGAATGCCGGCATCAAAAGTAACGAGCCGTCCTTCATGCTGAACCGCGAGAGCAAGCAGGTATATGTCGGTCAGTTGCCGCGGTCCGTGAATTCGGGTCGAGTCCACAACATCCGAATCCAACAGACTGACTTCATCCGGCCAGAACTCATGGATATCTTGGTGGCAGGCCTCGGCTAGATGCTCAATGACAGCTTGAACTGGTAACGGGTTTGGATAGCCCGGATTCGACATGATACGGATACAACCATTTTGCGTGATTGCACATGATGCCCAACCCTCCCGCGCATGCTTCGAGAACCAACTAATCGCCGAGTCGTGGGATGCATGATCGGAGTCCAGCAACGCGATCAGCACATTGACATCCAACAGTGCGCGCACTTGCTAAAGTCCGCAGACCTCAAGCCCACTTGTGGCGGCATGACGCGCACGCGACAAGCCGGGGTGAGCGCCGCTAGTAAGCATCTTCGTCACGAAGCTTGTCGATCAACTCATTGGTGACGATGCCGCCACGTCGCGCGAACGGCCTAAGTCCATAAACTGCCTTGGGCTCCTTCACGGACATCGGCTCTTGCGGAGTCGTCAGCGCGCGCCGAGCTAACTCGGAGATCATCTCGCCGATGGTCTTCCGTTCCCGCTTAGCCCGCTCCTTTGCGGCCTGTAGCACATCGTCAGCAATGTCGAGCGTCGTTCTCATGCATCAGATGCTAGCGCATCACGCATCACTAGTCTACTCTCTAGTCACATTGGGCAGGGCGGAGCTTGGATCGGTGCGGCCGGCGCTTGCCGCATCAACCGCAACAACCCCACCAATACGGATGACGTGGTTTATATGTTGAAACTCAGCGGTGCTGTTACGGCAGTGTCAGGTAGCCGACGATCCCCGCGGAGCATCAGCGAGCAGTCGGCGATATTCAGGGGATGAGAGAAATAATACCCTTGCATCTCATCGCAGCCCCGTGATCTGAGGAAATCCAACTGCGCTTCAGTTTCAACACCTTCAGCAATTACCTTCAACTTGAGACTGTGAGCCAGCGTGATGATGGCCGCGGCAATGCTCGCGTCGTCGGGCTTGGTGGTGATATCGCGAATGAAGGTTCGATCGATCTTGAGTGCGTCGAGCGGAAAACGCTGCAGATAGGACAGGCTGGAATAGCCGGTGCCGAAATCATCCACTGCGAGGCGTACGCCGTACGCACGCAGTGCCTCGAGAATGCGTACCGCCTCTTCCGGATCCTTCATCAACATCGATTCGGTCAGCTCCAGTTCCAGCAGTCCCGATTCGACGTTGGTCTCGGCCAGAATTGCGGCAATGACCGAGTCGAGATTCTGCTGCTGGAATTGCCGCGCCGACAGATTCACGGCGACCGGCCGTGGCACAATACCGGCGGCCTTCCAGCGGGCGAGCTGCTGAGAGACCGATCGCAGTACCCATTCGCCCACCGCCACGATCATGCCGGTGTCCTCCAGAATCGATATGAACTCCATCGGCGCGACCAGACCGCGCACCGGATGCTGCCAGCGCAGCAACGCTTCGAAGCCGCTGATTTCGCCGGTCGCGATGTTCGCCTTGGGCTGATAGTGCAGCAAAAATTCCTGCCGTTCCAGCGCGCCGCGTAACTGGGTCTCGAGTGCGAGGCGCTCGGCGGCGCGCTCATTCATCTGTGGCAAATAGAATTGGAAGGTGTTGCGCCCGCGTTCCTTCGCCCGATACATGGCGGTATCGGCATTTTTGAGCAGCACATCGGCACGTACGCCGTCTGTGGGATACACGCCTATGCCAAGGCTGGCCGATATGTAAACTTCTTGACCGCCCAACTGAAAGGACCGTGACATAGCCTCGACTACTTTGTCGGCCACCAGTCCGGCATCATCGGCCTTGTTCAGACTGCAGAGAACCGCAGCAAATTCATCTCCGCCCAGTCGTCCCACTGTGTCTCCGGGACGCACGCATTCTTCGAGACGGCGTGCGACCTGTACCAGAAGTGCGTCGCCCACGCTGTGTCCCAGCGTATCGTTGACCAATTTGAATCGATCCAGGTCGACAAACAGAATGCCGACCCTCCAGTGATTGCGCTCTGCCTGGGTCAGGGTCTGGGCGAGGCGATCCAAGAGCAGACTGCGGTTGGGCAGGCCCGTCAGCGAGTCAAATTGTGCCAGGTGAGCGAAGCGCTGTTCCGAGGCCTTGCGGTCGATCGCCGCACCGACCGTATTTGCCAGACTTTGCAGGAAGTTGACGTTTTCGGTGGTGAAGTGCCGGCGCTGACGCGAGTAGACGCCGATGATACCTAAAGTGCCGGCGGCGCCGAAGATGGGTACATCGACGCAGCTGCAGATATTGTGCATCGTGAGTACGTTCGACGGCGCGAAGCGCGTTTCAGTGGCAAAGTCTGCAACAGAAACCGGTTCAGCGTTGGTAAGGACGAACCTGGTCCGCATGGTGTCCTCAGTGACCGGATCGCAGCCACCTACCCAACCCTCCTGCCAGCCGATACCGGCTTTGTGCAGCAGCGAGTGGCCGTCCGGCCCGTACTGAAGTACTTTGCAGAACTCGACATTGAGTCCGGCGGCCGCCACGGATGCGAGTTCGTCCAATAGTTCGTCCAGATCGGTGTTAGTCAGGGCCTTCTGCCCAAAATCGGCGATCAGATTTTGCTGCATCGCATGTTCGAGCACGGCTTGTTCCGCATGCTTTTGTTCGGAGATGTCTTGCATGTGCGCGATGAAATGTGCCGGCTGATCTTGCGTGTCGCGAATCAGGGACACGGCCAGTTGGATCCAGATTACATGGCCTCGCTTGTGAAAGTAGCGCTTCTCCGTGCTGTACTGGCGAATCTTGCCGGCGAGCAAGCTCGCCCCATCCTCCAAATCTCGGGCGTGGTCATCCGGATGCGTAAAATCTTGAACAATCTTGCCGGAAAGCTCCTGTTCCTCATATCCCAACAGCAGGCAAAGCGCTTGGTTCACTTTGACCCAGCGACGATCCAATCCGACCAAACCAATGCCGATCGGGGCTTGCTCAAAAGCGGCGAAGAAATGTGCCTCACTGGCGCGACGCGCCGCTTCGCTGTGGATGCGCGCAGTTATATCCTGATGTGTGACCAGCGCACGCGCGGCTCCGGAACCGGAGAACCGCGAGACGCGCACGATAAACCAGCGCTCCTTTGTCGGTGAGGGAAGAGGATACTCCAGGATGATGACGTCCTGCCTCCCGGACAGCACGGAGCGAACTGCCTCCGCCAGCCGGGCCCAATGCGTGGATTGGGCGCCGCCCTGCCGATCACAGGCCTGCGCATAGTTGACCCCCGCCTCGACCCGCAGAGACGAGGCACCATCGACGGCGGCGAACTCACGCCAGGCGCGATTGACGGTAAGTACCGTGCCCCTTTGGTCGAGGACACACAGATGCGCCGGCAATGAGTCGATGGTCGAGCGAGCAAATTGCTCCGACACCAACAGCGCGATTTCGGCATTCCTGCGTCGCAAGAATTGGCCCACCTGGCTACCGATCACAGCCATGGTCGCGATCATCCTCGTATCGGGCTCACGTGTCTGCAGGCTCATGAGCACGAATACGCCCAGCGTTTTTCCCTCGGACTTTATGGGAAAGACGCAGCAGCTACGCAGGCCGGCCTCCCGCACGGGGTCGCGCCGCGCGATCCGGGGATCGCCGAAGATATCCTTTACGCACAGCGGCTCACCGGACTCCCAGACCCTGCCCGGAAATCCGGCGCCGCGCGCAATGCTCATGCTGCTCGACGCAGCAAGGTACTTCTCAATCGCAGAATTTGGCGCGCACCAGGAATCGGCCCCAACAATTCGGCCGCTCACCTCATTGGCCTGCCAGTACCGGCCGTACTCCCAGCCCTCCGCCTCGCACACGGCCCGCATCACGGTGACAAGCGCCGCCGACGGCTCATCCGCCGCCGCAAGAGTGCGCACCACCGAATGCTCAAGTGCCAACAGCCGCTCCTCGCGATTGCGCGCCGACACATCTCGCATTATGCCTTGACTGCTGCCGCTCCGAAGGAGCTGGAGCCTGATTTCGGCGGTAAAACACGAGCCGTCTTTGCGCTGTACCTGACGCACGAACTGCATGCGTTTTTCTTGCTGGATCAGCAGCAAACGCTGCGCAAACTCAGCCGCGTCCATTTCCGGGTAGCTGACGGCAACATTCATGGCAAGCAATTGCGCTTCGCTGTATCCCAGGATCTCGCATAGTTGGGGGTTCGCCAGCAGATAGTTGCCCGCGACATCGGTGATGAAAATGCCGTCCGAGGAGAGTTCGATCAATTCACGAAATTGCGCTTCACTGTCACGCAGCGCAAGTTGTGCGCCTCGCAGCAATACGTCCGGAGCTGTCTTGGCCTCCAGCAATTCCTGGACTCGCGCCGCCTCGATCGGTCGCGCAGCCGTGGGCTCCAAGTCGGAGGTGCGAGCCGCGCGGGCCCTCCGGGGCGAGGGATCTGCACCGGTACGTTCATTGCCCGGCACGCGGGGGCTGCGGTTCATACGGGCTGCATGCTACTCCCATGCCTTGCAATGGATCGTGTGTTGACGCACGCATTGGCTATGCCGGCGCTGAACCTGAATGTGCATTGCCACATGCTACTGCCCGATGGGGTGTGCCTGCGCACCGCCTCGGGCCTGGGATTTACGGGCTTAAGCGGAGTACCTGCAGGCGAAGGTCCGAGACCCGTGACGCGAGCGCCGTTGACGCCAGAAAATCGATTGGCATAGTTGGTCAACACTGATATAATTTGACCAACTCGATACCGGACGCTATCATGCTTGTGAACATATATCAGGCCAAGAGCCAACTCTCGGCCCTGCTGGAAAAGGCCCAGGCGGGTGAAGAGGTTGTGATCGCACGCGCCGGCAAGCCGATCGCGCGCCTTACCCCGATTGTGGGGACTGCCGACTCGCGCAGCGGCGTTCGCTTCGGAGGCATCAAGCCTACCAAGCTGAAGCTGGCCGCGGATTTCCATGCGCCGCTCACGGACGACGATCTTCTGAATCCGTGAGGTTGCTTCTCGATACCCATTGTCTAATTTGGGTGCTTACTGATGCCCCGCAACTGGATGCGTCTTCTCGCTCGGTCATTGCAAATGCCGAGGGTGTGTGGTTTTCTGAAGCTTCAATTTGGGAGTTGGGCCTCAAATGGCGTAAGGGCAAGATCGCAGTTCAGCCTCGGCGCCTTGCCGATCAGGCATTCGCCAACGGTCTGCGTCCGTTGCCGATTCAGATGGAGCCATTGCTCGTCTCGTGCGAGTTGCGTCAGAGCCACGGCGATCCGTTCGATCGACTCCTTTATGCGCAAGCGCGGCATGCCGGTTTCCGACTCCTCAGCATCGATCGTACTCTTTCGACCTTTGGCTCCGTAGTGATCACGCCGAAATAGCTCAAAGAATTTCACCGCACATTATTCGTCACTCGAGGACATCGTTTCCCAAGCTACTCGACCATTGTGATCAGCGGCTTTTGGGGTGAGCGATAAGCTGCCAAATCGAAGCGAAGCTCCTTCAGGCCATAATCGATGGACACTCTCGCGAATTGCCGCAGGAGGTTCATCCCGATCAACAATGCCGGGCGTTGACGCAGTCCCCAAACATCGAAGACTAGAAAATCGGCAATCACCAACGGGCAGTCGGTGAATGTCAATCCCGAAAATCGGATCCTATTGACCATCGCGACCTTTCCAAAGATCTCCCCGCCAGTAATGTCGATCAACCGAATGGTGCCAATCTCGCCAAAGGTCGGATTGCGCCTCGCCAAGGCGGCAAGCAGAGGTGCGTTGGCGGCTGACACTTCGGCGCCGGAGTCGATGAAGGCAGTCGCTGGTACGCCGTCTACAGTGCAATCGAGCGCCTGCAAATGCCCCGACGACCCCGACGTGCTAATGCGCGCCTCATTTTCTCGCGGCCAGTTCGCGCTCAATCTGGCGCGTGGCTCGCTCACCTGCAAGGTGTGATTTTTGAAATCGAAGGTCACGCGGTGACCGTCGAGGAAGTCAAGACCAAGATACCCGTCAGCATCCAGCAGGGAACGGGACAATGTCGGCACGACCAAATGTCTGCAAGTGATCGACCCAAATGACAACGTGTGGATCGAAACCGTCTCGGCCAAGACGGCGCGCACAACCCCTTCCAGCATTACCTTTTCGCCGTGGATAAGATCCAGCTCGACGGCGACTTCAGTGGCCAAAATGGTTCGGTCGGCACCGGTATCGACTACGAAATGATAGGGTCCACTGCCATTGATGCGCACTTCGACCATTAGGTGACTTGCGGCATCGGTCGCAGCGGTGATCGGCGTGGCGTCACGGTCCGATTCGGCTGTGACAGCGGATTCCACCCAATCGAGCGGCGACACCCT
>JAXDQI010000043.1:0-4949 GCA_034667965.1 Gammaproteobacteria bacterium
CATCGCATGCTCGATCCGGTCAATGGTCCCTTGATTGCCGTGCGCCTGCACATCCTTACCCGCAAATCGCTGGGCGGCCTGGAAACGGATTTGCAAGGCCGCGTGCTGAAAGCCGACGGCGAGCCGCTGCCAGGCTTGTATGCCGCGGGCGAAGCCGCCGGTTTCGGCGGCGGTGGGGTGCACGGATATCGCGCCCTGGAGGGAACGTTCCTCGGCGGCTGTCTATTTTCCGGACGCAACGCCGGTCGCGCGGCGGCGGCCGGCGCGTGATGCCGGACGCTCGCAGCAACTCGAGCCGTTGCTGACAGCGCGACCGAGTCCGACTTTACCCGGGGTCACGAACAAGGTAACGGGGGTTGCCGAGAAGTACGAGCACCATTTCAGAGATGCAAATCGGTCGGCCGTTCATTTCAACTATGAACGGTGCACATCGCAAATATCAGACGAACCACGCAATCAACCATGCTCGCTTGGGCCCGCCGATGCTTTGAAATCAGCTGAATTGCATTAAGTTGGGGGATGGCACGCTTGATGCTAATCATCCGGAAGGTGGTCGGGCAAGGCGACCAACGCCTTCGTGCGAACTAGAAGAATGAATGACCGGGGAGAATTTATGATGTTTCGGCAGATTTCAATTGTGTTGATCGGTACCGGCGCGCTCATCGCCGCGTGCGCCGCGCCGGCCGTGGCCGCAGATGTCCAAACAGAGCAGACCGTGACACTCGAGGCAGTCGTAGTCACCGGGACCCGCATCAAGGCGCCGAATCTGGCCAGTGAAAGCCCCGTCACCGCGGTGAGCGACGAAGAAATCAAGGATCAGGGCGCCACCAATATCGAGAATGTGCTGAACGAGCTGCCGCAATTTCATACCGGCCAGAGCAATACCACGTCGAACAACTCGACCGGTGTCGCCAATCTGAATTTGCGCGGCTTGGGTCCGACCCGCACGCTGGTCCTGATCGACGGTCGTCGTCTCGGCCCCGGCGATCCACAAGGCGCGCAGGGTGCCGCTGCCGACGTCAACTTCATTCCGGCCGCGTTGGTGGGCGGCATGGATGTGCTGACCGGCGGCGCTTCGGCGGTTTACGGTTCGGACGCCATTGCCGGCGTCGTCAACTTTCATCTGATCCGTGACTTCGAAGGCGTGCAGATCACGCAGACTTTCAATGAGGCCCAGCACACGCAGAGCGGTACTCTCGATCCGGTGCTCAAAGCCGCCACCTATCCGATTCCGGTAACCATCCCCGGCAATCAGTTCGACGGCCGCGTCAGCGATACGACGTTGTTGATCGGTACCAACACCGCCGACAACCGCGGCAATGTCACCATGTATGTCGAATATCGCGACACCGCGCCGATATTGGGTGCATCACGCGATTACCAGGGCTGCGCGGTGTCGCTCAACAAGGCGCAAACCGGGCTGTTTTGCAACGGCTCTTCGAGTGGTATTTACGGTAATTTCCAAACCAATGACGGCCAGACCCTGGCTAACAACCCCAACGGCTCCGCCACGTTCGTGCCTTTTTCCAAGAGCCTAAAATTCAGCAATACACCGTACCTGTACTTGCAGCGTGAAGATGAGCGTGCGTCGCTCGGCGCGATCGGCCATCAGCAGATCAATCCCTGGCTCGATGTCTACGGCGAAGCCATGTTCATGCAAGACAAGACCGCGGCCCAAGTCGCTGCCAGCGGGTTGTCCAGCGGACGCGGCCCGACCGGTTTTATTCAGGTTCCTTGCAACAACCAATTCCTCTCGCCGGCTCAGGCACCCTCCATCTGCCAGGATGCCGCCGGCAACCCGATGCCGATCTACCAGGCCAACGGCCAGCCCAATGTGGCTACGATTTTGATGCCAGGCTTGCGGATGAACGGACATCCGCGGGTTGATAATTTGGAACATAGCGACTATCGCGCGGTAGTCGGGGCGCGCGGCGACATCGCCTCTTCGTCCTGGAGCTACGATGTCTCCGGTACCTACTGGGACTCGCTCCTGTCCGAACATTTTCTCAACGATGTCTCTTTCGCCAAAGTGCAGAACGCCATCAATGGATGCACGGCGCCGGGAAATCCTGGCTGCGTGCCGCTGAACATCTTTCAGTATGGCGGGATAACCGCCGCCCAGTTCGGTTACATCGCGACCCCCGGACTCAAGACCGGCGACACGCGCGAAGCGACCCTCGATGCCAATGTGTCGGGCAATTTCGGCGCCTACGGCGGCACCAGCCCCTGGGCCAAGAATCCGGTGGCCGCCGCGCTCGGCGTGTCCTACCGCCGCGATCAGTTGAACTTTCTCCCGGACAATGAGTTGCAGACGAATGATCTGATCGGTCAGGGCACTTTTTTCCCGCCCGTATCGGGCGCAGAAAGCGTGAAGGAAGAATATTTCGAGTTGCGGATTCCCGTGATCGAGGACAGGCCGTTCGTCGAAGCGATCGATCTGGATCTGGCGGGGCGTCATTCGGCGTACAACGTCGACGGTACCAACAACGGCGTTTCCACCAATACGTTCAAGATCGCGGCGGACTACGCGCCGAGCGGTGATATCCGCTTCCGCGCCAGCTATAACCGTGCCGCGCGGGCGCCCAATCTCTATGAGTTGTTCCTGCCGACCACACTGACGACGGACACCGGCTACGCTGACCCCTGTGCGGGCGCAACGCCGACAGCCAGCCTCGCGACTTGCGCCAAGACCGGTGTCACGGCCGCGCAATACGGGAAAATCCCGGAGTGCCCATCCAATAATTGTGGTGCTCTGTTGGGCGGCAATGACGCCCTTCGGCCCGAAGTGGCCAACACCTTGTCTTATGGCATGAACGTCACGCCGAGCTTTCTGCCCGGATTCAATGCGTCCATCGATTATTGGGACGTGAAGATCAAGAACTATGTCACCAACTTATCCGGCGCCGAGATCGTCAATGGCTGCCTGCTGCAGGGCAATGACAGCCTGTGCAGCCTGATCCATCGCGGCCCCGGCATCGGCCAGCTCTTCGGCACCAATGGATATGCCGTCGAAAGCAACACCAATTTCGGCGAACTGCATAACCGCGGCGTCGATGTCGATGTGAATTACCGCAAGTCTCTGGCCGATCTGGGTCTTGCCGATTGGGGCGCACTCAGCCTCAAGGTGACCGGCAGCTATCTGATCGAACAGTCCGTCGCCACCGTGGTGTCCTACAATTGCGCCGGTCTTTATGGCGCGATCTGCAGCTCGGGCGGCGATCCGGGTCCCAATTTCAAATGGCGCCACAACGCCCGCCTGACCTGGCTTACGCCCTGGGATGTCGATGTGTCGCTCAACTGGCGCTATCTTTCCGCGGTCAAACTCGACTTCAACAATTCGCAGCCGGCTCTCAATAACGGCAGCTACGACGCGTATGATGCGGTGATCCCGGCCTACAGCTACCTTGATGTCTCCGTGGCGTGGCGACTGTGGAAAAAATATACGCTGCGCGCCGGCGTGAATAATATTCTGGATAAGGATCCGCCGATCAACAGCGATTTGGCGGTGTATGGCGTCAATGGCGGTGCGAACGGGAACGTCTATACCGGCACCTATGACTCGCTGGGCAGGATGATTTTCGCCAGCATCAACGCCAAGTTCTGAGGTGCCGGACGCCTGAGGTGGTGGCCACGGCCTGAGGTCGTGGCCACCATTGCAGAGATGCAAATCCGTCCCCGCGCGTTTCAACCATGAACGCCACGCATTGCAATATCAGGCGGCCGAACCGCAATACGCCCGATCGTTTTGCTCGATACCGACGCCGGAACCGCAACGTATCAACTTGATTGCAGAACAGCAGCGGATGGCACGCTTGATGCTTCATCTCCGGAGGTTGGGGTCCGAGACGTCGGACGTTGCCGCACGAATTGTAAATAAGTGTATGGACCGTCGGGGAGAGAGCTGTAATGTCGAGTAGGTTTTCGATCGCACTGCTGGGTGCCGGTGCGTTGTTGGCTGCGGGTCCGGTGTTCGTCCGGGCAGCGGATGTTGCTCAAGAGGAGCCCGCGGTCATTCAAGACATCGTCGTTACCGGCACGCGCATCAAGGCACCGAACCTCTCCAGCGAAAGCCCGGTAACGGCGGTGACCGATGTTGAGATCAAGGCTCAGGGCGCCACCAACATTGAAAATGTGCTGAATGAAATTCCGCAGGTCCACACCGCGCAGGGCGAGGGCACCTCGAACAATTCAACGGGGGTCGCGAACATCAACTTACGCGGCCTCGGGCCGACGCGCACGTTGGTGATGCTCGACGGCCGCAGGCTCGGTCCGGGCGACCCACAAGGCCCGCGGGGGGCCGCGGCCGACGTCAACTTCATTCCAACCGCGCTGATCACCGGCGTGGACGTGTTGACCGGGGGTGCTTCGGCGGTATACGGCTCCGATGCCATGGCCGGCGTGGTCAACTTCCACCTGCTGCGGAATTTCGAAGGCGTTCAGATAACGCAGACCTTCAATGAAGCCCAGCATACTCAAGGAGGTTCCGCAAACTCGGTATTGCAAAGCGCGAACTACCCCGTGGCGCCCATCATACCCGGCAACCAATTCGGCGGCCGCACCAGCGACACCACGCTGGTCATCGGCACCAACACCGCCGACAACAAGGGCAACGTGACGATGTATGCGAGCTACCGCTCGATCGACGCGGTGTTGGATGGGTCGCGCAACTTCGAGGCCTGCGAAACCGCGTTGAACAAGGCCATGACGGGGCTCGTCTGCTCAGGGAGCTCGAGCGGCGCGTACGGCAATTTCATCACGAATGCCGGCAAGGACCTGGCGCTGAACCCGAACGGTACCGCCACCTTCGTGCCTTTTACCAGCGCGTTGAAATACAACACCTCGCCGCAATACGATCTGCAGCGTCCGGATCAACGCAAGACTCTGGGCGCCCTCGGTCATCAACAGGTCAGTCCCTGGCTCGACGTCTATGCCGAAGCCATGTTCATGGA